>JBQGCL010000227.1:0-2783 GCA_052038485.1 Thermoleophilaceae bacterium | reverse complement strand
GTGGCGCTGATGTGCATCGGCGGCCACTACACGATGGACCGCCACGACGCGGTGGCCGCGGCCGAGCTGATCGGGGCGGCCACGGTGATCCCGTGCCACTACGACACGTTCCCGCCCATCGAGACCGACGTGCAGGCGTTCAAGGCGGACGTGGAGTCGCGCACCTCGTCGAAGGTCGAGGTGCTGGCGCCGGGGGAGACGTTCTCGGCGTAGCGCCTCCTAGGGCTGGTTCTGCCAGCCGCGCTGGAACCAGATCAGGCGATCCTTCCAGTCGTGCGCGACCAACGCGGCGCCGAGCGCCGCGAGGAACAGACCGGTGGGGCCATGGTGCACACGCTGCCCGCAGACCCACAAGCGGCGCCGTGCGGGATCGACGCCGATCACGCGATTACCGTGTGTCCATGGCCTCCCGGTCATGCACATCCATGATTGTGTCGATTAGCTCTTTGCGCAAATTGGTCGTTCTTCCGCTGCTCGCCCTGGCGCTGACGCTCGGCGCCTGTGGCGGTGACGACGAGGACCAGGCCTCAACCGGTGTCACCTCGACCGAGCGGACGGTCGAGCAGACGACCGACAGCGAGACGACGACCACCGAGGTCGACCCCGAGACCGAGACGCTCCCCAACGACGGCGACGGCAACGGAGTCGACACCGGCGAGAGCGGCCCGGGCGGGGCGGGCGACGAGCAGCCGGCCGAGACGCTCGCGCTGTTCACCGGCGAGAACGGCAGGATCACGCCGGCCGTGGTTCGCGTGCCGGCGTTCATCGCGGTGCGCGTCGAGCTGCGCTCGGCCGACGGCGCCGAGTACGGGCTGACGTTCGCGGGCGAGACGATCAAGGTGCACGACGGGCTGGGCTCTGTGTCGACGACGATCGACGGCCTGCGCCCCGCGGAGAAGCTCGTCGGCACGCCGACCGGGGCCTCCGGAAAGGTGCGAATCGAGGCGACCGCCGAGCCCGGTCCCTGACTGGCTGGCCAGCCAAAGCTTCGGTACGCTGCCCCGCATGAGCGAAACGGCCGAGCAGCGCATCGAGCGAGAGGATTTCCAGGCGACCAGCGACCCCGCCGTGCTGGAGTCGGCCGACAGGGGCGAGGTCAACCTGCTCAGCTACGAGCAGCTCTACAACCTGTGGGAGCGCCAGCAGTGGGCGACCCAGGACATCGACTTCACCCAGGACCGGATCGACTGGCACGAGCGCATCCCCGAGGAGGAGCGCTTCCAGCGGATGTACGGCCTGTCCTCGTTCTTCATCGGCGAGCAGAAGGTCGCAGAGGAGCTCGGCCCGATGATGCGCGCCGCTCCCACCGAGGAGATGCGCATCTTCCTCTGCACCCAGATCGCGGACGAGGCGCGCCACGTGCGCTTCTTCAACCGCTTCTACGACGAGGTCGGCGTGCTCGAGGCCGACAACCTCCAGGACCGCCTGGCCGAGACCAGCGCCCACGTCAACCCCGAGTTCGACCAGCTCTTCGACGAGATGCTCAAGAGCCGTGTCGATCACCTCGCGCGCAAGCCCGAGGACCTGGTCGCGCTGGTCGAGGCGGTGACGCTCTACCACATGGTCATCGAGGGCATGCTCGCGCTCACCGGCCAGCACTTCATCCTCCAGTACAACGAGGAGGTCGGCACGCTGCCGGGCTTCGTCGAGGGCTTCAACAAGATCGCCCGCGACGAGCACCGCCACGTCGCCTTCGGCGCGCGCTTCCTGCGCGAGATGGCACAGGAGGACGGCAAGTACGCCGACGCGATCACGCGCACGCTCACCGAGGTGGGGCCGATCGCCGACGGCGTGCTCCAGCCGAAGTGGTACGTCGAGGGCGAGACAGAGGTGCTCGGCGCCACGATGGACGAGACGCGCGCGTTCGCGATGAAGGCGCTCGAGCGGCGCCTCAAGGTGATCGGCCTCGCGCCGGTTGCCTAGAACATCCGGCCGCCGAGCGGCACGTCGGAAGCCGGCCTGAGCAGGATCACGCGACCCTCCTCGTCCGGCACGCCCAGCACGAGCACCTCCGAGCGCACCGGCCCTATCTGGCGCGGCGGGAAGTTCACGACCGCGACCACGAGGCTGCCCTCGAGCTCCTCGCGCGTGTAGTTGGTGATCTGCGCCGAGGACTTGCGCTCGCCGATCTCGGGCCCGAAATCCAGGTTGAGCTTCCAGGCGGGCTTGCGCGCCTCTGGGAACTCCTCCACCGAGACGATCCGGCCGACGCGGATGTCGACCTTGAGGAAGTCGTCGAAGTCGATCACGGGCGCGCACGCTAACGGTCGCCCGCGAGCGGTGCGGTGGCGAGCGGGCGGGCCGGCCGACCGGCGAGGCGCTCTACGGGGTCGCCGGCGGCGGCGGCGCGGGCAGCGTGCCCGAGCCCGACTCGCCGGCGGGCGGGGCCGCGGGCGGCTCGACCGGGGTCAGCCCCTCGTCCTCGGGTGCCGCCGTGGTTGGATCGATCAGCTCCTCGGTGGGGGGGACCGCGACCGTCGGGTCGTCCTGGTCCTCGCGCGGCGGGACGACCACCGTCGAGCCCTCCTCCTGCACCGGCTCGGCAACCGGCGGCGCGGGCGCGGGCGGCGGCACGGCCGCGACGGTCTCGACCGGGGGCGTGACCGGCTCGGCCGGAGGCTCGGGCTTCACGACGGCCTTGGTCAGCTTGGGGTGATGCTCCTGCTTCGGCTTGGCCACGACCGCGCTCGGCGTCGGCGCCACCGGCGCTTGCGTCGCCACGGCGGCCTGGGTGGCGGGCGCCACGCGCGGCTGGACGACATGCTTGACCTCGACCGCGCCGG
>JBQGCL010000226.1:0-5078 GCA_052038485.1 Thermoleophilaceae bacterium | reverse complement strand
AGCGTGAACGTCGCGTCGGTCTTGCCGAGGTAGTTCTCGTAGAAGACGAGGTCCTCGGGCAGGTCGCTGCGCTCCCTGAACACGAGCCAGCCGATGCCCGGGTAGACGAGCCCGAACTTGTGCCCGGACACGTTGATCGAGCGCACCTGCTCGAGCCGGAAGTCCCATTCGGAGTGCGGGTACAGGAAGGGCCACACGAACCCGCCGCTGGCGGCGTCAACGTGCAGGGGAACGTCGATGCCGCGGTCGTGCTTGAGGCGCAGCAGCAGGTCGTTGATGCCGACGATGTCGTCGGCGTGCCCGGTGAACGTGGTGCCCAGCACGGCCGCGACGCCGATCGTGTTCTCGTCCACGTGCGGCTCCACGTCCTCGGGGCCGATCGTGTACTTGTCGGGCTGGAGCGGGATGATCCGCGGCTCGACGTCGAAGTAGCGGCAGAACTTCTCCCAGACCACGTGCACGTCGCCGCCGAAGACGAGGTTGGGCCGGTCGGTGGCCTGGCCGGCCTGCTCGCGCCGGTCGCGCCACTTCCACTTCAGCGACAGGGCGCCGAGCATGATCGCCTCGGACGAGCCCTGCGTGCGCGCGCCCGTGGTCTCCCCGGGGGCGTGGAAGAGGTCGGCCATCATGCGGATGCAGCGCTGCTCGATCTCGGCCGTCTGCGGGTACTCGGCGTGGTCGATGAAGTTGCGGTGCAGGTTCTCGGCGATGATGCGCTGCGCCTCGGGCTCCATCCAGGTCGTCACGAACGTGGCCAGGTTGCGCATCGGGATCCCGTCGAGCACGAGCTCCTCCCCGATCAGGCGCATGGCGTCGACCGCGCGCATGCCGTGCTCGGGCAGCTTGTCGTCGGGCGCGGCTTCGAGCAGGAAGCGGTTGCCGTACTGGCGGGCGAGCTCGTCGAGTTGGTGGGAGAGGTCGGTCTGCGACATGTCATGCCTCCTTGAGGACTGGCGATTTGCGCGGTAGCAGCATCAGGGCGCCGACGAAGAAGCAGAGCGCACCGAGCGCGGTGCACCAGTTGACGGCGGCGAGGTCCAGCACGGAGCCGGTCGAGGGGACCACGTACGACGCGATCGCCGAGATCCCGAACAGCACGCAGCCGGCCAGGTTGACGGCGGCCATCCGGTGCTCCGGGCCGGTGGCGACGCGATAGGCGAGTAGGCCCGACGCCAGAAAGCAGGCCGAGCCGAACAGGTCCGGGGCGAAGACGAGCCGATTCGTCTGCTCGGCCGAGAGGCCGTCCTTCATCGCGTCGAACGTGTTGACGTTGAAGAGCAGCGTGCCGGCGAACTGGATGGCGGCGCTCCACCAGGACGGGTTGGCGGCCCAGCGGCCGAGCCGCAGAGTCGCCTCGCGCAGCTCCAGCCCCGCCGCGAACGTGAAGAACACGGAGCCGAGGAAGAAGACGACTCCGTCGGCGCCCTCGCCGACCAGCTGCACGAAGCCGGGGAAGGGGCCGATGAAGAAGCAGGCCGAGCCGATCGCGAAGCCCAGCGCGATCACCACATCCCAGTGCTCGCGGGCGACGGGACGGCGGGCGATGGCCAATCCGTGACCTATCACGGCGCCTACGCTAGGCCGTCGCGGTAGTAGCGCACATCACCTTCCACGGATGATCCGGGTGGCCCGAATCATCCCTCGCGGGTGATGCACGCTCCCCCGGCGTGGCCGAGAATCTTGGCCCTCCCGACGATTGGCCTCCCTATGACCACCGCCGTTGGAACCGGCGAACGGACCGCCGCGGATCCGGGAACCACGGACGGCGCTCCGCCGGCGGACGTCTTTGTCGTGTTCGGCATCACCGGCGACCTGGCCAAGGTGATGACCTTCCACTCGCTCTACCGCCTGGAGCAGCGCGGGCTCCTGGATTGCCCGATCGTGGGCGTCGCGGCCGACGACTGGAGCGTCGACGAGCTGCGCGAGCACGCCCGCAAGTGCATCGCCGACTGCGGCGAGGAGATCGACGACGAGGTGTTCGATCGCTTCGCGGCGAGGCTGTCCTACCTGTCGGGCGACTTCGGCGACGACGACGTCTACGAGCGAGTGGCCAAGGCCGTGGGGGACGCGCACACCCCGGTCTTCTACCTCGAGATCCCGCCGTCGCTGTTCGGGATGGTCATCAAGGGCCTGGCCGGCGCGGGCCTGACCGACTCCGCCCGCGTAGTGGTCGAGAAGCCCTTCGGGCACGACGTCGCCTCGGCGGCGGCGCTCGACGAGGAGGTGCACCGGTACCTGCGCGAGGACCAGCTCTATCGGATCGATCACTTCCTGGGAAAGATGGGCCTCGTCGAGATCCTCTACCTGCGGTTCGCGAACACGATGTTCGAGCCCATCTGGAACCGCAACTACATCGCCTCGGTGCAGATCACCATGGCCGAGAGCTTCGGGGTGGAGGACCGCGGCCACTTCTACGACCCGGTCGGCGCGCTGCGCGACGTCGTCGTCAACCACCTCATGCAGGTGATCGCGGCGACGGCCATGGAGCCGCCCGCCAGCCGCGATTCGGCGACGTTGAAGAACGCGATGGTGTCCGTCTTTCAGGCGATGCCCGAGGGCGATCCCGCGCACTACGTGCGGGGGCAGTACGACGGCTACCTGGATACCGAGGGGGTCGCGGCCGACTCGACCACCGAGACGTACGCGGCCCTGCGCCTGCACGTCGACAACTGGCGCTGGTCGGGCGTCCCGTTCTTCATCCGGACGGGCAAGCACCTGCCAATCACGCAGACCGAGCTGCGGCTTGTCTTCAAGGACCCGCCGCGGCTTCGGTTCGGACTGCGGGGATCGGAGAGCCCGGACCCGAACCAGCTCGTCGTGAGGCTGGACCCGACCACCGGCATCCAGCTGCGGATCGACGCGCAACGGGCCGACTCGGTCACGCCCGAGCAGATCACACTGGACATGGAGTTCGCCCAGGAGGGCGGCGAGGGCGCGACGCCATACGAGGTGCTGCTGCACGCGGCGATGGTCGGGGACAGCAAGCGCTTCACGCGCCAAGATGCGGTCGACCAGGCCTGGCGCGTCGTGCAGCCTCTGCTGGACGCGCCACCCGCGGTGGAGAGCTACGCGCAGGGATCGTGGGGGCCCGAGGGCGCGGACCGCCTGGTCGCCGGGCACGGCAAGTGGCACGAGCCCTGGGTGGGCGCATGACGACGACGTCGCGGTCAGAGGCGCCGCAGAGCGCGGCGGCGCCCTCCCCGTTCCCGCCCATCGCGGACTACGCCTTCCTGTCCAACTGCCACACCGGCGCCCTGGTCGCGCCGGACGGGTCGATCGACTGGCTCTGCGTGCCGCGCTTCGATTCGCCCAGCGTGTTCGGCACGCTGCTCGACCGCCAGAGCGGCGCCTTCCGCCTGGGGCCGTTCGGGATCAACGTTCCAGCGAGCCGAATCTACGAGCCCGGGACGAACACCCTGCTCACCACGTGGAACACGCCGAGCGGCTGGATCATGGTCCGTGACGCCCTGACCATGGGCCCGCGGGACCACGAGGACGAGGTCACGCCACACACGCGGCCACCGGCCGACGAGGACGGCGATCACATGCTCGTGCGCACCGTCCTGTGCCTGGAGGGCAGCGTCGAGGTCGACCTCGTGTGCGAGCCCGTGTTCGACTACGGACGCACACCGGCGGAGTGGTCGCTGGTCGACGGCAACCGCCACGCGGCCGACGCGACCGGCGCAGGCCAGACGATCAGGCTGCAGACCGACATGGCGCTCGGCGTCGAGGGCGAACGCGTCAGGGCGCGCCACAACCTCAGGCAGGGCGAGATGGTGTACTGCGCGCTGTCCTGGGCCGAGGCCCTCGCCTCGCCGCAGGACATCGACGAGGCCAACGCCCGGCTCGCCGCCACCACACGCTTCTGGCGCGAATGGCTACACCGGTCCCGCGCCATCGACCACCGCTGGCGCGGTGCGATCGAACGCTCGGCGCTCGCCATCAAGGGGCTCACCTACATGCCCACCGGCGCGACCGTCGCGGCGCTCACGACGTCGCTGCCCGAGACGCCGGGCGGGGAGCGCAACTGGGACTACCGCTTCACCTGGATCCGGGACTCGACCTTCACGCTCCAGGCGCTGCACTTCCTGAACCTGGACTGGGAGGCCGACGAGTTCATGCAGTTCGTCGCCGACCTCGAGCCCAACGAAGACGGCGCGCTGCAGATCATGTACGGGATCGACGGGCGCCGCGACCTGACGGAGTCCACCCGGGACGAGCTGTCCGGGTACGCCGGCGCGCACCCAGTCCGGATCGGCAACGGCGCCTTCGACCAGCGCCAGAACGACGTGTTCGGGGCGGCGCTCGACTCGATCCTGCTGCATACCCGGCGCAGTCAACGCATGCCGCGACGGCTGTGGCCGATCGTTCAAACCCAGGCGGAGTGCGCGATCCAGGTGTGGCGCGAGCCGGACCAGGGCATCTGGGAGGCCCGCGGCGATCCTCAGCACTACGTGTCGTCGAAGCTGATGTGCTGGGTAGCGCTCGACCGCGCCGCGAAGCTCGCCGACATCGCCGGCGATTCAAGTCTCCAGCAGTCCTGGCGCGCCACGGCCGACGAGATCAAGGAGGACATCCTCAGCAACGGCGTCCGCGACGGCGTGCTGCGCCAGCACTACGACACCGACGCACTCGACGCGTCCACGCTGCTGGCGGCGCTCTTCGGTTTCCTGCCGGGCGACGACGAGCGCCTGCGCAAGAGCGTGGAGGCGATCGCGAACGACCTGACCGAGGACGGCTTCGTCCTGCGCTACCGCACCGACGAGACCGACGACGGCCTGTCGGGCAAGGAAGGCAGCTTCCTGATCTGCTCGTTCTGGCTCGTGTCGGCGCTCGCCATCGTCGGCGACCATCAAGGCGCCCGCGACCTGATGGAGCGCCTGCTCAGCGTCGCGTCCCCGCTCGGGCTCTATGCGGAGGAGTTCGATACGAGCACAGGGCGCCACCTGGGCAACTTCCCGCAGGCCTTCTCGCACCTCGCGCTGATCGAGGCGGGCGCGCGCATCATCCTGCAAGAGCGACTCGAGGAGTACACGACGTGAGCTCCTACGACGTGATCGTCATCGGCAGCGGCGCGG
>JBQGCL010000225.1:0-4751 GCA_052038485.1 Thermoleophilaceae bacterium | reverse complement strand
TCCTCGAGCACCTGCCCTGTGTGCTCTCCCAGCAGCGGCGGCGGCGAAGGGGCGGTCGCGGTCGGCCCCCAGATCGGCGACGCCACCAAATCGAGCGCCCCCGCCGTCGGGTGATCGACCCGCAGCGTGGCCGGACGGCCGGCGGCCGCCGCCGCCGCGAGCGCCTCGGGCACGGTCCGCACCTTCCCGACCGGCACCCCGGCCGCGTCCAGCTCTGCCAGCCACTCCTCGGCGTGGCGCTCGCGCAGCCGCGCCGCCAGCAGCGGGATCAGCTCCTCGCGCTTCTCCACGCGCTCGGCGTTGGTGGGGAAGCGGCCGGCCAGCTGCTCGAGGCCGAGCACCCCGCAGAGCGCCCGGAACAGGCCGTCGTTGGCGGCCGCGATCGCGATCTGGCCCGACGCCGTCTCGAACGTCTCGTAGGGGACGATGTTGGGATGCGCGTTGCCGAAGCGGGTCGGCTCGGCGCCGGTGACCAACGCGTTCTGGGCCACGTTCACCGTCCCGGCCAGCCCGCTGTCGAGCAGCGGGACCTCGATGCGCGCGCCCTCTCCCCCGTGCAGCCCGGCCAGGATCGCCGCGGCGGCGTGCAGGCCGGCGAGCACGTCCACGAGCGCCACGCCGACCTTGTACGGCGGCCCGTCGGCGGGACCGGTGATCGACATCAGGCCGCTCTCGGCCTGGGCGACGAAGTCGTAGCCGGGCCGCCCGACCGGCTCGCGCAGCGAGCCGAAGCCGGTGATCGAGCAGTAGACGACCTTGGGGTTTCGCCCGCGCACCGCCTCGTAGCCGACCCCGAGCCGATCGGCGCCGCCGACCTTGAAGTTCTCGACCACCGCGTGCGCGCCGGCGCACAGCTCGAGCGCCAGCTCGCGGCCCTCGGGCTCGGAGAGGTCGATCGCGCAGGAGCGCTTGCCGCGGTTGACCGACAGGTAGTAGGCGGCCTCCCCGCCGGCGAAGGGCGGGCCCCAGGAGCGCGTCTCGTCGCCGCCCTGCGGGCGCTCGACCTTGACCACGTCGGCACCGAGGTCGGCCAGCACCATCGTGCAGTACGGCCCGGCGAGCACCCGGGACAGGTCGACCACGCGCACGCCGCGGAGCGGCTGCAAGGATGCGTCCGGTGAGCTCATCCCGGACGGGCATCCTGACAGGCGCCGCGCTGGCGGTCGCGGCGCTGGAGCGCGCGGGCGTCGAGCTGGCGTTTGGCCTGCCGGGCGTGCACAACCTGTCGCTCTGGCGGGCGCTGGGCGATTCGCCGATCCGGCTCGTCGGGGTGCGCCACGAGCAGACCGCCGCCTATGCCGCCGACGGCTACGCCCGCGCGACCGGGAAGCTGGGCGTGGCGCTGACCACAACCGGCCCGGGCGCGGCCAACACGCTCGGCGCGGTAGGCGAGGCCTGGGCCTGCCGCCAGCCGATCCTGGTGATCGCCACCGACATCCCGGCCCGCCTGCGCCGCCCCGGGGTCTGGCGCGGAGCGCTGCACGAGGGGACCAACCAGGCGGCGATGTTCGAGCCGGTCGTGAAGCGGACCTATCGGGTGCGGGAAGCGGCCGCCGTGGGCGGAACGATCGAGAGCGCGGCTCGCCTGGCGATGACGGCACCACGCCGGCCGGTCTACGTCGAGGTGCCGACGGATCTGCTGGCCGCGGAAGCGGGCAGCGGGGAAGCGGGCACCGGGGAAGCGGGCGACGCGGCGGCGGGCGACGCCGCGGCGGCCGAAGCGGGCGCCGCGCACGCGGGCGCCGCGCACGCGCGCGCCCCGATGGCGGCCGTCGGTGAGCCCGACGACGAGCACCTCGCTCGCGCGGCCGCCGCCCTCGAGCACGCCCGCCGCCCGCTGATCTGGGCCGGTGGCGGCGCGTTGCAGGCGGATGCAGGAGAGGCGGTCGGGAGGCTCGCCGAGCGCCTCGTGGCCCCGGTCCTGCTCACCTACTCCGCCCGCGGGCTGCTGCCGCCCGGCCACCCCTGCCTCGTCGAGGCCACCCCGCACGTCGCCCAGGTCGGCGAGCTCTGGGACGAGGCGGATGCCGTGATCGCCATCGGCACCGACTTCGACGGCATGATGACCCAGGGCTGGAAGCTTCCCCAGCCGCCTCACCTGATCGCGATCAACGTCGACCCCGCCGACGCGTCGAAGAACTACCTGGCGGACGTGCTCGTCGAGGCCGACGCGGCCGCGGGCACGGCCGCTCTGGCGGAACGCATCCCCGAGCGCGGTGGCCTGGACGCCCTCGCGCACCGCGTGCGCGAGCTCAACGCCGCCGTCCGCGCCGAGCTGGCCGAGACCGACCCCGAGGCGCTCGGCTTCCTCGAAGCGATCGAGCGCGCCCTCCCCGACGACGGCGTCGTGGTCTGCGACATGTGCATCCCCGGCTACTGGCTGGGGGGCTTCCACCGCACACCCGCGCCCCGCAAGCTCGCCTACCCGCTGGGCTGGGGCACGCTCGGCTGCGGCTTCCCGCAGGGCCTCGGCGCCGCGCTCGCCGGCGCCGGGCCGGTCGTGAGCGTCTCCGGTGACGGCGGCTTCCTGTACGCCTGCGGGGAGCTCGCCACGCTCGCCCAGGAGCGCATCCCGCTCACGGCCGTGATCGTCGACGACGGCGGCTACGGCATGCTCCGCTTCGACCAGGACCTCAAGGGGGACCCCCACGAGGGCGTCGACCTCCACACTCCCGACTTCGTCGCGATGGCGCGCTCGTTCGGCGTCCGCGCAGACGCCGTGGAGGGCCTCGGCGAGCGCTTCGAGGCGATGCTCGGCCACCACGTGCGCGTCGACGAGCCGAGCGTGCTCGTGGCGAAGGCGGCGCTGCGGCCGCCGCCGAACGTCTCGCCTCGCTGGTACCGCAGGTGATCCAGCGCACACGCCGTGACGAGCTGCTCGAACAGGCGGCCGAGGCTTCGCGCACGGGGCTGCGCACGCGCCAGGAGCGGATCGTGTCGAGCGCGCGGCCGATCCTGCACTCCGCCGTCGCCGCCTCGCTCGCCTGGCTGGTGGCGACCGAGGTCGTGGGCCACCCCAGACCCTTCTTCGCGCCGATCTCCGCGGTCGTCACGCTCGGCCTCACCGTCGGCGAGCGCCGCCGCCGCGCGATCGAGCTGGCCATCGGCGTGGTGGTCGGCATCGCGATCGCCGACGCGCTGGTGGCGGCGATCGGCACCGGCACGTGGCAGGTCGGCGTCGTCGTCGCGCTCGCGATGGCCGCCGCGACACTGGTCGGCGGCGGTCCGCTGCTCGCCTCCCAGGCGGGCGCCTCCGCGGTGCTGGTGGCGACGCTCCAGCCGCCCGACGGCGGGGTCGACTTCGGCCGAGCCGTCGACGCGCTCGTCGGCGCCGGCAGCGCGCTGCTGGTCAGCTCGCTGCTGCTCCCGCTCAACCCCCGCCGGCTGCTGCGCGATAGCGCCGGGCCCGTGCTCGACGAGTTGGTCGAGGCGCTGCAAGGGCTCTCCGACGCGCTCACCTCCCGCCGCCCGGACGGCACCGAGACGGCGCTTCGGGCGCTGGCACGCGCCGACGGAGTCCACGACAGCCTGGTGGCGGCGCTGGAGCCGGCGGGCGAGGCGATCCAGCTGTCGCCCCAGCGCCGCCGGGCGCTCGGCGACCTCGACCGCTACGCGGTGGCCGCGGTCCCGGTGGGTCGCCTGATCGAGGACGTCCGCTCGCTCGCCCGTGGCGCGAGGCGCGCCATCAGCCTCGAGGACTCGGTTCCGCCCGAGGCCGTGCAGGCGATCGACGAGCTGACAGCCGGCACCCGCGCGCTGAAGGAGTACCTCGACGACGGCGGCGCCGACCCCACCAGCGGCGCGGCCACGCGCGCCGCGGCGCTGGCCAACGCGGTGCTCGAGGAGACCGGCAACCTCTCGGCGGTGCACATCGTGGGCCAGATCAGGCTGGCGGCGGTGGACCTGCTGCGCGCCACCGGCCTCCCGCGCGCCGAGGCGCAGGAGGCCGTGCGGGGAGCGCGGTTGCCCTAGTGGTGGTGGTTGTGGCGCTGCCTCAGCCGGAGCACTTCGCCGACCCCGGCCGAGCCGCCGTGGTTGGAGACGTAGATGTCCCCGCGCTTGCCGATCGCCACGCCGTACGGGTTGACCAGGCCCTCGCTGAGCACGGTCTCGCGTGACCCGTCGGGCCGGATCTTGATCAGCGCCCCCGTCGGATCACCCGACGCCAACCCGTTCGCGGCGAACTCGACCACGTACAGGTTGCCGTGGCGGTCGAACGCGAGGTCCGTGACGTTGGTCAAGCCGCTGGCGTAGACCTCCGGCTCGGAGCCCCGTTCGATGCGGTAGACGTTGGCCGCGCCGACGGGGAACGGGAAGCCGGTCAGCTGGCTGACGTACAGAGCGCCATCCGGGCCCACGACCACGTTGGTCGGCACCGCCTGCATGGGGAACGGATCGGGCAGGCCCATGCCGGGCGGCGGGGTGATCAGCCGGTCACCGAACACCGCGACGGTCGAGATCTCGCCCGACCGGTGCACGCGCAGCAGGCTGTTGCCGCCGGCGTCCACGACGAAGATGCGGCCCCACTTCGTCGTGACCGAGTTCGGGTTGCTGTCGAGCTCGCCGCCGTCGGGGTTCGCGGCGGCTTCGTACGCGCTGATGTCGGCAACGGCGCGCAGCTCGCCCGAGGACGAGATCTCGTAGAGCTGGCCGAACGCCGGACCGAGGTCGCCGAGCTGGTCCCTAGCGGCCGGATCCGCCCCGAGCCCCACGGTCAAGTAGGCGCCGCCATGGTGTCGCAGGTGGATGTC
>JBQGCL010000224.1:0-7828 GCA_052038485.1 Thermoleophilaceae bacterium | reverse complement strand
TCGACGAGCTCCGAGGCGACCGCTCAGGGCACCGACCTCGCGGCGATCAAGGACTACCTCCTCTCCCACACCGAGCGTCTGGTCGAGGACAGCGGCGCCGTGCGTGAGAACGCCGAGGCCTACTACGAGCTCGCTCAGTCGACCGACTTCGACTACGGCGCGTTGCTCGACGAGCACCGCGCGGAGGTGCGCAAGCTCGTGGTCGGCGGGCAGGACGCCTTCGCGAAGGCCAACCCGGCCTACGAACAGATGGAGGGCGTGGTCGCCGGCGTGCCCAGCCTGGCCGACTACGACGTGATCATCGACGCGGGCAGTGACGCCTCCGACCCCGAGAACGCCGTGCCGTTCGACGTCGAGACGCCAGCCGGGCGCACGTTCAAGCAGCCCGGCAACTTCAACTACCTGATCGAGACGTCCGTGTTCGGCACCGAGCCGAAGTTCCTGGCCAAGGGCGTCGAGCCGGACCTCGACGGCGACGGCAAGGTCGAGTTCGGCGAGGCGGTCCCCGACGCCGACTTCTACGTCGCCGCCGCGCGCGGATTCGAGAAGTACGCGAAGGAGCTCGACGCGTCGGCGCGCGAGTGGCAGCCGACCCCCGCCGACGCGCTCACCGCGCTGGTCGTGATGACGCCGACGATGTCGGAGTACTTCGAGGCATGGAAGAACTCGCGCTTCATCGCCGGCGACAAGGCGACCGAGAAGGCCTTCGTGGTGGCGTCGCGCCTCCAGGACATCGCTGACATCCTTGGCGGCTTGGTGCTCGTCTACGACAACGTCAAGCCGCTGGTCGCCAAGGCCGACGCCCAGCAGGCCGACCAGACCGAGCAGAGCCTGACGAAGCTGCACGACTTCGCGGCCCAGCTGCACGACAAGGAGGGCGGCGGGCGCAAGTACACCGCCGAGGAGGCCGACACGCTCGGCTCCCAGGCCCAGGAGCGCGCGGAGGCGATCGCCGGCCAGATCACGCAGGCGGCGGCCAAGCTCAACATCGAGATCCAGGAGGGCTGAGCCCGGGTGCGGGTGCTCGCAGCCACCTTGGCGGTCCTCGGCGCGCTCGCCGCGCCGGCCGCGGCGGCACCCGCTGACGCACCCGCGGCGCCGCCGTGGCAGGCGGCGCAGCGCATCCAGGACCTCGCCTTCGACGCGCAGAGCGCCCTGCTGCTCGACGAGCCGCGCTCGGCCGAGCGGCTTGTGCGGCGCGCCCGGGCGCAGCTGCACGGCGAGCTCGCGGCCGCGCTGCGTCGCGAGGCGCCGGCGGCCGACCGGGCCGTCCGGACAGCGCTCGCCGCGGCGATCGTCGCCGCCCGCGAGCGCGACGAGCCGGCCCTCGCCGCGGCCCGCGGCGAGCTGCGCGCGGCGCTGTTCCGCGGTAGCTACGCCGTCACGCTCGCCTCGGTGGAGGCAGGCGACGCCAAGACCGCCGCCAGCTGGCTGCTGCTGCGCGAGTTCCGCAAGGCCACCCGCTTCACCCGCCCGGGCGTGGACGCCACGCTCGCCGTGCGCGACCTGGCCCGCGGACGCACCGGTGCGCGCAAGGCCGCTCTCGGCGTAAAGAAGGACCTGCTCGACGCCTACCAGGCCGCCCTCACCGATCAGCTCGGCGACGCGGATGACGCCGCCGAGCGCGGCTTCCGCGCGCGCTGGGCCCAGACCGCCGCCCTGGCGGCAGGCCTCTGGCGGATCCTCGCCCCCGAGTACCAGGAGGGCCGCGGCGCCTCGGCTCGCGCAGGGGCCGACGCCGCGTTCGCCGCGCTGGAGCGCGCCGCCCGGAGCGGCGACGCGGCCGGATTCGCCGCCGCCCGAAAGCGCGTCGCGACCGCGCTCGACGGCTTCACCGCCGCGCCCTTCACGGCAGAGGAACAGGCGCGCCGGGCCGGGCAGCTGACCCGCTTCGTCGAGCTGATCCCGGTCGACTACGACCACGGAACCGAGGACGGCAAGGTCACGATCCCGTTCGAGCTCCAGGAGTCGATGGCCTTCACGGAGGCCGCCATCTCGGCGTTCTCCGACCTCGAGGAGGAGCTGGCCAAGCGCGACGCCGCGGCCACCGAGCACGTCTCGCGGGCGCTCGACACGCTCAAGGGCTACGTCCAGGACGCCCAGACGGGCAAGCGCGTGACAGCGCAGGACACGATGGAGTCCACCCAGCAGCGGGCCAGCGACATGATCGACGACCTGCTGCCCGAGGAGTGGAAGCAGGACGACGCCCAGTCCGACTTCGACCTGATCGCGATCTCGCTCGACCGCATGGAGGCCGCGGTCGGCGCCGGCCAGTACGCAGCGGCGGAGCAGTCGCGCCTGGAGGCCTACGCGTTCTTCGAGTTCGGCCCGGAGCTGAGCCTGAAGGCGCTCGCCCCCGACGTCGTGAACCGGGTCGAGGGGCTGATCTGGTTCGGCGCCAACGGCCACGAGGGCCTGGCCAAGCTGATCGCCAACAAGCAGCCGCGCACCGACGTCCACGAGACGCGGCTCGCGCTCGACGAGGCGCTCCAGGACGGCGCCGGCTCGCTCGGCGAGGGCGCGACCGCGGCGACGGCGGTCACCAACTCCGCCGTGATCGTCTTCCGCGAGGGGCTGGAGGCCGTCCTGATCCTGGCCGCGGTGATGGCCAGCCTGACCGGCGCCGCGCGCGCCCAGCGCCGTCCGATGCTGTTCGGCGCGGCGCTGGCACTGGTGGCGAGCGTGATCACCTTCATCCTCGCCCGCACCGTGCTGACCGAGCTGGCCCGCTACGGCGAGAAGCTCGAGGCGATCGTCGGGCTGATCGCGATCGCCGTGCTCTTACTGGTGCTCAACTGGTTCTTCCACAAGGTCTACTGGACCGAGCACATCAAGAAGTTCAACAAGCGCCGCAAGCACCTGCTCGGCGCCACGGCCGGCGGCCTGATCGGCGCGCAGGTGGTCGGCTTCGTCCTGCTCGGCTTCTCGACCGTCTACCGCGAGGGCTTCGAGACCGTCCTGTTCCTCCAGGCGCTCGAGCTCAACTCCGGGCTGGCGGTCGTGCTCGAGGGCGTGCTGCTGGGCGCGCTCGCGACCGGCGTCGTAGCCGTCGCGACGTTCAAGCTCGAGCGCAAGCTGCCCTATCGCAAGATGCTGATCGTCACCGGCGTGCTGCTGACCGTCGTGCTGATGATCATGATGGGCAAGACCGTCCGCGTCATGCAGGGCGTGGGCTGGGTTCCGATCACCCCGATCGACATCGACCCGCCCTACTGGACCGGGATCTGGCTGGGCATCTTCCCGACCGTCGAGACGATCGCCGCCCAGGTCGCCGGCGGCGTGTTCGTGATCGGCAGCTATTTCGTCGCCGAGCGGCTCAAGCACCGCCGGCGGCGTCCGTCAGGCCGCGACCACGCGGCGATAGCGCGCGACGGCCATGGGAGCGAACACCGCGATCAGCACGAAGCACCACACGAAGGCCATCCAGACGTCGCTGTTGGCGGGCGTGTCGAGCCAGAGCGAGCGTAGGGCGTCGGTCCACGTGGTGAACGGGTTGGCCTCGGCGAACTGACGCAGGCCGTCGGGCATCGACTCGGCCGGGACGAACATCGAGGACGCGAAGGTGAGCGGGAACAGGGCCGTGAAGCCGATGGCGTTCGCCGTCTCGGGTGACGACGAGTAGAGCCCGACGACGGCGAAGACCCACGAGAACGCGTAGCCCAGCAGCAACAGCAACACGATGCCGAGTGCGATCTCGCCCGCGCTCGCGTCGATGAAGTTGAACCCCGCGATGAAGCCGACGGTGAAGAGGACGACCAGGGACACGCAGTTGAGGCCGATGTCGGAGATCGTGCGGCCCAAGAGCACGGCCGCGCGGGACATCGGGAGCGACCGGAAGCGGTCGATCAGTCCCTTGCGGACGTCATCCGACAGCCCGAGGGCCGTCGTGAACCCGCCGAAGGCGATCGACTGGGCGATGATGCCGGGCATCAGGAAGTCGACGTAGTCGAAGCCGGGCGTCTGAATCGCCCCGCCGAACACGTAGACGAACAGCAGCACGAACATGACCGGCTGGATCGTGTACGCGACCAGCAGGTCGGGCTGGCGCGGGATCCGCATCAGATTGCGCTGCGCCAGCACCAGCGTGTCCGAGACCGTCATCGCGAGCGCGCTCATGCGGCAGCCTCCTCCTGCTCGACGACCTGCTCCTCCTGCTCGTCTTCCTCGCCGTTCTCCTGCTCGGCTGCGTGCCCGGTCAGGACCATGAACACGTCGTCGAGCGTCGGGCGGCGCACGGCGATGTCGGCGATCCCGACGCCGGCGCCGTCCAGCCGGCGCACGGCCTCGGCGATGCCCCCGCGCTCGCGACTCATCGGCATCCGGACGAGCGGCCCGTCGCAGGTCGGCGGCTCGTCGCCGGAGATGGGCGTGAGCGTGTCGATCGCAAGCCGGCGCTGGTCGGGATCCTCGAGCGTCACCTCGAGCTTCTCGCCGCCCACGCGGTCCTTGAGCTCGTCGGAGGTGCCCTCGGCGATCACCGTGCCGTGGTCGATCACCGCGATCGAGTCGGCCAGCCGGTCGGCCTCGTCCAGGTACTGGGTCGTGAGGAGCACTGTCGTCCCCCCCGCGACGCGGTCCTCGATCGTCTGCCACAGCGCCAGGCGGCTGCGCGGATCGAGGCCCGTGGTGGGCTCGTCGAGGAAGAGCACCGGCGGGCGCGCCACCAGCGCCGCGGCCAGGTCGAGCCGGCGCCGCATGCCGCCCGAGTACGTGCGCGCGGGGCGCGCGGCTGCATCCGTCAGCTCGAACCGCTCGAGCAGCTCGTCGGCGCGCTCCTGCGACTGCTTTCGGCCCAGGTGGTACAGCCGGCCGACCATGACCAGGTTCTCGCGGCCGGTCAGGTTCTCGTCCACGGCGGCGTACTGACCGGCCAGGCCGATCTCGGCACGCAGCGCGGCCGCATCCTGCACGACGTCGTGGCCGGCCACGCGCGCGCTGCCGCCGTCGGGCGGCAGCAGCGTGGTCAGGATGCGGACGGCCGTGGTCTTGCCGGCGCCGTTGGGGCCGAGCAGGCCCAGCACAGTTCCGGCGGGCACCTCGAGATCGACACTGCGCAGCGCCTGCACGTCGCCGTACGACTTGCAGAGGCCGCTTGTTTCAATGGCTAGCTCTGACACGGGCCTGACGATAGGCGAGCGACGGCCCCTGCGGAGTACGGGCAGCCGAACCCCAGCGCTCAGCGACGCTCGACGGCGAGGCGCAGGCCGAGCCCGACCAGCACGGTGCCGGTGAGGGCGTCGAGCGCGCGCCGAACGCGCGAGCCCTTGAACGCCTCGACGGCGCGGTCGAGCAGCCACGCGTAGAGCGACAACCAGACGAGGCCGAGCGCGATGTGGACGCAGGCGAGCACCATCGAGACGAGCAGGGCCGGATCGCCGGGACCGATGAACTGGGGCAGGAAGGTCGAGTAGAAGACCGCGATCTTCGGGTTGAACAGGTTGGTCAGGAGGCCCTGGCGGAACGGATGCCCCGGGCGCGAAGCGGCCGTCGCATCGGGCGCGACCCCGTTTCGCGCGGCCAGCAGGCTCTGCACGCCGAGCCAGACGAGGTAGGCGGCACCCACCAGCCGCAGCGCGTCGTAGGCGGTCTGCGACGCCGCCAACACGGCCGCCACCCCGAGCGCCGAGGCGCACGCCCAGACGAAGCAGCCGGCCGAGATCCCGAGCGTCGTGGCGAACGCGTCGCGGCGCCCGCCGGTGAACACGCTCCGCGCGACCATCGCCATGTCCGCGCCGGGGGTGATCGTCAGCAGCGCGACGACCCCGACGAAGACGAATGGGTGCTCCGGCATTCCTAGCCGCCGGTTATACCGACCGTCCCGCCCAGCACGCCCGAGTAGAGCACGCCCTTGGGGCTGATGCTGAGCCCGGCGTAGTGCACGTTGAACAGCAGCCCCGTCCCGATCAGGCGCCGCCACACGGTCCTGCCGTTGCGGAAGTCCACGGCGGTCAGGTACCAGCGGTCGGGCAGGCCCTCGGGCTTGGTGTAGATGTAGATCAGGCCGGTCGCGAGCGACATCTTCGGCACGGTGCTCGGCGAGATCTCGCTGCTGGTCCAGGCCGTGCGGCAGCCCTTGCCGTTGCGCTTGATGTCCACTCGCGCGATGCCCGGCTCCGTCGTGTTGCCGCCGGAGGTGGCGTCGGGCGGCGGCGCGTAGCCGTAGTTGTTCTCGACGATCATCGAGCGGCCGGTGGCGATGATCGAGTTCTCGGTCGCCCCCGCGCCCCTGCGGAAGACGGGCTGCTCGCAGACGACGCGGCGCTGCCCCCGCTTGAGGTGCCTGGCCCGCCGGATCACGACGACCTGCATGCGCGCCGCGTTGTCGGCGATCGACAGGTACTGCTTGCCCATCAGCGTCGGAGTGGTGCCCGAGCCCGCGTCGAACTGGCCGGGCTTGAGCCGGCCGACGTTGTCGTAGCGCACGCGCCAAGAGAGCTTGGGCTTGCCCTTGCGGGTGGCGTCGAAGCGGTACTGGGCCTTGTCGGTGACGATGAAGACGCCACCGGTCTCATCCATCGCGAACGAGTTCCCGATCGCCTCGCCGGTCCGGACGGTGCCGAGCACCTTGCCGGTCTTCGGGTCGAGCGCGCCGACGATGCCGTGCCGGCGGCTGACGAACCAGAGCCGGCCGCTCCAGTCGGGCAGGGTCGAGTTGAGCTGGTCGTCGCTCGGGATGACCGAGTTGAGGTCGTAGGTGCGGACGCGCCGCAGGCTGTTGCCCTGGATCGCAACGACGAAGATCTGGCGCCCGATCGACACGACCGCACGGTCCTTGTTGTCGACGTAGAAGTAGGCGCCGCCGGGGCTCTGGAGCGGGTTCACGCCGGGCGGGATGATGCGCGGCGGGAGCGCGTGCGTCGCGACCGTGTTGAGCTTCGTGTCCATCAGCCGCAGCTGGACGTTCGCGGCGTCGATGCACGTGGTGATCAGCCGGCCGCGCTTGTCGTAGGCGATCGTTATGCCGCACGAGCCGAGCCCGCCCTTGCCGTCGATCGACTGCGAGAACAGCCGCATGTCCGCGCCGCCGAGCGGGCCGGCCCAGGTGTAGGTGTCGGTCTGGTAGGCGTCGTTGTGGACGGCGTTGCGGCCGTTGGCGGCCATGAACGGATGGCGCGGGACGCGCGGCGCCGCCACCGGATGCGGGGTGGCGCGGTGGCCGCTGAAGACCGTGAGGCCGGCCAGGTCGGCCTGGTTCTGGGGGATCGGGACCGGCGCTGCGGCGGCCGGGACGGCGGCAGCCAGGGCGGCGAGGAGCGGGGCGGTGAGCTTGAGCGCGCGCGTCATGCGCGCGACGCTATCCGCTTATTGGTAGCCTGTCAATAAGGCCATGCGGACCCGGCTCCAGCCCGACGCTCGGCGCGAGGACATCCTCGAGGCGGCCGCCGCCGTCTTCGCGGCCCGCCCCTACAACGAGGTGTCGCTGGGGCTCGTCGCGCGCGAGGCCGGCGTCAGCCGCAGCCTCGTGAGCCACTATTTCGGCAGCAAGCGCGGCCTCGTCATCGAGGTGATGCGCGCCTTCGCCGGCGCGGCGCCCGAGGCCGTCCGCACCGACCGCGAGCTGCCGGTCGACGAGATGGTCGCCGCGAACGTCGACGCCTGGCTCGACTACGCCGAGGAGCACCGCGAGACGACGATCGCGATGTCCGGCGTGGGCGCGCTCGGCCGCGACCCGGAGCTCCAGGCGCTGGTCGAGGAGGTCCGCGAGCGGGTCGTCGACCGCATCCTGATCAACCACTTCGGCTCAACCGACGTACCGCGCGAGCTGCGCATCGCCCTGCGCGCCTACACCGGGCTCTACGAGGTCGCCGTGTCCGACTGGCTCCACGCC
>JBQGCL010000223.1:0-19355 GCA_052038485.1 Thermoleophilaceae bacterium | reverse complement strand
GATCGCCGCCACGTAGCGGTTGTTGCCGCCGCCGGCGATCGTCGACACCAGCGTCACCGGGATGTCCACGGTCCCGCCTGACCCGATCGTCGCGCTCTGCTCGCCCACGCCGACCACGCTGTTCGCCTCGAACGGGTCGAGGTCGAAGCCGCCGCCCGGCAGCCCGGCCGTGAACAGCGCGCTCTCGAGGCTCAGCAAGCGCACCGCCGCACCGCTCGGGCCGCTGACGCGGATCGTCTGCGCGGCCCCCGGCAGCGCCACCGGCAGCGTCGGATGCCCGACCACGGCAATCGCCGGCGTCGCCTGCCCCACCCCGTCGAGGCTCACCTGCGACTGGCCGGTGCTGCCGGCCGTGCGGAACAGCCGCCCGGTCTCCGAAGTCCCGTCCTCGTAGGTCACGGTCACCGCCGCGCCGGTCAGCTCGAGCCCCGACACGCTCCCGGCCTCGCCCGGCCCCGGCGCCGCGACGCCGCGGATGCTGGTCGGGTCGACGTCGGTCGAGAACGTGAGCGTCTCCCCCGGCCCGAAGTCGGTGAAGGTCGTCCGCAGGACCTCGAAGCCGCTGTCGTGCGCGCCGCTGAACCGATGTCCGATCGTCCCCACGCCCGGGTTGGAATCGACGGTGAAGCCCTTGCCGAGGGTGTCGCCGGCGCTGCCGTTGGGATCGAAGACCAGGTCGGGCAGCACGCTCGAGCCGAGGTCGAGGCGCATGCTCGCGATCTGCTGCCCGGCGGTCGAGTTGTTCCTGACCCGGAACGACCCCGGGTTGAACGTGCTCGAGTTGATCCCGGCCGAGCCCGCCTCTACCGCCGTCGACGCCGGCGCGCCGGTCGACGCGGGGTTGACCTCGAACAGGTCCCAGGTGGCCGGGAACGGCGGCGCCGGGCCCGCCGAGGTCGAGATGATCCCCACGGCGGGACGGGTCGTGCCCGTGAACCACGAGGCCGGGATCGCCTGGGTGCCGCCGATCGCCACCGGGGCGGCACCCTCGATCGAGTAGCTCGCCTGCACGGTCGCCGCGGCGGGATCGACGCGCAGATACAGGTCGACGGCGTCCGGGCCGGGCCAGGTCGGCGCGTTCTGCTTGACCGTGGTCGGCGTGCCGGCCTGCTCCTTGACGAGCGCGAACCCACCGGCGCCGTCGTTCGCGGCCACGGTCAGCTTGACGTAGTTGTCCTGGTTGCCCGTGCCGAAGAAGACGCCGTAGGACTGGTTGCCGGTGGGCGTCCCGCCCGAGAACGGCGCCGGCAATGCCGTGTGCACGACGAACGGCGCGCTGGAGCCGTTCACGTCGAGGCCGAGCTGGAAGCCGTACTGCTGCGTGTTCGTCGACCCGAGCGCGTCCCCGTCGGCCACCTCGTCGACCGTCACCACGCCGGCCGCGCCGCCCGTCGTCATCTTCGTGGCGTCGAACAGGCTCGCGTAGTTGGACGAGCCGTTTGTCATCAGGCCGGTGAAGCCGATCCCCAGCAGACCACCCGCCGCCGGCGCGTCGGTGTCCCACGTGTACTCGACCGGCAGGTGCGTGTTGGCGCCGTTCGCGGCGTCGACCGCGAACGGGTCGAACGTGTCGGGCAGCCCGTCGTGGTCGTCGTCCGGATCGTTGAGATCGGACTCCTTGTCCGAGTCCGCGTCGGGCGGGCTGCTCGCCGGCGAGCACGGGTTGGTCGAGTTGTCGATCTCGTCGGCGTTGTCGAACCCGTCGCCGTCCTCGTCGACCGTCCCGCTGTCGGTGCCGTTGCACACGAAGTCGACGGGCTCGAAGACCTTCACCGAGTCGGTCAGGAAGTCGGCCTCCCAGATCGTGCCCGGGAACGGGTCGTTGTCGCCCTGTGCGGTCACGTCGAGCGGCGCGGCCAGCGACGAGAACAGCTGGGTGTTCGACACGGCCGCGTTGCCGTCGGCGGTCAGCCGGATGCGGTTGATCGTCGTGTTGAAGGACGTGACCAGCAGGTCGCCCTTCATGGCGCCGTTGAAGTTGGAGGCGGTGTACTCGTCGATCCCGTTGGTCGAGAACGGGAACGACGCCAGCGATCCGCGCTCGGCCTCGGTGCGGTAGTCGCACTCGACCGGGTTGGCGGTCGCGACCGGTGTCTGGGGGTTCGTCGAGTTGAACGTGTTGGACCGGTTGGCGCGGGTGGGGTTCGGGTGCCCGCCGTAGAAGCCGGGGCCGGTCACTCGCATCAGCGTGTCCCAGTCGCTGTCGCCCTCGTCGACCGTGTCGTTGCTGCACGATCCGGTCCCGTCGTCGGGCGACGCGATCCCGCCCCAGCCGGCGTTGCTGCCGTTGTCGACCGTGTACAGCTTGCCGGCCTGGGTGAAGACGAGGTCGTACGGGTTGCGGTACCCCGGCGAGTAGACCTGCACGGGCCCGCCGGGGACCAGCCGCGCCTGGTTCTTGCCGTTGTTTCCTCCGAACGGGTCCCCCACGTCGATGGTTCCCAGCCGGCTCTCGTCGTCGAGCGTGGGCAGGTCGTAGGTCGTGGTCCCGATCGCGGCGATGTCGACCGACAGGATCGCCCCCGACAGCGCGTACTCCGGCAGGAAGGCGAAGTTGTGCGACGGGGCGCCCTTGTTGGTGTTGCCGCCGTAGGCGATCAGCAGCTTGCCCGTGGAGGGGTCGATCGCCAGCCCGTTGCCCGCGTGGACCTCCTCCGAGCGCGGCAGCCCGCGCACGAGGTCGATCTTCACCCAGGTGGCGCCTACCTTGGTCAGCCGCGACAGGACGCCCGAGTTCGTGTCGAGGTCGGTGTCCGAGCCCGCCGCGCCGCCACCCGCGCGCGGGTCTGTCGAGACGGTGTAGATGACCGGGCTCGCCGCCGTGCCGACGACCAGGATGCCGGTCACCTGGCGCGTGGTGAGCCCCGGGTTGAGCACGCCGTCGTCGTCGTGGTTGGGGATCGTCCGCACCGACGTGATCGTGTCGCTCGACGTCACGGCGTACTTGTTGGGCGCCGAGCGCTCGACGGTGAGGATCCTGATCGTCCCGTCCATCTGGGCGACGTAGAGACGGCCGTCGGGGCCGAACTGAAGCGAGGTCGGGCGCACCACGTTCGCCCCCGTGAGCGTCGACCCGCCGAACGCCGGGTCACTCGCGCTCGGCGCGGTCGCCGTGCCGGACAGCGGCACCGTGACCGGATTGTTCGGACCGGTGTGGTGGATCGCCAGCGACGCCGAGCGCGAGCCCGTCTCGGTCGGCAGGAACCGGACCTTGATCTTGGTCGCCTGGTCCGGCTGGAGCGTGACCGGGACGCCGTCGACGAAGTCGTCGCCGAACATCGCCGCGTCGGGGCCCGTGACGTCGGTCGACGTGATCGTCATCGGCTGGTCCGACTTGACGTTGGCGACGATCACCTCTTGCGTGTTCGAGACGCCGACCTGGGTGTCCGGGAACGACACCGACTGGGGGATCGTGTAGGCGCAGCCGCTCGCAGCGACGGCACACAGCGGCACCGCCACCAACAACCTCCGAGCGACCTGGGCGATGTTCACTCGACCGTCCTCCCCTATGGGGCCCCTGCGGACGTGTCGATCCTACAACTTGCATCGCGATTGAGCGCGCGGTTAGGGTCGCCCAATGCGCAAGCTCGGAGCCGTTCTGGCCATCGCCCTTCTCGCCGCCGCCACCGCCACGGTCGCGCTGGCCGCCAGCGAGATCGCCACCTTCAGCGTCAAGCACTCGGCCAAGGCCGAGGGGGCTTCGACCGGGATCTCATTCAAGACCACCTTCGCCGACCCCGACGCGGCGACCGGGCTGCCGAGCGGCGTCAAGGCCTTCACGATCAAGCTCCACAAGGGGACCAAGATCGACGCCGCCGGCGCGACTCAGTGCAAGGCGTCCGCGGAGGACCTGATGGCCAAGGGCCCGGCCGCCTGCCCGGCGGCCAGCCGGATCGGCAAGGGAACCGCCACCGCCACGCCCCCGACGGGCGGCGCCGGCGTGACCGTGGACGCTGTCGTCTTCAACGAGAAGGTCAGCGGCCGGAACGCCTTCCTGTTCATGTTCGTCTCCAACAACGCGTACGTCACCGCGTTCGACGCCTTCGTGAAGGGCAACAAGCTGTCGGCGTCCGGGCTCGACGGCGCGATCCCCGGCGGGCTGATCGTCACCAAGTTCAACGGCACGATCGACAAGCACTCCAAGGGCAAGGGCAAGAAGAAGCACGACCTGATCACCACGCCGGCGACCTGCCCGAAGAGCAAGAAGTGGACGAACTCCGGCACGTTCACGTTCAACAACGGCGACAAGGACACCGCCACCAGCACGAGCGCGTGTAAGCCGTAGGTTCAGATGGAGACGACGCGCGTGGCCGCCGCCTTCCAGATGGCGGTGACCTTGGCGCCGGGCCGTAGCTGGAGCCGCTCGGCGGAGGCACCGGTGATTTCGGCTACGAGCGGCTGAGGGCCGGCCAGCCCGAGCCGCACGCGGTTGCCGACCGTGGTTATCGAGAGCACCTCGACCGGTAAACGGTTCTGCGTCGAGCCGTGTGGCGGTTCGCCGGCGGGCTCGACGCTGATCTCCCAGGGGTAGACGCTCACCGCCACCGCTCCGTCGCCGCGGTCGGTGCTGGTGACCGCTCCACCCCCGTCGAGTACGACATGGGTGAGGCCGTCCGGGCCGCCGCTGGCTCTCCCGGTGAGCACTACCGCCCCGGTGAAGTCCGCGACAAACGCCGATCGAGGGGACGCTGCCAGCTCGCTCGGCGTGCCCTCCTGGAGCACGCGCCCGGCGTCGATGATCCCGACACGGTCGCCGAGGGCCGCTGCCTCGGCGAAGTCGTGGGTGACCAGCAGCGTCGGCACGGCGCCCACTCGCAGCACCGCGCCCAGCTCACGAGCGGCCCTCGCTCGTGTGCGTGCGTCGAGCGCCGAGAGCGGCTCGTCCAGCAGCAGCACCTGGGGCTCACGCGCCAGCGCTCGCGCCACCGCCACCCGTTGGCGCTCCCCGCCCGACAGCGTGGCGGGGCGGGAGTCGGCGAGCTCGCGCATGCCGAAGCGCTCCAGCAGTGCCAGCGCACGCTCGCGGCGATTGGGGCCGCGCAGCGGGTACGCGACGTTCTGCCACGCGCTCATCCGCGGGAACAGCGCGTACTCCTGGAACACGTAGCCGCACCTGCGCCGCTCGGGCGGCAGGTCGATGTCGCGCCCGGTGTCGAGCCAGTACTCCCCGCCCGCCTCGACCACCCCTTCGTCGGGCCGCAGCAGCCCGGCCGCGACGCGGAGCACGGTGGTCTTGCCGGCGCCCGAGGGCCCCGCCAGGGCGAGGCACTCGCCGGGCCCCACCTCCAGCGCTACGTCGAGGTCGAGCGCGCCGAGGCGGGTGCGCGCGTCAATGCGGAGCACCGCCGAGCACCTCGGTGCCGTGAACCAGCTTCACGGACAGGAGAATGGCGCCTGAGACGGCGACCAGCACCGCCGACAACGCGAGAGCGCCCTGGAAGTCGGTGCCGAAGCGGTCGTAGATCGCAAGCGGGACGGTCTGGGTGATTCCCTGGAAGGACCCGGCGAACATCAGCGTTGCGCCGAACTCGCCGAGCGCCCGGCCCAGCGCGAGCGCGCCGCCGGCGACGAGGCCCGGCATCGCGACCGGGATCATCACTCGTACGAAGCCGCGGGCTTCGGAGGCGCCCAACGTCCGCGACGCGTCGAGCAGCGTGCGGTCCACCGCAGCGAACCCGGCGATCGCCTGGCGCACGTAGAAGGGGGAGGCGACGAAGGTAACGGCGACCACCACGCCCGCGGTCGTCAGAGAGAGCTCGATTCCGGCCGCCTCGATCGTGCCGCCCAGGATGCCATTCGGCCCCACGCTCGCGAGGAGCGCGATGCCCGCGACCGCCGGAGGGAGGACCAGCGGCAGCTCGATCAGCGTGACGAGTAGGGCCTTGGCCCTGAACGAGCGTGTGGCGAGCAGGTACGCGGCGGGCGTGCCGACAACGACGATGATGAGCAGCGACGTCGCCGTCGTCCGCAGGCTCAGCCAGAGCGCGTCGAGCGCGCCCCGCTCACCGAGGCTGTCGATCAGCTCCCGCGGGCTGGAGTCGACGAAGATCGCGACGATCGGCAGAGTCAGGAAGACCAGCGCGGCCGCGAGGCAGAGACCCAGTAGAACCGCAAACCAGCCGCCCCTTCTCATGGCGCCGCGCCGAACCCCGCCCGCTCGAGTGCCGTGGCGCAGTCCCCCTGCGTCAGGCCGTCGACGAACTCCTGCGCCAGCTCCGGCTGCTCGGCCTTGGTCACCACTGCCGCGCCGTAGGTCACCTCGGGCTCGAGGTCGGCGGGCAGCTCGATCGCCTTCAGCTCCCCGTTTGTCGCGTTCACGTCGGAGACGTAGATGAAGCCGGCGTCGACGGCGCCCTGCGTCAGCTTGCCGACGATCCCCTTGACGTCGGGCTCGTTCGAGCGCACGTTCGCGAGGATCGTCTTCTCCTGGGCCGGCGGCAGCTTCGCCAGCGTCTCGCGTGTGTAGGAGCCGATTGGGACGTCCTCCGACCCGATCGCGACCTTCACGCCCTTCGCGGTCAGGTCATCGAGGGAGCTGATGTCGGTGTCCTTCGGCACGGCCAGCACGAACGTGTTGGTTGCGAACTCGACCGGTTTGCCGAGCAGTCCGTCGGCGTTCAGCTCGTCCGGGAGCCTCGTGTTGGCCGCCGCGTACACGTCAACCGGCGCCCCCTGGCGGATCTGCGCGGCGAGCTCGTCCGAGCCCGCGAAGGACAACCTGACGTCCGCGTTCTCGGCATCCCCGAACTGCGGCGCGCACCGCTCGAGCGCCTCGGTCATCGACGCCGCCGCCGACACGACCAACCGTGTCGGCGCCGCCGACTCGCTGTCGTCATCGCCACAGCCGGCCGCGATCCCCATAGAAGCGATCAGCACGACCGAACAGCAGATCCGTCTTCCCAGCGCCGTCACTTGCCTAAGCATTACATAGGCAACCGTCGCGTGACTGGCGTGGCCGGCAGCGCGACGCCCGAGCGTTAGCCGCGCAATTGGGGTATATGCTCGGGAGCAGTGCCCACAGTCGGGTGTCGCGCTCCCTGCGCCCCCCAGTGGTCCGTGACCTAGTGGGAGCCGCGAGGAGGCGCGCAGTGACGGACCAGGCCGGCAGTTCCGACTTCAAGCCATCCACCCGCGGTGAGGCGGCGTGGCAAGAGGCTCGCCAGGCGATCGCCTCCCGCAATGCGGCCACCCGCAAAGCGGGTCAGGCCGAGCGTGAGACCCACGAGCGCGAGCGCGAGGCGATCAAGCAGGCCGCGGCTGCCGCGCGGCAACCTCGACGGCACGGGCGCCGTTCCGGCTAGGCCGGGTGCAGACGACCCGCACCGCTCAGTTGCGCGGCCTCGTCCGCCGCCACCGGACCGCGATCACGATCGCGGGGACCCTGGTCACCGTCGCCGCCTTGGCGTATGTGCTCTCCGGCCGGCGCGACGAGTTCGCGACCGCTCTCTCCGAGGTCGCGCTGTGGGTGCTCGGTGTCACCGTGCTCCTTCAGATCGTGGCGCTGCTGGCGCGCAGCGAGGCCTGGCACCTCACGATCGAGGCCGCGGGCGGGTCGGTCGACCGGCGCACGCTCTACCGCGCTTCGAGCATGCAGGTGCTCGGCGGCGTGTTCAACGGGCATCTGGGCGTCGCGGCGCGCATCGCGGCACTGAGGCGCTCCTCACCTGACGTCTGCCCGCAGGTCCCGACGCTGATCGCCGCCGAGTTTCCGATCATCGCCGTCGAAGCGATGCTTGCCGCGCTCACGTCGTTCACGCTGGTCGCCCCGCTCGGCCTGCCCTGGTGGCTGCCGATCGTCGCCTTCGCGGTGGTCGCGGCGATCAGCACCGGGCTGCGGCACCTCGCCCTCCGCGAGGGCCGCAAGCTGTGGCGCGGGCTCGCCGTCCTGCGCAGCCTCGGCGGTGGCAGCCGCGTCGTCGGCTTCGTGCTGGTGGCCGTGTTCGCCCAGATCTTCCGCAACTGGATCCTGCTGCACGCCGTCGGCGTGGACGCCTCGCTGTTCGACGCGATCGCGGTGCTGATCGCGGTGGTCACCCTCAGCCAGCTCCCGACCGGCCCGGCGGTCGGCGCGGCGGCCGCGGTGCTGATCCTCGGATCCGACGGGGTCGCGGCCACGGCGGCGGCGGGAGTGCTGCTCACGGTGACCGGAACCGCCGGCGGATTCTGCTTCGCCGCCTGGGCGGGCGCCGACCGACTCTGGGCCGGGTGGCGCTGGCGCGCTCAGTCGCGCAGGCCGGCGCCGTTGCCCGAGGCATCCTCGCCGGCGCGCTCCCGCTCGGCGATCTCCTCCATCCGCTCGAGGCGCTCGGCCGCGGGCAACGAACCGGAGGCCGGGGCGACCCTCGCCAACTGAAAGCGGCGCACCCCGTCGTCGCCGCTCTTCGGCACCAGCGCATAGCGCTTGATCCGGGGCTCCGGCATCCCCGCATGTTCGGCTTAGCAGGGGGTTTCGTCTATGGACCGCTGTCCAAAACTCGCCGCTCGTACCACTCCCAGGTGGCGGATAGGCCCCGCTCGAGCTCCCACTGAGGCTGCCAGCCGAGCTGCTCCTTGATAGCGGTCGAGTCGAGGTACTGACGGTCGATCTCCCCGTGCGGCGTGCCCTGTCCCTGGATGTCGGGCTCCACGTCGCGGCCGGAGACCGAGATCAGCGTGCGCACGACGTCGATAACCGGGATCGGCTTGCCCCAGCCCGCGTTCCAAGCGCGGCCGTGCAGCTCGGGCTGGTCGAGCGAGCGCCCGACGGCGAGGTAGGCGTCGACCGCGTCCTCGACGTACAGGTAGTCGCGCTCGGGGGTGCCGTCTGAGCGGATCACCGGCGGCTCCCCGCGAGCCAGCCTGCGGGCGCTGTCGGGGACGATGCGCGACCAGTTCAGGTCGCCCGGCCCGTACAGGTTGGCCAGGCGGGTCACCGCCACCGGTAGGTCGTAGGTGTTCGCGTAGGAGCGCGAGATCAGGTCCGTGCAGGCTTTGGAGACGTCGTAGGGGTAGCGCGGCTGGAGCGCGAAGTCCTCTCGGTAGGGAAGCTCCAAGTGGTCGCCGTAGGCCTTGTCGGACGAGGCGACCACGATCCGCTTCACACCGCCGATCCCGCGGCAGGCCTCGAGCAGCGTGTAGGTGCCGCGAACGTTTGCCTCCCAGGTCGCCAGCGGCGAGCGGTTGGCGGTGCCGACGATCGTCTGGGCGGCGAGGTGGTAGACGGCGTCGACCTCGTGCTCGTTGAGCACCCGCACGAGCGCGTCGTGGTCGGTCAGGTCGGCGAGCGCGAGCGCGCAGCGGTCCTCGATCCCCTCGGTGCGGAAGCGCGCGGCGGGGTCCACGTCGCGCCGCAGCGCGACGACCCGCTCGCCCTCGTCGAGGAGGCGCTGGGCCAGCCAGCCGCCGAGGAAGCCCTGCGCCCCTGTGACGAGCGTGCTCAGGAGCCGCCAGCCACCGCGGGCAGGATCGTGACCTCGTCGCCGTCCTCCACCGAGGTGTCGAGGCCGTCCAGGAAGCGGATGTCCTCGCCCCCGACGTAGACGTTGACGAAGCGGCGCAGGTCGCCGTCCTCGGCGATCCGGTCGCGCAGCCCCTCGAACCGGTCGTAGAGGCCGTCGAGCACCTCGCCAACGGTGGCGGCGCCGTCGACGGTGGTCTCGCCCTCGCCGCCGGTGACGCTGCGCAGCTGCGTCGGAATCTTGACCGTCACTGCCATGCGGCCGGAAATACTAAACAGCGGCGGCGGCGGGCAGTGCCGCGTCGAACGAGTCGACGTTGGCGTCGATCTCGTGCGCCTCGAACGTGCCCCGCACGGCGTCCAGCGTCTTCAGGCCCTCGCCGGTGATGACCAGCACCACGCGCTCGTCCGAATCGATGTCGCCGCGCGCGGCGAGCTTGGCGAGCGTCGCCGTGGTGACCCCGCCGGCGGTCTCCGTGAAGTAACCGGTCGTCTCCGCGAGCAGGCGGATCCCGGCGCGGATCTCGCCGTCGCCGACCGCGTCTATCTTGCCGCCGCTGCGGCGTGCCAGCTCGAGCGCGTAGGGGCCGTCGGCCGGGTTGCCGATCGCAAGCGACTTGGCGATCGTGTCGGGCTTGACGGGCTTGCAGATGTCCCAACCGGCGTCGAAGGCCTGCGCGACCGGCGAGCAGCCCTCGGCCTGGGCTCCGTTCATCGTCGGGATCTCGCCCTCGACGAGGCCGACCTCGCGCCACTCGTCGAAGCCGCGGGCGATCTTCGTGAACAGCGACCCGGACGCGATCGGCGCGACCACGCGGTCGGGCAGCTCGAAGCCGAGCCCTTCGGCGATCTCGTACGCGAGCGTCTTGGACCCCTCCGCGTAGTACGGGCGCACATTGACGTTGACGAACGCCCAGTCGCGGTCGGCCGACAGCTCGGTGCAGAGCCGGTTGACGTCGTCGTAGTTGCCGCGCACGGTCACGAGCTTGGTGCCGTAGACGCCGGTCGCGAGGATCTTCTGCTCCTCGAGGTCGGCCGGGATGAACACGTACGACTCCAGCCCGGCGGCAGCGGCGTGGGCCGCCACGGCGTTGGCGAGGTTGCCCGTCGACGGGCACGCCACCGTGTCGTAGCCGAGCTCGCGCGCCTTCGCCACACCAATCGACACCACGCGGTCCTTGAACGAGTGCGTCGGGTTGGCGGCGTCGTTCTTCACCCACACGTCGCGCAGGCCGAGCGCCTCGGCCAGCCGCGGCGCCCGCACGAGCGGCGTGCCGCCGGCCGGCAGCGGGTACTTGGGCGGCGACGCGAACGGCAGGAAGTCGGAGTAGCGCCACAGGCTCTGCGGCCCGGCCTGGATGCGCCGCTTGGCCGACTCGGCGTCCAGCGACGCGAGGTCGTAGCGCACCTCCAGCGGGCCGAAGCAGCGCTCGCAGACGTAGCGCGCCTCCAGCTCGTACTCAGATCCACATTCCTTGCAAGCCAGTGCCCGGACAGGCATTGAACGCCCCTTTCAACCGTTTGAGCCTCCGCCGCTGTTGTGACGGAGGCCCTGAACGAGGCGTCCAGTCACATCTCAAAGGAATTGGCACCTTTCCTCTCGGCCTGGGCCTCGAGGTGGTTGCCGGGGCTTCATCGGGCCATGTCCCTCCACCCCTCTTGATGCAACGGCTATGTCTGAACGGCGGAGGATAGCGCAGGTCGCGGGTAGAATCACCATTGTGACCCCGCTGGACGACCCGCTCAGACGCTATGCCGAGCCTTCCCAAGCCCCGACTCAGGCGCTCGGCCCGCGCACGGGCCGACGGTAGCGCGCTCCAGCAGGCTCCCCAGGAGCCCCGGGTCGAGGTCGTCGAGCACGGCGGCCTGCGCTGGATCAACATCGAGCGCCCCACGCCGGTCGATCGCGCCTGGCTCGAGGAGCACTTCGACTTCCACCCGCTCGACTACGAGGACGTCCAGTCGCGCAACCAGCGGCCGAAGATCGACGAGTACGACGACTACCTGTTCATCGTCCTGCACTTCCCGGTCTTCGACAAGGCGGTCGGGCGGCTCAACGCCGCCGAGCTCGACATCTTCATCGGGCCCGACTTCCTGATCACGCTGCCGAACTCGCCGCTGCCGCCGGTGGAGTACCTGGTCGAGCGCTGCCGCTCGTCCGACGAGGTGCGCGAGTCGCTGCTCTCGAAGGGCTCGGGCTACCTGCTCTACAAGATCGTCGACGACAGCTTCGACTACTGCTTCCCGATGCTGCGCAAGATCGGCAACAAGCTCGAGCGGCTCGAGGAGGACATCTTCGAGGGGCGCTCCGAGGAGGTCGTGCGCGACATCTCCAACTCGAAGCAGGAGATCATCAACTTCCGCAAGGTGATCCGCCCGCAGCGCGCGGTGCTGCGCGACCTCGAGCGGACCAAGCAGCGCTACCTCGCCGAGGATCTCGAGGTCTACTTCGACGACATCGTCGACGCCTCCGAGCGGATCTGGGACATGCTCGAGAACTTCAAGGAGGTCGTGGAGGCGCTCGAGGACACCAACGAGTCGGTCCTGTCCCACCGCGTCAACGAGGTGCTGCGGGTGCTGACGGCCTTCAGCGTCGTGATCCTGCCGCTGACGCTGATCGCGAGCATCTGGGGCATGAACGTCGGGGTGCCCGGCGAGGGCGACACCCGCGACTTCTGGGTCATCATCGGCGGCATGCTCGCGCTGCTCGGCGGGATGATCGGGTACTTCCGCAAGCGCGGCTGGCTCTGAGCGTGGACGTAGCGATCGCAGGCGGGCACGGTCAGGTCGCGCGACGCCTGGCGCGGCTTCTCGCGCAGCGCGGCGACCGCGTGCGCGGGCTGATCCGCAACCCCGGCCACGCCGACGACCTGCGCGCCGACGGCACCGAGCCGGTCGAGATCGACCTCGAGAGCGCCTCGACCGCCGCCCTGGCCGAGTCGATCGGCGGCGCCGACGCCGTCGTGTTCGCTGCCGGCGCCGGGCCGGGAAGCGGCGCCGAGCGCAAGCTGACGGTCGACCGCGACGGCGCGGTCAAGCTGCTCGACGCGGCCGTCTCCGCGGGCGTCACCCGCTACGTCATCGTCAGCTCGGTCGGGGCCGAGAACCCGCCGGACGACGACGACGTCTTCAGCGTCTACCTGCGCGCCAAGGCGGAGGCCGACGCGGCGATCATCGAGAGCGACCGCGACTGGACGGTCGTGCGCCCCGGGATCCTGACCGACGATTCCGGGAGCGGCATGGTGCGCGTCCAGGCCGAGCCGATCCGCGCGGAGGTCACGCGCGACGACGTGGCCGCCGTGCTGGCAGCCGTGCTGCACGAGCCGCGCTCGGCGGGTCTCACCCTGTACGTGGTGGGCGGCGACGACCCGGTCGAGGCGGCGCTGGCGGGGGTGCTGCCGTGAGGGTCGGGCTGATGGTCGAGGGCCAGGAGGACGTCACCTGGGCGGACTGGCAGGCGCTCGCGGGCGCCTGCGAGGAGCACGGGATCGAGGCGCTGTTCCGCTCGGACCACTACCTGTCGGTGTTCGGCGTCGCCGGGCGGGGATCGCTCGACGCGTGGGCGACGATCAACGCGCTGGCGGCGGTGACCTCGACGGTGCGGCTCGGCACGCTGGTCTCCCCCGTGACGTTCCGGCATCCGGCCGAGCTGGCCAAGGTCGCCGTGACCGCGGACCACGTGTCCGGCGGCCGCGTGGAGCTGGGGCTGGGAACGGGCTGGAACGAGGCCGAGCACGAGGCCTACGGGTTCCCCTTCCCGCCGATGGGCGAGCGGATGAAGGAGCTCGAGCGCCAGCTCCAAACCGTCGCCTCGCACTGGTCCGAGGACGGCCCGGCGCGGCCCCTGCCGGTGCAGAAGCCGCGCCCGAACCTGATCGTGGGCGGCCGCGGCGGGCCGCGCTCCGTCCGCATGGCCGCCCGCTATGCGGACGAGTACAACACGGTCAACAAGACGGCCGAGGAGTGCGCGGCGATCCGCGCCCAGCTCGACGAGGAGTCCGAGGCCGCCGGGCGCGACCCGATCCCGCTGTCGCTGATGACGACCTGGCTGGCGGGTGAGGACCAGGCTGAGTTGGTGGACCGCGCCGCACGCCTCGCCGATTGGCAGGGCCGCGACGGCGACGGCGAGGCGCTGCTGAGCGAGCTGCGCGCGAGCGCCATCGCCGGCACGATCGACGAGAACCTGGAGCGCCTGCGCGAGCTCGCCTCCGTGGGCGTCTCACGAGTGATGCTCCAGCACCTGCTGCACCGCGACCTGGACGCCGTGGAGCAAATAGGCCGCCACGTGGTCCCCGCCGTCCGCGAAACCACGCTTTGACACCCCATTGGTGTCAAACATCGGGTTCGCCGGGCTCCCCCACCATCTAGGCTCCCGCGCCGTGACGGACCCCTCCATCTTCAAGGCCTACGACGTCCGGGGGCTCTATCCGGAGCAGATGGACGAGGCGCTCGCCTATCGGATCGGGCGGGCCTTTCCGCGGGTGCTCGCCGAGCTTCAGGGCGGTGAGCCGGCCGGGTTGCGAGTCGGGCTCGGGCGTGACATGCGGCTCTCGGCGCCCGCGATGGCCGAGGCCTACGCGCGTGGCATAGCGGACGAGGGAGCGGACGTGCTCGACGTCGGCATGGTCGGCACCGAGATGCTCTACTGGACGGTCGGCTCGCGCGGCCTCGACGGCGGCTTGATGTGCACCGCCTCCCACAACCCGAAGGCCTACACAGGCGCCAAGCTCGTCAGGCGCGGCGCGCTCGCCCTGTCGGGCGACTCCGGCATCGGCGAGCTGCGCGACCTCGTCACCGCCGGCGAGCCCGGCGAGCCCGCCGAGCAGCGCGGTCGCATCGAGCAGGAGGACGTCTCCGAGGCCTTCCGCGAGGCCGCGCTCGGCTACATCGACCCGGCGCGGGTCGGCGAGATGCGCGTCGTCGTCGACGGCGGCAACGGCATGGCCGGGCCGATGGTCGGCCCCCTGCTCGAGTCGTTCCCGCTCGAGCGCGTCGAGACCTACTGGACGCCGGACGGCAACTTCCCCGACCACGAGCCCAATCCGCTGCTCGAGGAGAACCGCCGCTTCATCGTCGACAGGGTCCGCGACGCCGGCGCCGACCTCGGCATCGCCTGGGACGGCGACGCCGACCGCTGCTTCTTCATCGACGACACCGGCGAGTTCGTCGACGGCGACTTCCTCACCGCGCTGCTCGCCGAGACGCTCCTTCGCAAGGAGCCCGGCGCGACGATCCTCTACGACGTGCGCGCCTCACGCGCCGTCCGCGACGTCGTCGAGCGCGCCGGCGGCTCGGCCGAGGTCAACCGCGTCGGCCACGCCTTCTTCAAGGCGCGCATGCGCGAGACCGGCGCGGCCTTCGGTGGCGAGGTATCGGGCCACTACTACTTCCGCGACTTCTACTGCGCCGACTCCGGCACGATCCCGGCGCTGCTGATCGTCGAGCTGCTCTCGGTCGAGGGCAAGCGCCTGTCCGAGCTGCTCGCGCCGCTGCGCGAGCGCTACTTCGTCTCCGGCGAGATCAACTCCGAGGTCGCCGACCAGCAGGCCAAGCTGGACGAGATCGTCGACCGCTACTCCGACGGCGAGCTCGGGCGCCTGGACGGCATCTCGATCGACTACGACGACTGGCACTTCAACGTGCGCCCCTCCAACACCGAGCCGCTGCTGCGGCTCAACCTGGAGTCACTTCGGTCGCGGGAGCACATGGCGCAGATGCGCGACGAGGTGCTCGACCTGATCCGCTCCTGACGATCGCGACCGCCGCGCCGATCCAGAGCCCACCGACCGCGCCCAGCAGGGCCCACACGAACGGGCTCGGGGCGAGCCGGGCGCGGTGCGCCGCGCGGCCCTGCGTCACCAGCCCCGGGACCCGCCGCAGCGAGCGCTTGAGCGCCTTGGCGTAGGCCGTCGCGAGCGTCACCGCCTCGGTCTCGCTCGGCGCTCGCACCGAGATCGCGAAGTCGCGCCGGCCGGTCAGCTGCACGCGCGTGTGGCGCCGCAGCCAGGCGACCGAGCGAGCAGCGCCGACTCGCGCGAGCACGCGTTCGCCGCGCGCGAAGGCGAGGCCGTGCTTGTCGCCGTAAGCGGGTGGGACCTTGATCACGTAGGCGTGGGCGCGATAGTCGCGCTCGCGACCGGCGGCGAAGCCGCCCGCCACCAGGGCGCCGATCATCGCGAACACCGCGAGCGTGCGGAGGTTCACGAAGGGAACCATGCCGCATCGACGCGCAGGGGCGGTGAAGGCCGTGTAAGTAGGGTCTCGGCTCCGTGTCCGACGACCCCTTCGCACCCGCCGCCGCGGCGGGCCTCCACCGGCTCGCGATCCCGACCCCGTTCGCCGTCGGGCGCGTCAACGTCTACCTGATCGAGGACGAGCCGCTGACGCTGGTCGACGCGGGCCCGAACTCGGGCACGTCCTTCGACGAGCTCCAGCGCGGGATCGCCGGGCTCGGCCACCGGCTCGAGGACATCGAGCTGGTGATCGTCACCCACCAGCACATCGACCACCTCGGGCTGGTTTCGCTGGTCGCCTCGCACTCGGGCGCCGAGGTCGCCGCGCTGGACGTCGCGATCCCGTTCATGGCGAACTTCTCGGACGAGGCCCAAGCCGACGACGACTTCGCCCGCGACATCATGCTCCGCAACGGGATCGCCGAGGACGTCGTCGCCGCGCTCCAGTCGGTGTCGCGCGCGTTCCGCGCCTGGGGGTCGCGCGTGGACGTCACGCGCCCGCTGCGCGACGGCGAGCCGCTCGAACTGCGCGACCGTACCCTGCACGTCCACCATCGGCCCGGCCACTCCCCCACCGACACCGTCTTCCACGACCGCGACCGGCGCATCCTGATCGCGGCCGACCACCTGCTCGGGCACATCTCCTCGAACCCGCTGATCACACGGCCGCGCGACGGCTCGAACCGGCGCCCGCAGGCACTCGTGCAGTACCTGGAGTCGCTCGCGGCGACCCGCGAGATGGACGTCGAGCTCGTGCTGCCCGGCCACGGCGAGCCGATCACGGACCACCGGGCGCTGATCGACCAGCGCTTCGAGCTCCACCGTCGCCGAGCCGACAAGATCCACCGGCTGCTGGCCGAGCAACCGCGCTCGGCGTACGAGATCGCCCAGGCGCTGTGGGGCAACATCGCGGTTACCCAGGCCTACCTCACCCTCTCCGAGGTGCTCGGACATCTCGACGTGCTCGCCAACGAGGGGCGCGTGCAAGAGCAAGAGCGCGAGGGGGTCGTCGTTTTCGAGGCGCTGTAGCCTCTGCGGGCGTGTCCGCCGAGACCGCGTTGGAGCGCGCGGAGGAGCTAGCCGAGCGCCTGCTGCCCGACCGCACGCCCAAGCGGCGCATGCTGGTGATCGTCAACCCGTACGCCACGACGGTCTCCGACCGGCTGCGCAACCTGGTCGTCTACGCGCTCCAGTCGCGCTACTCGGTCGAGGCGATCGACACCGAGAAGCGCGAGCACGCCACCCAGATCACGCGCGAGGCGGCGCGCGAGGGCTACGACGTGGTCGTCGCCTTCGGCGGCGACGGAACCGTCAACGAGGCCGCCAACGGTCTGGTCGGGTCGGAGACGCCGCTGACCGCGCTGCCCGGCGGATCGACCAACGTGTGGGCGCGGACGCTCGGCATCCCGAACGACGTGGTCGACGCGACCGAGCACCTGCTGCGCATGGCCGACGAGTTCCGGCCCTTCCGGGTCGACCTCGGCCGCGCCGGCGGCCGGTACTTCGTGTTCGCCTCCGGGGTCGGGCTGGACGCCTCGGTGGTCGAGCGGGTCGACCGCCACCCGTTGCGCAAGGCCAAGTACGGCTCCTGGTACTACGCCTACGCGGCCGTGGACATCTTCACGCGCCACTACCTCGTGAAGCCGCCGCACGTGCGCATCCACGCGGACGACCGCACGCAGGATGGCGTGACCGTGATCGTCCAGAACTCGGACCCGTTCACCTACTTCCGCAAGCGGCCGATCCGGGTGGCCGCCGGCGCCGGGCTCACGAGCGGCTCGCTGGCCGCGTCGGTGCTCAAGAGCGCCACGCCGCTGGAGCTGCCGACGCTGGTACCGCGGCTGCTCTCGGGCCGCGCCAAGACCGTGCTGCGCCACCGCCAGGTGGAGAGCCTCGGCGAGCTGGACAGCCTCCGCGTGGAGGCGATCGACGAGCGCCCCTTCCCCGTCCAGGTGGACGGCGACTACATCGGCGAGTTCGGCGAGATCGAGTTCTCCGCGGCGCCGGGCGCGCTGATGGCCGTCAGCTAGCTACAGAAGACGTTCGTGCACTGGAGCGGGTTGCCGTTGCCGTCGGCGGTGTTGCCGCCCTGGTCGATCACGCCCGGCACCGCCTCGATCCCGAGATCGCCGTTGTCGGTGGCGCTGTTTCCCTTCAGGCGCGTGCCCGGCGCGTCGACGTCTATGCCGTCGTCGTCGAAGCCCCGAGCGGTGTTTCCCGCCAACCGCGTCCCGGTTGCCGGGGCGAGGATGACCAGGCCGTCGGGCACGGCCGGCGGCCAATCCGGGCCACTCCCGGACGGCATCGGAAAGCCGGTGAGCAGGTTGTCTCGAATGACGTTGGCGCTGCCCGAATGGAGCCGCAGCCCCTGGGGCACGGCGGCGAACTCATTTCTCGCGATCAGGTTCCGGCTCGAGGCCTCGATCTCAGCTCCGACCGCGGGCTTCCAACCGGTCTGCGAGATGACGCGGTTGTCCACGAACGTGCTGTCGTTGAGTCCGCGGAAGGTGACGACGTAGGAGAGATCCGTGATGAACGTGTTCCGCCGCACGTCGTTGTACGCGCCGTTGCTGATCCCGAACGCGCTGTTGGTCGTGACCCAGACGAGGTTGTCGACGATCCGGTTGTAGTTCGACTCGGAGAAGTGGAGGCCCGCCTCCCAGCGGGTGACCACGTTGCGCGCGACGACGTTGTGGTGGGACCGCGAGAAGCTGAACGAGAGGCTCGTCACCCGGTTGTCGACGATGCGGTTGTAGTCGGAGTCGATCACGGTGATCCCGATCAGGAGCCCGTTGGTGTCGATCGCGCGCACGACGTTGCGCTCGACACCCTCCAGCCGGACCGACCCAAAGTCGCTGAGGATCGAACCGTTGCGGATCGTGACGTCGTCGTGCCCTTGGTTGAGGATGCCCTGCCATGCCCCGAGCTCGTGACCGCCGAGATCCACCGTGATGCCGGGAGCTCCGATCGTGAGGGCGTAGCCGTCGTAGTTCCAGCAGTCGAGGTCCGCCGTGAGGGTCGTGTCCTGCGTGATCGTCTGGCCGCAGGTTGGCTGCGCGGCGGCCGGCGCGGCGCCGAGGGCGAACGCCGCCAGCGTGGTGATCAGCCCGAGGACCGCGCTACGCATGTCTATTGCTTATCACTTCCGACCGGGTTCAGCCGGTCGGCGTAACGCGGTACGCGTCGAAGACCGACTCGATGTTGCGCAGCCGGGTGATGCAGGTCTTCAGGCCCTGCGTGTCGCCCACCTCGACGACGAACCGGTTCTTCACCATCGGGTGCACAACCGTGCAGCGGGCCTCGAGAATGTTGATGCCGGTCTCCGCGAACGTCCGCGTGATGTCCTCCAGCAGCCGGTGGCGATCCCATCCGTCGATCTGAAGCTCGACCCGGAACGGCGCCGAGGTGTCGCCCTCCCAGGCGACCTTGGTGAAGCGCTCGGGGTTGCGCATCAGGGCCTGCGCGTTGGGGCAGCTCTCGTGATGGATCGTGATGCCCTTCCCGAGTGAGATGTAGCCGACGATCGGGTCGCCGGGCACGGGGCGGCAGCACTTGGCCAGCCGCAGCATCACGTCCTCCACGCCCTGGACCTTGATCCCGTAGGTGGAGGAGGCCGACGTCTTCTTCGGCACCTCGCGCCGCTCGAGCAGCTCCGCCGCGGCCGTCGCGGGCTCCACGCCCTCGCC
>JBQGCL010000222.1:0-7106 GCA_052038485.1 Thermoleophilaceae bacterium | reverse complement strand
CACGACGGGCGCGGCGGACAGCGCCTCCTGCTTCGGCTTGCGCTTCGGCTTCGGAGCGCGCGCCACCGCCGCGATCGGCAGCGCCTTGCGCTCGAGCGCCATCAGCGCCTGCGCGGTCACCCACACCGGCGTCTGGTTGCTGGCGGACGAGTAGGCGACGTGGCCGTCCTTGCGCTGCAACCCGCGCAGGTAGCCGAGCGCGCGAGTGAGCGTGCCGCCACCCCCGCCGGCCGCGACCAGGCCCTGGACCGCGTAGGCGGTCGACTGCGCGTTCGAGTCACGCCCGCGGAACTGGCCGAAGCCGCCGTCGTCGTTCTGGTTGGCGCGCAGCCAGGCGACGGCGCGCTGCGCCGCGCCCGAGCGCCTGCGACCCACGACAGCGAGCGCCTGAAGCGCGGCGCCGGTCATGTCGCTGTCGCTCGAGGAGGCGGGAGCGACGCCGAAGCCCCCGTCGGAGTTCTGCGCGGAGACCAGCCAGGCCACGGTCTTGCTCCCGGGAGAGACCTTGGCCGACCGCAGCGCCAGGATGCCGAAGGTCGTGTAGCTCACGTACCCGGCGATCGACCCGTTGGCGCGCCGCTTGCCCAAGATCGTGGCGATCAGATCGCGACCGGCGAAGTCGCGCGGCGACAGCCCGGCGGCGCTCAGCAGCAATACCGTCCGCTCGATCTCGCCGATGTCCTTGAGCGAGCGGGAGTCGCGCAGGACATACGTGGACAGCGAGCGCCCGCCGCGCCGGTGCAGGTCGCGCGGGTTGCGGCCCGCCGCGGCAAGGCCAAGGCCCGCCCAGCCGCTGTACAGGCGACTCGACGCCTGCCCGGCGGCGGCGCCGAAGCCGCCGTCCTTGTTCTGGGCAGCCGCAAGCCACGCCTCGGCGCGACCGGCCGGTGAGGCGGCGGCCGGCGCCGCCAGCAGCAACACGAGCGCGACCGTGGCGACGGCGGGCGCCACCCAGCGCACCTCGAGGCGGCGGCGGTAGCGACGCAGGGCGCGGATGAAGACAGGTCCGATCAAGAGGCAGAACACCACGTTTCCGATTGCGTGAGCGAGGTTGTAGGGCAGTGACGTGGCCGACAGGGCCAGGTACGAGTCGAGGTCCTGGTGGGCGGCCAGGGTGAGCTGGTAGAGGTCCATCCAGGCGCCGAAGGCCAGCCCGGCGAACCCGCAGACAGCGGCCAGCAGCAGCCTGCCGGGCTCGCGCCCGCGCAGGACGCGCGCGAGTAGCGCGCCGCCGATGCCGACGGCACCCCAGCCGACCATCTGCCACGGTGTCCAGGGTCCCTGCGACATGAAGATGTTCGAGACGAGGGCGGCGATCGCCCCCACCACGAAGCCTGGCACCGGTCCGAGCGCGTAGCCCGCGAACAGCACGATGTCGGTGGTCGGCTTCACGTTCGGAACCGCCGCGAACGCCAGCCGCCCGACAACGGCAAGCGCGGCCAGCGTGGCCACCAGCGCCAGCACGCGCGCCGGGGGTTGGTCGCGCTCGTACCAGGCGAAGCCGGCGGCCAGGCCCAGGCCGAGCACGACCAGGCAGGTGAGCTGCCAGCTCACGGAGCAACCCCGAGCCACTCGATCAGCCGCGCCGCGGCCTCGGGCAGCAGCGCCGCCCCGCCGGTCGCGCGGGCGACCTCGGTGGAGAAATGGCGCCCGCCGGCAAGCACCTCCGCCGGCGGGCCATCCCCGATCACGCGGCCCTGCCCCAGCAGTACGACACGGTCGGCGAACGAGGCGGCGAACTCGGTGTCGTGCGTGGCCACGACGACCGCGGCGTCGAGCTTCGCGATGCGCGCCGCCAGCGCGTCCTTGTGCACCCGGTCCATGCCGCGCGTGGGCTCGTCGAGCAGCACCGCGGCCAGCGGCTCCTCCTCCGCCAGCACCACCTCGAGCGCGAGCCGCTGGCGCTCGCCGCCAGAGAGGTCACGCGGGTTGGCGTCGCCGCGGCCCTCGAGGCCGGCCGCGGCCACGCCGGCCGGCCCGGCATCCTCGACGGCGTGCTCGTGGATCAGGTAGTCGCCGGGGTTCTGGAGCAGCAGGGCCACGTCGCCGGCGCGCTCGACGCGCCCGCGCGTGGGCTCGGCCAGCCCCTTGGCCAGGCGCAGCAGCGTGCTCTTGCCGGCGCCGTTGCGCCCCATCAGGGCGACCCGCTCGCGAGGACGCAGCTCGAGGTCCAACGCCCGCAGCACGCTCGGACCATCCTCGAGCTCGAACCACACGCCGCGCAGCGCCAGCGCCGGCGCGGGCCGGTCGTCGCGGCGCCAGAGCCCGCGCCGCGACGGACGCTGGGGTACGGGCGGCGAGTGGAGTTCGATTCCGCGCAGGCCCGCGCGCGCCTCCTTGACGGAGGCGGGACGCTCGGGCAGGCCGGCGAGCGCGAACATGCGCGCCGCGGGAGTGGCGAGCACGGGCATCGCCTCGGCGGCCCAGGCGAGGTGCTCGCGCGGCGGCGCGTCGCAGGCGATCCGACCCTCGACCAGCGAGATCACCCGGTCGGCCGCGGGCAGGCACCGCTCGAGCCGGTGCTCCGCGACCACCACCGCCGTGCCCCAGTCCTCGTTGAGGCGGCGCAGCTGCCAGATCAGCTCGTCGCCGGCGACCGGGTCGAGCTGCGAGGTCGGTTCGTCGAGCAGCAGCAGGTCGGGGCCGTGGACCATCGCGGCGGCGATGGCGACGCGCTGAAGCTCGCCGCCCGAGAGCGTGTCGGTGCGGCGTTCGAGCAGGTGGCCGATGCCGAGCGACAGCGCGGTCTCCTCGACCGCCCGCGCCACCGCCGCCGGCGGCTCGCCGCGGTGCTCGAGCGGCAGCTCCAGCTCGGCGCGCACGCCGCCCATCACGACCTGTGTCTCGGGATCCTGGAAGACGGTGCCGCACACCGCGGCCAGCTCGCCCGGGCCGTGCTCGCGCACGTCGAGGCCGCCGACCCGCAGGAGCCCGCTCGCCTCGCCGCCGTGGAAATGCGGCACCAGCCCGCAGAGCGCGCGCAGCAGGGTTGACTTGCCCGAGCCCGAGACGCCGGCCAGTACCGTGAACGTGCCGGGCTCGAGCTCGAGCGAGATGTCGTGCAGGGAGACGGCCTCGGGCGCGTCCGGATAGGCGTACGAGAAGCCCACGGCCTGCACCAGCGACTCAGGCACGGGCCACCCCCAGGCGCGCTGTCCGGCCCAGCAGCGGCGCGCCGCCCAGCACCACGAGCGCGCTCGCCATGGCCAGCTCGGCCGGGCCGAAGGCCACGTCGAGGGTCGGGTACGCCTCCGTGTGGCCCACCCCGGCAGCGGCGCCGCCGATCGCGATCGCGAACACCGTCAGCGCCGCGGCCCCGATGCGCAGGTCATGACGCGACAGCGGCCTGGCTCCGCGCGCCGGCCGCCCGGCAAGCGCGTAGCCGCGCACCTCGAGCGCGGCCGCCACCTCGAGCGCGCGGTCGAGCGAGTTGGCGAGCGCGGAGCGCACCACCGCGAGGCGGACGGGCGGATGGGGCCGGCAGCGGGCGGCGTCGCCCATGCGCCCCGCGTCACGCGCCAGCACGGGGACCAGGCGGGTGGCGAGCGAGGCGGTGAGGGCCGACCGGTACGAGATCCGGCGAAGCGCCTTGAGCAGCTCGTCGGGGTCGACGGCCGCCGACATCAGGCCCCCCAGCGCGGCGACCAGGACGACGATCCGCATGCCGTTCATCAGGCCCTCGACGGCCGCCTCGAGCGTCACGTCCCAACGGCGCCCGAGGAATGTGTCGCCGCGCAGCAGCAGGGTCTCGCCCTCCTGGTACACGAGCGCGTTGACGGCCGCCACCAGCAACGCGAACGGGATCGCCAGCCGCAGCGAACGGCCGACCTCCCGCCCGACCCCGGCGGCAATCCCAGCCACCAGGATCCCCGCGATCGCGCCGCTCAGGATGAGCGGGTTGCGGTAGAGCGCGCCGACCAGCGCGAACGAGCAGCAGAACGCGGCGCTCACGCTCGCGCGAGCGGCGTGAAGGGCGCTGGGCCGGCTCCGGTACGCGGGAATCAGCGTCATGGCTCGAGCGGCAGTTTCTCCACCGTACGCCCGGTCACCGCGACCGCGAAGGCGTCACGCAGCTTGTCCTCGCGCAGCGCCCGTACGCCCGCCTGGAGTCCCGGCGCGTCGAGCGAGGTCACCAGCCAGAGCAGCTCGTCGGCGCGCGGACGCAGCGCCACGATCAGAGCCACGCCATCCCCGGGGCGGACGGTGCGGGCCACTTCGCCGTCCTCGTCGAGCAGGGCGAGCGACTTGCCGTCCTTGGCGAACCGCGCGAACACTCCGCTCTGGTCGGGCCCCTCTTCGAGCGTGAACCCGCCGCGCACGATCCGCGCCTTGGGCCAGCCTGCGACGACGAGGCGGGTGACGTGCTCCGTGCCGGGCGCGCCGAGCGAGGACCCAGAGGTCGGCACGTCCACGCGCTCGAGCGCCTCCTTGGCGTCCTTGCAGGGATCCGAATCGGCATCGTCGCACTCCACCCGCACCGGACGCCGCTCGCCGCGAAAGCCGTGAAGGAAGGGCTCGGGGAACGCACCGACGATCGCGGGCACGCGCATCGCCGTGTCCCAGTCGCGGTAATCCCACTGGACGCGGTCTCCGGGCGACAGCTCGTACTCGGCGGCCCCGACCTCCGACTCCACGCCGTTGACGAAGAAGAACCAATCGCGCATCCCGCTGGCCCCGCTCCCCTTCAGTCCGTCGATCGCCTGGATGAAACGGCCGCCGAAGCGGGTCTCCACGTCGAACTTCGACTGCATCAGCCGCATCACGGTCTGGTCCTCACGAAGGGTCTTCGTCCCGGTCGAGCCGAGCTCCTGGTGCCCGAAGTCGCGCGTGACGCGGATCGTCGCACCGCCTTGGCGCTCGTCGCCGGGACCGATGCCGCAGCCGGCGACCACCAGCGCGACGGCGATCAGGGCGGCGATCCGCCTCATGGCACCTCGGCGCGCTCCGCGAACGAGCGGACCAGCCCCGGCTTGGCGGCGACGGCCGTGTAGCTACCGGCCGGAAGCGCGAGCCGCGCCACACCGCTCGCGTCGGTCGTGGCCGTCTGGCCGCCGGCGCTGACCGTCGCCCCAGTCGCCGGCACACCCTCGCCGTCGTCGTCGTAGGCGCGGACGGTCGCGGTCAGCTCGCCCGGCTGGGTGCGCAGCTTCAGCTCGAGCGTGCGCTGGCAGCCGCCGTCACGCATGCGGCAGTAGAACCAGGTGACGCGCTGCCTGGCCTTGAGCAGCCCGCGGCCGAACGGGCCGCCGAGGTCGGCCGCCCCAGCCGTGGCCGCGCGCCGGCCGACCTTGTACACCCAGCCGTTCTGGCCGCGGTTGGTGTCGCCCCGGATCGAGCGGACGAACAGCCCGGCACCGTCGCTCGCGCGCCGCGAGCAGCTGCCGAAGTCGTGCAGCTTCAGCTTGCCCGGCTTGCTGCGCACGAGCGCGGCAAGCGGCGTCCGGTCGCCGACCGCGCAGCGCCGTCCCGCGACCTTCACCTTCGTCGCGCGCGTGGAGACGGTCTTCGCCTGCGCGCTGCCGTCGCGGAACACGATCAGCTGGCTGACCTCGGGCGGGGCCGCCTGGGCGGCGCTGGGCGGGGCCGCCGTCGGCGACCCCACCCCCACGGCCATCAGGCCGACGATCAGCGCCGCTCGTCTCACGGCCGCGGCGCCACGGCGTCGAGCTCGACCGGGCCGCCGCCCAGCGTGCGCAGGCGCAGCAGGTGCGATCCAAGGCGCAGGCGCGGGCTGGTCCACAGCACCACGCGCGGGCCGGAGCGGCCGCGCAGGCGCAGGGTGCGCGACTTGCCGTCCACGGTCACCTCGACGCGGCCACCCTTGGCGAGCTTGCGGCCGATCAGCGAGACCGAGCGGCCGCGGAAGCGCAGCGTGCCGGTTGCGCCCGCCTCGCGCGCGCGAATCACTGTCCCGCCCCAAGCGGAAGCGACGCGCTGCCGCTTCCAGCCGCTGAGCTTCCAGATGCCGCGATTGCGATCGTCGACGGGGAGCACCAGCGGATCCGTCACCACCGACGTCCGGTTGGCCGCCCGGTCGACGGCGGTGACACGGAACTCGTAGGCGCTGCCGGGGTCGCCGCGGAAGTGCACGGCCGTGAGCGCTGTGCGGTCGACGATCGACTTCCAGTCGCCCGCAGCCGCGGTCCGGATCCCGTCGGAGAGCTCGCGCACGTCGACGGAGTAGTAGGCCACGCCGGCGCCGGAGGCGTCGCTGGCCTGCCACGAGATGAGCACCGTCCGCGACCGCCCCCGCTCGCTTGCCAGCCGTCGGCCCGGCAGGCTCGGGGCGACGGTCGGCGCGGTCTTGTCGCCCGACGTGCACGGATCGGCGCCAGGCGGATCGACGCACAGGGTGAGCGCGTTCGAGCGGACGGAGTCCGACCGCTCGGCCTTGAGCTTGTAGACGCCGGCGTTCGCGAACGTGAGCGTCGCGGTGCCGTCAGCCCCGGTGGTCTGGCCGCCGATGGTGGCGCCCGCCATCGGGGTGTCGTTCTGCCCGTCGACGACGCGAACGGCGACCGGCGCCCCGGTGGTCGCCGAGGTCGGTCCGCTCAGCTTGAGCACGTGGATCTTGCTGAAGGCGTCGAAGACCCAGAGGATCTGGTCGCCGTTCTTGACGTGCGCCTGGCAACCGCCCACCGTCGGGAAGTAGTAGTTGACGAGGTAGCCCCAGAACTGGGTCGTGTTCGCGGCCTCGCCGCCAACCGAGTCGATCTGGTAGTCGCCGAAGCTGAACCAGGTGCCGTCCCAGCTGAAGTTGTTGAGGCGCGCGGCATCGTCGAGCGCCGCCGTTGCGGTCGGGACCGGGGTGGCGCCGCCGCCGTCGCACGGATGCGTCACGCCCATCGACGACGGCGTTGCGATGGCGTGCCCGTCGGTCGTGACCTGGCCGTCGAAGATCGTCTTCGACGCCCCTTCCACGCGCACGTTGACGGAGACGGGTGCGGCGCCGGCGGTCGGAGCCGCGACAGCGGCGATGGCGAGGGCGACGGGAAGCGCGCCCCGGATGCGATTGGTCATATGGCCACCCTTTTCCTCGAGGGTCGTATGGCGGACGACCGGGGCCAGGTCTCCTGGCTTGGGGCTCAGCGCCGCACCTTCCCGGA
>JBQGCL010000221.1:0-3572 GCA_052038485.1 Thermoleophilaceae bacterium | reverse complement strand
GTCCGGCGCCGCCTCGCGGCCCTCGACCCACTCGAACGTGGTCTCGTCGGGGGCGATCATCCCGGCGCGGCCGCCGCCCTCGATCGTCATGTTGCAGACCGTCATGCGGCCCTCCATCGAGAGGCTCTCGATCGCCGGGCCGGCGTACTCGATGACGTGGCCGACGCCGCCGGCGACGCCGATGCGGCCGATCGTCCCGAGGATCAGGTCCTTGGCCGTCACCCCGTAGCCGAGCTCGCCCGCGTAGCGGATCAGCATCGACTTCGGCTTGCGCTGCTGGAGCGTCTGGGTGGCGAGCACGTGCTCGACCTCGCTCGTCCCGATGCCGAAGGCGAGCGCGCCGAAGGCGCCGTGGGTCGAGGTGTGCGAGTCGCCGCAGACGATCGTCATGCCGGGCTGCGTGACGCCCAGCTCGGGGCCGATCACGTGGACGATGCCCTGGTGATCCGATCCGATCGAGTAGATCGGCACACCGAACTCCTCGGCGTTGCGCTCGAGCGTCTCCACCTGCACGCGCGACAGCTGGTCGCGGATCTGCGCGGCGGCGGTCGAGCCGTCGGTCGGCACGTTGTGGTCGGCGGTGGCCAGTGTGCGGTCGGGCCGGCGCACGGGGCGGCCCGCGAGGCGCAGCGACTCGAAGGCCTGCGGCGACGTCACCTCGTGGACGAGGTGGAGGTCGATGTAGAGCAGCCCCTCGGCGACCTCGTGGGCGTCCCAGATCTTGTCGAAGAGAGTTCTCGGCACGTGTCAGCTCCTGCGTAGGCCGGCGGCGACGACGGCGTAGAAGCTCGCCTCGCCGGGTCCGGGGTTCTCGAAGTGATGAGGCAGGTCGGCGTCGAAGGTCACGGCGTCGCCGCTGTCCAGCTCGTCCGTGCGGCCAGCGCAGACGAAGCGCACCGGGCCGCCGACCACGACAGCGGTCTCGCGACTGCCGGGCTCGTGCATCGGCGGATCGCCGGGCCCTGCCGTCGAGGCGCCCGGCGCGAGCGTGTGCAGCGAGACCTCGGCGCGCAGGCCCGGCAGCGGCGGGGTCAGCACCTCGTAGCCGTGGCGGGGGCCGCCGCCGCGGCGGCGCTCGGCCGCGCGCACGACGGCGACGCCGTCGGTCTCGTCGAGGCGCAGGAGCTGCGACAGGCTCAGCTCGAGGCCGCCCGCGATGCGCTCGGCCACCGAGAGCGTCGGGCTGGTCTCACCGCGCTCGACCTGCGACAGCATCGGCGCGGAGACGCCGCTGCGGTCGGACAGGTCACGCAGCGAGAGGTCCATCGCCTCGCGTAGGTGCTTGATCCGGGTACCAAAGGCATGACCGTTCACCGACATGAGGCTCTGTACGTTATCACGGACGTTTGTATGCTGTCTGGCGGCGATCGCGCCGCTCGCCGGCTGTGGCGACGACGACGGCAACGATGAGGGCGTGCGCACCGAGCCGCTTCACCGCTCCGAGCTCGTCCGCCCCTCCGAGTCAGGGCGCGACACGCGCGCGGCCTGCTCGCTGATCGGCCCGGCCCGGATCGCTCGCATGCTCGACGTCGCGCACGTGCGCCCGATCCGCAACGACTCGACCGACCTGACGATCTGCGACTGGCGCGGTGAGAGCAAGCGGATCCAGCTGCTGGTCGACTCCGCTCCGCGCGCCCAGCTGCGCTACTACAACCAGCTTTCCGAGCAGCTCCAGTTCTACAACCAGGACCGGCGCCGGCGGCCCTACCAGCTCAAGCACGTGGGGGACGACTCCGCGTACGGCGGTGCCGGCGCATGGTGGACGCGGACGAAGCGGCAGCTGGTCGCCTACTCCGACGAGCACATCGTGCGCGTGCGTGCGCCGTCGCAGCGCCAAGCGGTACGGGTCGCGCGGACCGCGTTCCGAAGGCTCAGCGAGACTGACCGGTAGGCCGCACGAGCACCTCGTTGATGCACACGTGCTTGGGCCGCGTGGCGGCGTAGACGATCGCGTCGGCGATGTCCTCCGCCTGCAGGGGCTCGCCGACTCGCTCTCGCGCGGCTTCCAGCGCCCGCGCTACGACCGGATTGGTGTTGTGTCCCTGGAGCTCCGTGTCGACCAGGCCCGGCGCCACCACGGTCACGCGCACCCCCACGTGCAGCGCCTCCTGACGCAGAGCCTCGGAGAAGGCGTGGACGCCGAACTTGGTCATGTTGTAGACGGCCGCGCCGGCGTCCGCGCGGCGGCCGGCGACGGATGAGACGTTGACGATGTCCCCTCCCCCGCCCGCAGCGATCAACGGCAGCGCGGCGTGGGTGCAGATGAGCAGGCCCCAGAGGTTCACCTCGAGCATCTGGCGCCACTCGGCGGTGTCGGCGCCGCCGACGGGGCCGAGCAGCATCACGCCGGCGTTGTTGACGAGCAGGTGCAGGCCGCCGTGCTCGGCGTGGGCCGCCTCGACGAACTTGCGGGCCTGCGCCTCGTCGGTCACGTCCACCTCGTGCAGCGAGCTGGGACCCTCCAGCCCCGCCGCCACCTGCTCGAGCCGGTCGCGTCTGCGCGCCCCGAGCACAACCGTTGCACCTACGCGCGACAGGGCCGTCGCGGTGGCCGCGCCGATACCGGACGAGGCGCCGGTGACCACGGCCACGCGGCCTGCCAGGGGCTGGTCCGCCATGGGCTTGCGATCCTACACCCGGGGGTAATGTGCGGCTGTGACGCGCTTTCACCGCAACGTCAACATCGCCGCCGTGGTGTTGCCGTTCGTCGCGGTGCTGGCGGCGATCCCGATGCTGTGGAACGAGCTGGTCGGCTGGAGCGACCTGCTCCTGTTCTGTGTCATGTACTTCGTGAGCACGGCGGGCATCACGGTCGGCTACCACCGCCTGCTGACGCACCGCGCCTTCCAGACCTACAAGCCGATCGAGTACCTGTTCGCCGCGTGCGGGTCGATGGCCGTCGAGGGCCCCGTGATCGGCTGGGTCTCGGACCACCGCCGCCACCACGCGCACGCCGACGCCGAGGGCGACCCGCACAGCCCGCACGGCCACGGCGACGGCTTCGCGGGCACGCTCAAGGGGCTCTGGCATGCGCACCTGGGCTGGCTGTTCGACCACATCACGGCCGAGGGCGCGGAGAGGCACGCCCCCGACCTGGTCGAGGACCGCGGCATGCGCGTGATGCACCGACTGTTCGGGCCGCTCGTTATCGCCGGCCTGGCGATCCCGTTCTTCGCCGGGTGGGGCCTGCACGGCGAGATCGCCGGCGGCCTGACCGCGCTGTTCTGGGCCGGGCTCGTGCGCATCTTCCTGGTCCACCACGTGACCTTCTCGATCAACTCGATCTGCCACTTCTTCGGCCGCCGCCGGTTCAGCACGAGCGACCAGTCCACAAACGTCTTCTGGCTGGCCCTCCCGTCCTTCGGCGAGTCCTGGCACCACAACCACCACGCCTTCCCCCGCTCCGCCCTGCACGGGCTGAGATGGTGGGAGGTCGACCCCGGCGGCTGGGTGATCAGGGCGATGAAGCGCTTCGGCCTTGCGTGGAACGTGGTCCTGATCCCAACCGAGAGACAGCAACAAAGGCTCGCCCCCTGACGAACCCATCCTTTGACACCCCCTGGGTGTCAAAC
>JBQGCL010000220.1:0-9381 GCA_052038485.1 Thermoleophilaceae bacterium | reverse complement strand
GAGAACGAGAAGAACCAGCGCGACTTGCCCATGAAGTCGAAGCGCTGCCAGCTGACCCGCTCGCGACCCGCCCCCAGCGCGCTCGGCGAGCGCAGCAGCCGCGTGCGCGCCAGCGACCCGAGGATCGCCGACGTCGCCAGCACCGCCGTGAACAGCGACACCAGCGTTCCGATCATCAGCGTGAACGCGAAGCCCTTGACCCCGGCCGTGGCGAGCGTGAACAGGATGAACGCCACGCCGATCGTCACGACGTTCGCGTCGATGATCGTTCGCAGCGCCTTGGCGTAGCCCGCCGAGATCGCCGCCGGAATCGATCTGCCCCCGCGCACCTCCTCCTTGATGCGCTCGTACATGACGATGTTGGCGTCGGCCGCCACCGCCAATGTGAGCACGAGGCCGGCGATCCCCGGCAGCGTGAGCGTGATCGGGATCAGCTTCACCAGGGCAAACAGGAACACCGCGTAGATCAGCAGTGCCGCCGTCGCCACCAGGCCGAGCACGCGGTAGAAGAGCAGCAGGAACAGGATCGTCAGCGCCATGCCGACGGCGCCCGCGACCAGTCCCTGATGCAGCGCCTGCTGGCCGAGCGTCGCCGACACCTGCGTCTCCGAGATCAGCTTCAGCTCGATCGGGAGCGCGCCGATCCGCAAGCTCTCGGCGAGGTCGTTGGCGGCGTTGAAGTCCCCGATGTTCTCGATCTGCGCGCCGGTGCGGCCGTCGATGCCCTCCGGGTTGGAGACGAAGTCGATCGTCGCCAGCGACACGATCTGGTTGTCGAGCGTGATCGCGAAGCGCTGGAAGAACTGCTCCTTGTCGGTCGCGCCCGGCGACAGCGTCGAGGCCTCGAAGCCGCGCTCGGCGATCCGCTTCGTAACCCGCGCGAATGCCTCGCGCCCCCTGTCGGTGAACTCCATCGTCACGATCGGGGCGTTGTTCTGGTCGGTGCTCGCCTTCGGGTTCTTGATGTCCTCGCCGGACAGCTCCGAGTCGTCCTCGAGCACGGTGAACCGGTGGATCTGGTCCGGCTGACCGGGCGCCGGCTCCTGCTCGATCACGATCACGCCCTCTGGGACCTTGATCACGCGCGAGCCGGCCGGCGGTCCGCCCGACCCGAGCGCGTCGAGCTCCGACAGGCACTCCGTCCCCTTGGCGTACTCCGGCGCCGGGCCGGGCTTCGGGTCGTAGTCCGACAACAGGTCCTTGCAGGTGCCCGACGGCTCGTAGGTGCCGGTCCGCATCGGCTTCTTGTCGGGGCCGATCGGGATCTGGTCGGGGCCGAACAGGTAGTAGCGGTCCTTGGCGGTGTTGTTCGCCTTGTCCGCCTCGGCGGCCGTCATGTCCGATCCGGCCGGAATGTCCGTCTGCTCGGCCTTGCCCTTCTGCGTCGAGGCCGCCTCGGTCGCGTCGTACAGCGCGTGGATGCCGGCGTAGACGTCGTGGTCGGTGAGGATGTTCGGCTCCCAGTCGTAGAACTGGAGCCGCGCGGTGGTGCCGACCTGCTCCTTCGCGCGCTCGGGGTTCTGCACGTCGGGCAGGCCGACGGAGATCTGCTTCGCCCCCGCTCGCTGGATCTCGGGCTCGGACACACCGAGTGAGTCGACGCGCTTGCGCATCGTCTCGATCGCGTCGTCGACGGCCTGCGGCGTGACCTCCGGGACCTGCGGCGTCGGCTCGCCCTCGTAGACGAGCTCGATGCCGCCCTCGAGGTCGAGACCGAGCTTCGTGTCCTTCGACAGCGGCGTGTCCGGCAGGATCACGAGCAGCGCGAGCACGAGCAGGGCCGCGACGATGCCCAGGATCGTCAGGTTGCGGGTCCGGCTGGTCATCGCGGCGTGAGCACGAGCAGGAGGCCCCCGTCGTCGTCGTACGCGGGGAAGATGTCCGCCTTCGCCGACTCCGGCCGGTCTCCTTCGGCGTGCACGGTCACGGACTTGTCCAGGACACGCACGCCCCACTCGAGCGCGGTGCCGACGTGGTCCTCCTGGTTCTCGAACTCGAGGTTGAGCACGTCCTGCACCGGTCTGCCGATCACGTCGAGGTCGCCCAGGCCGGTGAGCTCACGCGCGCCGCGGCCGGTGCCGATCAGCCGGCCCTGCTGGTCGAGCAGGAAGAAGGCGGCGTTGGGCGCCGGGTAGTAGTCGTCGAGCAGCTCGAACAGGAAGCCGAAGCCGCACTTGCTGCACGCGCGCGCACGGTCCTTGAAACCGGCGGTGCGCTCGGTGGAGATGCTGCGGTCACCGCAATTCGGGCAGATGAAGATCGGCATGCGAAGAGCCCATGCTAGCCAGCGCGTACCGGTGAGCTAGAAGAGGCGCTGCGTGCCCTCGCGGGGGACTTCCAGCCCCAGATGGGCGAAGGCGGCGTCCGTCGCGACCCGGCCGCGCGGCGTCCGCATCAGAAAGCCCTGCTGGAGCAGGTAGGGCTCGTAGACGTCCTCGATCGTGTCCGGCTCCTCGCCCACCGCGACCGACAGCGTCGACAGCCCGACCGGGCCGCCGCCGAACTTCTGGCAGATGCTGCGCAGGATGTCGCGGTCGAGCCGGTCGAGCCCGGCCTCGTCGACCTCGAGCAGGTCGAGTGCCTCGCGCGCGACGCGCTCGTCGATGGAGCCGGCACCGCGCACCTCCGCGAAGTCGCGCACGCGCTTGAGCAGCCGGTTGGCCACACGCGGGGTGCCGCGCGAGCGGCCTGCGATCGCCTCGGCCCCGGCGTCGTCGACCTCGACGTCGAGGATGCCGGCCGAGCGGCGTACGATGCGGGCGAGGTCCGTCGGCGCGTACAGCTCGAGCCGGTGCGTCACCCCGAAGCGGTCGCGCAGAGGCGTGGTCAGCAGGCCGGTCCGGGTTGTCGCCCCGATCAGCGTGAACTCGGGCAGGTCGAGCGTGACCACCCGGGCCCCCGCCCCCTGCCCCACCGTGATCGGCAGCTTGCGGTCCTCCATCGCCGGATAGAAGGTCTCCTCGAGCGCCTTGGGCAGGCGATGGATCTCGTCGACGAAGAAGACGCTGTGCGAGGCGAGCGCGGTCAGGTAGCTGGCCACGTCGCCCTTGCGCTCGAGCGCCGGGCCGGCGGTCGGCACGAAGTTGACGCCGAGCTCGTTGGCGACGATCTGCGCGAGCGACGTCTTGCCGAGCCCGGGCGGGCCGGCCAGCAGCACGTGGTCGAGCGCCTCGCCGCGGGCGCGGGCGGCCTCGATGAAGACGGCCAGCTGGTCCTTGATGCGGTCCTGGCCGACGAAATCGTCGAGCCGCTTGGGACGCAGCGAGCGATCGAGGTCGTCCTCGGCCTCGATCGCGACGGGGTCGTGGATGCGCTCGACGCCGGGCGTGCGGATGCCGCTCACCTGGCCGCCCCCTTGAGCGCCTCGGAGATCAGCTCCTCGGGCGTGTCGCCGCCGGCGGAGTCGAGCATGCCGTCGGCCTCCTGCGGGGAGAAGCCGAGCCCGAGCAGGCCCTCGCGCGCGAGCGTGCGCGGATCGTCGGACGGTGTGTGGCGAACGACGATCTCGTCGCTCACCCTGCCGGCGACCTTCTCGCGCAGCTCGACGATGATGCGCTCGGCGGTGCGCTTGCCGATGCCCGGCACGGCCTGGAAGCGCGCGGTGTCGCCCGAGGCGATCGCGTTGAGCAGCTCGCGCGGGGTGCCGCCGGACAGCACGGCCAGCGCCACTTTCGGCCCGACCGACTGCACCCCGATCAGCATCAGGAACAGCTCCCGCTCGGCCTTGCTGGCGAAGCCGTACAGGTTCATGGCGTCGTCGCGCAGGACGAGGTGGGTGAACAGGCGCGCCTGCTCGCCGGCAGCCGGGACGGAGCTGAGCGTCTCCGAGGAGACGGCCAGCTTGTAGCCGACGCCGGCGGCCTCGATGACGACCTCGCCGCCCAAGCGGCTGATCACCTCGCCGCGGATCGAGGCGATCATCGGCGGCTCACCCCAATGCCTCCTTCAACGGCGCCCCGTTGGCGTGGCAGATCGCGACCGCGAGCGCGTCGGCGGCGTGATCCGGCTGCGGGAGCTCGGGCAGCGAGAGCAGCGTGCCGACCATGCGCTGGACCTGCTCCTTGGCCGCCGATCCGGAGCCGCAGACGGCCTGCTTGACGGCCTGCGGCGTGTACGAGAAGCAGGGGACGCCGTGGATGCCGGCCGCCAGCAGCACGACGCCGCGCGCCTGGCCGACCGCGAACGCCGAGTGGACGTTGCGCCCGAAGTAGAGGTCCTCGATCGCGAGCGCGACCGGCCGGTGCTCGGCGATCAGGTCGCACACGCGCGCGTGTATGTCGGCGAGGCGCCGCTCCAGCGGCGCACCCGCCCTGGTCTCGATCACGCCGCCGTCGAGCGCCGCGAGCGTGCTGCCGCGTGAGACCACCACCCCGTAGCCCGTGTTCGCGGTGCCCGGGTCGATTCCGAGGACGATCACCAATCACGGAGATTCTGCGTCTCCGGGCGGACGCCTCCCTCACTCCGTTCCGCGCCACGTCATCAGCGCGAACAGGAACTGCACGGGCAGCCGCGCCCAGAGGGCGGCCGGCGGGATGCGCGGGAAGTCCTTGGGCTTCATCGCCATGTAGATGTTGGCCGGGTAGACAGCGGCCAGCGTGGCGAGCAGCCACCAGCGAGCGCCGCGCCGGGTGCGGTCGGGCAGGACCGCTACGCCGCCTGCGATCTCCGCGAGCCCGCTGACGACCACGCACTCCTTCCGCCAACGCGCGATCGACGGCGGCACGATCCCCTCGTACTGACGCGGGATCACGAAGTGCATGATGCCCGCGAAGATCCAGAAGATCGCGGTGCCGAGGCGCGCCGTGCGAGAGCGCTGCACTAGGCCGCCGCCACGCGCTCCAACACGTCGGCGTCCACGTCGAAGTTGGCGTGGACGCCCTGCACGTCGTCGTGCTCCTCCAAGCTCTCGATCAGGTTCATGAGCGAGCGCACGCGGTCCTCGTCGACGGGCGTACGCGTCGTCGGCCGCTGCACCAGCTCCGCCGATTCGATCTCCACGCCCGCGCCCTCGAGCGCCTCGCGCACGGCCTGGAGGTCGGTGGGGCCGGTCACGATCTCCCAGACGTCGCCGTCAAGGGCCACGTCCTCGGCGCCGGCGTCGATGGCCACCAGCAGGTCGTCCTCCGAGTAGCGCCCGCCGTCGACGACCAGCTCGCCCTTCTTCTCGAAGGTCCAGGCCACCGAGCCCGGCTCGCCCAGGTTGCCGCCGTGGCTCGTGAAGGCGTGGCGCACCTCCGAGCCGGTGCGGTTGCGGTTGTCGGTCAGCGCCTCGACCAGGATCGCCACGCCGCCGGGGCCGTAGCCCTCGTAGACGACCGCCTCGAAGGAGTCGGCGTCCGCGTCGGCGCCGGTGCCCTTCGCGATCGCCCGCTCGATGTTGTCCTTCGGCATCGACGCGTCGCGCGCCTTCTGGATCGCGAGCGCGAGCGCGGGGTTGCCGTCGGGGTCGCCGCCACCGTCACGCGCGGCGACGGTGATCGCGCGCGTCAGCTTCGTGAACAGCGCGCCGCGCTTGGCGTCGACCGCCTTCTTCTTGTGCTTGATCGACGCCCATTTGGAATGGCCGGCCATGGGCGTCAAGCCTACTCGTGGGCCGCCCTCAAGCCGAACCCCTGGAAAGCCGATCTTTACCGAAGCGATGAACCGCCTCCGCTCTCCGCTCAACCGCCCGCTCCACCGCGACGGCGACCCGTATGACGACGGGCCCCTCCCCGATCTGACCTCGGGCCTGATGTGGATCGCAACGGGCCTGATGGGCGCGGCCGCCCAGGCGCTGCCGGGGACGACGAAGGCCCACATCGGGTGGGTCGTCGGGCTTGTCGCGTTCGCGATCGGCTGGGGCGCGTTCTCCGTGCTCGCCGGGCTGCGCGGCTGGACGATGTCGCTGTGGCTGCGGGCCGTGGTGACCGCGCTGATGATGCCGGTCGTCGGCGTCGCGCTCTGGGCGACCGGCGGTGCGACCAGCTACCTGCTGCCGATCCTCCTGTTCACGGCGCTGTTCATCGGTTGGTTCTTCCCGCCGCGGCTGGCCTGGCCGCTGGTCGGGCTCTTCCTGTTCGCGTATGCCAGCCCGCTCTTCTACGACGCCGACGCGGTCGACACGTCCTTCCCGGCACGCCTGTTCGCCTTCTCGGTCGCGGTAATCGGCCAGACGATCGCGATCCAGTTCCTCAAGCTGCGGCTCGTGCGCGCCGAGCTGCGCCAGCGCGGCTACGCCGAGATGGACCCGCTCACGGCGATCAGCAACCGGCGCGGCTTCGACCAGGCGCTCGCGCGAGCCGAGGAGAGCGCCGATCGCTACGCGCTGGTCCTGTTCGACTTCGACGACTTCAAGGGCATCAACGACGAACACGGCCACCCGACCGGCGACATTGTGCTGCGCACGATCGCGCACGCCGCCCAGACGGCGATGCGCAAGGGCGACACACTGGCGCGCATCGGGGGCGACGAGTTCGCCGTGATCGCGCCCGGGGCCGAGCAGCAGGGCGCCGAGCGGCTCGTGAAGGCACTGGGCGCCTGCATCGACGCGGCCGCCATGCCCGAGGGCATCGACGACGTCGGCGTCACGTTCGCCTGGGCGGTCTTCCCGGGAGACGCCGACGACGGCGACAGCCTGCTGAGCCAGGCCGACCAGCGCCTGCTCGCGAACAAGCGCGCTGCCAAGGCGCCGGTCTAAACGACGAACTTGCCGTCGCGCTGGAGCTCGGTGCCGTCGACGACCAGCGAGCCGCCCTCGCGCAGGTCGCAGACCATGTCCCAGTGGACGGCCGAGCTGTTGGTGCCGCCGGTCTCGGGGTAGCTCATCCCGATCGCCATGTGCACGGTCCCGCCGATCTTCTCGTCGAGCAGGATCTCCTTGGTGCCGGTCGCGATCCCGTAGTTCGTGCCGATCCCGATCTCACCAAGGCGGCGGGCGCCGTCGTCGGTGTCGAGCATCTCGATCAAGAAGTCCTCGCCCTGCTCGGCCGAGGCGTCCACGACCTTCCCGTCCTCGAAGCGCAGCCGCACTCCGGCGACCGTGCGGCCGCCGTAGCTGGCGGGGAACGAGAACGCGATCACGCCGTTCACCGCGTCCTCGACCGGACCCGTGAAGAACTCGCCGTCGGGCATGTTGTGCTCGCCGTAGCACGGGATCCACTGGCGGCCGGCGACGCCGAGCGTGATGTCGGTGCCGGGGCCGGTCACGCGGACCTCCTCCTTGCCCTGGATCCAGTCGGCGAGGCGCTTGACCTCGTCGGCCTGGCGCTCCCACGCGGTCACGGGGTCACCGTCGTTGGCGAGGCAGGCCGCGTAGTAGAAGTCCTCGTACTCGCGCAGCGACATGCCCGCCTCGCTCGCGTAGGCGTGCGTCGGGAACAGCGTCAGCGCCCAACGGTGGGTCCCCTCGGCCGCGCGCCGCATCGACGTCTCCATCAGCGGCTGGCGCGCCCGCGACACGCGCGCCTGCTTCTTCGGGTCCGTGCCCGACAGCTCGCGCGAGTTGACGTCGGACATGATCGCCACCCGGGCGTCGGCGTTCTCGGCGACCCAGGTCGAGGTCGGCGGAATCCAGTCGAGCTGGTCGTCGTCGGCCAGCTCGAAGAAGGCCGACTGGGCGCCGTCGGTGGTCAGCTGCATGATCGGCAGGCCGCCGGCGCGCAGCACCTCCTCGTAGACCGCCTGGACGAGCGGCTCGCCGGCGGTGGTCGACTGGATCACGCAGACGTCGCCCTTGCCGACGTGCGTGGAGTAGCGCACCAGGATCTGCGCCAGCGCCTCTACGCGCGGGTCCCTCACGCCGCCACCCCCGCGTGGTCGAGCAGCCAGCGGTGCAGGCGACGCTCGTCGGTGAGCTCGGGGTGGAAGGCCACCGCCAGCACGTTGCCCTGGCGCACGGCGACCGGATGACCATCGACCTCGGCCAGCACCTCGACGTCGTCGCCGGTCTGCTCGACCCACGGCGCGCGGATGAAGACCGCGTGCAGCGGCTCGCCCTCGAAGTCGAGCTCGGCCTCGAAGGAGCCGACCTGGCGGCCGAACGCGTTGCGCCGCACGCTCACGTCGAGCAGACCGAGGTGGTCGCGGTCGAGCATGATCAGGCCGGCGCAGGTGCCCAGCGTCGGGCGCCCGCTGCGCACGAACTCGCGCAGCGGCTCGGCCAGCTGCTCGCGCTCGATGCCGAGCGTCATCGTCGTGCTCTCGCCGCCCGGAATCACCAGGCCATCGAGCCCGTCGAGGTCGGCGGGCACGCGCACGATGCGCGTCCGAGCGCCGAGCTCCTCGAGCGCCTTCGCGTGCGCCTCGAACCCGCCCTGGAGGGCGAGCACTCCAACGAGCGGGGAGCTCACCAGCCCCGCTTCTGCAGCAGCCCGCCGTTGCCCTCGAGGCTGCCGATCTCGATGCCGGGCATCGCCTCGCCCAGCTCCCGAGAAGCGGCGGCCACGCGCTCCGGCTCGTCGTAGTGGGTGGTGGCCTCGACGATCGCCCGCGCGCGCCGGGCCGGATCGGAGGACTTGAAGATGCCCGAGCCGACGAAGTTGCCCTCGGCGCCCAGCTGCATCATCAGCGCGGCGTCGGCGGGGGTGGCGATCCCGCCCGCGCAGAACAGCACGACCGGCAGGCGGCCGCGCTCGGCCACGTCGCGCACCAGCTCGAGTGGCGCCTGAAGCTCCTTCGCCGCCGCGGGCAGCTCCATCTCGCCGAGCGACCCGAGGCGCCGGATCTCGCCCGTGATCAGGCGGATGTGGCGCACCGCCTCGACGACGTTGCCGGTGCCGGCCTCGCCCTTCGAGCGGATCATCGCCGCTCCCTCTGCGATGCGCCGCAGCGCCTCGCCGAGGTTGGTGGCACCGCACACGAACGGCACCTTGAACTGCCACTTGTCGATGTGGTGCGCCTCGTCGGCCGGCGTCAGCACCTCGGACTCGTCGATGTAGTCGACCTCGAGCGCCTCGAGCACCTGCGCCTCGACGAAGTGGCCGATGCGCGCCTTGGCCATCACGGGGATCGTCACCGCCTCCTGGATCTCGACGATCTTGGTCGGGTCCGACATGCGCGCGACGCCGCCGTCGGCGCGAATGTCGGCCGGCACGCGCTCCAGCGCCATCACGGCAGCCGCACCCGCGTCCTCGGCGATCTTGGCCTGCTCGGCGGTGACCACGTCCATGATCACGCCGCCCTTGAGCATCTCGGCCAGCCCGGCCTTGACTCGAAATGTCCCCGTCTCCATGAGGATCCTCAGGATACCCAGGCGCTCAGCTGGGGCAGGCGGCGGGGCGGCCCGCGCGGTACAGCCAGTCGTCGAAGAAGGCGTCCAGTTGGCGGCCCGTCTTGCGCTCGGCGAGCGCGATGAAGTCACCGGTGGTGACGTTGCCGCCGTTGTGGTCGCGGAACCAGGTGCGC
>JBQGCL010000219.1:0-3205 GCA_052038485.1 Thermoleophilaceae bacterium | reverse complement strand
GGCGGTGGTGGAGGGACTGCGCGGCCTGGGCGCCGACATCGAGGAGACCGAGGACGGCTTCGTCGTGCGCGGCGACGGCTCGCCGCTGCGCGGCGGGACGATCGACTCGCGCGGCGACCACCGCTTGGCGATGCTCGGCGCGGTGGCCGGGCTGGCCTCCGAGGAGGGCGTCGAGGTGCTCGACATGAAGGCCGCCGGCGTGTCCTATCCCGGTTTCGAGCTGGACCTCGCCGCGCTGCTGGGCCCATGATCGTCGCGATCGACGGCCCGGCCGGCGCGGGGAAGAGCAGCGTCGCCCACGCCGTCGCCGACGCGCTCGGGTTCTCCTATCTCAACTCGGGCGCGCTGTACCGAGCGGTTGGGCTGGTCACGCTGCGCGAGGGCGGCGCGGCGTCGGAGCACGCCCGCGAGCTCGACCTCGCTCCTGGCCCGCCTGCCCTACTGCGCGGGGAGGACGTCACAGAGGTGCTGTGGACGCCGGAGGTGAGCGAGGCCGCGTCGCGGGTCGCGACCAACCCGCTCGTGCGCGAGGCGCTCGTCGACAAGCAGCGGGAGCTGCTCGGGGACGGCGACTGGGTGGTCGAGGGACGCGACATCGGCACGGTTGTCGCACCCGAGTCGCCGGTCAAGGTGTTCCTGACCGCAAGCCCCGAGGAGCGCGCCCGCCGGAGGGCAGCTGAGCTCGACACCGACGTCGAAACGGTCCTGCGCGACCAGGCCCTCCGCGACGCCAGCGACGAGAGCCGCGACCACTCTCCGCTCGAGAAGGCGCCGGACGCCGTCGAGCTGGACACGACCGACCTCAGCCTCGACGAGGTGGTCGAGCGCATCGTGGCGCTGGTCCGCGAGGCGTCGTGAAGCGCTCCAAGGTCGCGGTCGTCGGGTACCCGAACGTCGGCAAGTCGACGCTCGTCAACCGCCTGTCCGGAACGCGCGAGGCGGTCGTGCACGAGCAGGCCGGGGTCACGCGCGACCGCAAGGAGGTCGACGCCGACTGGAACGGGCTCGGCTTCACGCTCGTCGACACCGGCGGGGTGGACCTCGCCGGCGAGCACGAGCTCGCCGATGAGATCCGCCGCCAAGCGCTGGCGGCGCTCGAGGACGCGCAGCTGGCGGTTCTGGTCGTGGACGCACGGGCGGGCCTGCGGCCGGGCGACGCCGAGCTGGCGCGCGAGCTGCGCGGCGGGCCGGTGCCGGCGATCGTCGTGGCCAACAAGGTCGACGAGGGCACCCAGCAGGGGCTCGCGGCCGAGTTCTACGCGCTCGGGCTGGGCGACCCCCTGCCGGTGTCGGCGACCCAGGGACTCGGCACCGGCGACCTGCTCGACCTGATCGTCAAGCGGCTGCCCGAGTACTCCGGTGAGGTAGAGGAGGCGACCCGGCTCGCGCTGATCGGCCGCCCCAACGTCGGCAAGTCGTCGCTGCTCAACAGGCTGCTCGGGGAGGAGCGGGTGATCGTCACGCCGATCGCGGGGACGACGCGCGACGCGATCGACACGCGCATCGAGTTCGAGGGCCGCGAGGTGACCCTGGTCGACACCGCCGGGCTGCGCCGGCGCACCAAGGTGGCGGGGTCGATCGACTACTACGCCCAGCTGCGCTCGGAGCAGGCGGCCGACCGCGCCGAGGTGGCGATCGTGGTCTGCGACGCCGCCGAGGGGGTGACGAGCGAGGACTTCCGCGTCGCCGAGATGGCGATGAAGAAGAAGTGCGCGACCGTGATCGCGCTGAACAAGTGGGACGTGACCCAGACCGATCTCGAGGACGCCAAGGCGCGCGTGGCGAAGAAGCTGCGCCAGCGCCCGGCGGTGCTGGCCGTGTCGGCGAAGAGCGGGCGCGGGCTGAAGCGGCTCGTCGCGGAAGCGCTGTCACTGGCCGACCGCTCGGCTCAGTGGATCCCCACGCCCGAGCTGAACCGCTTCCTCGGAGACCTCCAGGGCGAGCGGCAGCCGCCGGCCGTGCGCGGCAAGCGGCTGCGGATGTACTACATGGCCCAGTTCGAGACGGAGCCGCCCCGCTTCGCGATCCAGGTCAACAACCGCGGCCAGGTCACCCGGGACTACGCCTACTTCCTGGAGAACCGGCTGCGGGAGCGCTACCGCCTCCAGGGCGTCCCGCTGGTGATCGACTTCAAGACCAGCCGCGGTCGCTCCGACTGAGTACCCTTCCCGGCTCCTATGACGACGCAGCCGCTTTCAGACAACGAGTTCCTGTTCACCTCTGAGTCGGTAACCGAGGGTCATCCGGACAAGGTCGCCGACCAGATCTCGGATGGTGTCCTCGACGCCGTGATGGCCGAGGACCCCGAAGGCCGAGTGGCCTGCGAGACGCTCGTGAACACCGGGCTCGTGGTGGTCTCGGGTGAGATCACGACGAAGACGTACGTGGACATCCCGAAGATCGCGCGCGAGACGATCCGCAAGATCGGCTACTCGGGCAACCGCTACGGGTTCGACTGCGACTCCTGCGCCGTCATCACCGCCATCGACGAGCAGTCGCCAGACATCGCCCAGGGCGTCGACAAGGCCTACGAGGCGCGCACCGATCCCGCCGACGACGACGAGCTCGATGTTGCCGGCGCCGGCGACCAGGGCATGATGTTCGGCTTCGCCACGCGCGAGACGCGCGAGCTGATGCCGATGCCGATCTCGCTGGCGCACAAGCTGGCCCACCGCCTCGCGGAGGTCCGCCGCGCCGAGGAGATCGGCTATCTCGGCCCGGACGGCAAGACTCAGGTGACCGTTCGCTACGAGAACGGGCACCCGATCGAGATCGAGCGGGTGCTGATCTCGACCCAGCACAAGGAGGGCGTCGACGGCGAGACGATGATCAAGCCCGACCTCTGGGAGCACGTCGTCCACCCGATCCTGCCGGGCGAGCTGTACGACGAGAAGAAGCTGCTCGACAACTCGGGGCGCAACTTCCTCGTCAACCCGACCGGCAAGTTCGTCGTCGGCGGCCCGGTGGGCGACGCCGGCCTGACCGGCCGCAAGATCATCGTCGACACCTACGGCGGCATGGCCCGCCACGGCGGTGGCGCGTTCTCCGGCAAGGACCCGTCCAAGGTCGACCGATCGGCCGCCTACGCGGCCCGCTACGTCGCCAAGAACGTGGTCGCAGCGGGGCTGGCCGACAAGTGCGAGGTGCAGGTCGCCTACGCGATCGGCGTGGCGCACCCGGTCTCGGTGATGGTCGAGACGTTCGG
>JBQGCL010000218.1:0-2699 GCA_052038485.1 Thermoleophilaceae bacterium | reverse complement strand
GGGGTCCTGCTCGGCCACGGCCTCGACGTCCATGCCGCCCATGCGGGACAGCATCGCCATCGGCTTCTTGGCGGAGCGGTCGAACACGATCGCCGCGTAGTACTCCTCGTCGATCTCGCTCGCCTTCTCCACCCAGACCTCGTGCACCGTGAAGCCGCGGATGTCCATCCCGAGGATCGCCGAGGCGTGCTGCTCGGCCTCCTCACGCGAGGTCGCCAGCTTGATCCCGCCGGCCTTGCCGCGCCCGCCGATTTGGACCTGAGCCTTGATCACGACCGGGTAGCCGATCGCCTCGGCGGCCTCCACGGCATCGGCCGCGGTGGTCGCGTGCCGCCCCTCGGGCACGGGCACTCCGTGCTTCGAGAACAGCTGTTTGCCCTGGTATTCGAGTAGGTCCATGACGGATAGATAGGATGCTGCGCCGCTGTGCGCGGCGGGCGCGGACCCTATCGAAACGGCTGAATGGCACTTCCTAAAGACGTCAAGTTCGTCACCTTCGACTGCTACGGAACCCTGATCGACTGGGAGACAGGGGTGTACGACGCCTTCCAGAAGGAGGCCGATCGCGACGGGTTCACGATCGACCGGGACGCTCTGATCCCGCGGTTCATCGACGTTCAGCGCGAGATCCAGCGCGGCTCGTACGAGCTCTACGCCGAGGTCCTGCGGCGCACGGCCGTGCGCGTGGCGTCCGAGCTGAGCTGGGACCTCGAGCCGTCGCGCTCGAACTTCCTGCCCAACAGCGTTCCGTCCTGGCCGGCGTTCCGGGAGACCAACGCGCAGCTCGAACGCTTCGCCAAGAAGTACGAGCTGGGCATCCTCTCCAACATCGACGACAAGCTGCTCGGCGCAACGCGCCGGCACTTCCGCAGCGACTTCGACCTGGTCGTCACCGCCCAGCAGGTGCGCTCGTACAAGCCCGACCCCGCCCACTTCAAGGAGTGCGCCCGCCGGATCGGGCCGATGAAGAAGAACTGGGTCCACATCGCGTCCGGCTACCCGACCGACATCGAGCCGGCGATCAAGGAGAAGATCCCGGTGATCTGGGTAAACCGCCACGGCGAGGAGATCGAGGGCGGCAAGAAGCCCGACGCCGAGGTCAAGACCTTCCGCGACGCGGGCAAGCTGCTCAAGGCCGCCTAGGGCGACCCTTGCGCGCGGTCTCCATCAGCCCGGACGCGCTGGTGGTCACGAGCGCGTTCTGGCAGACGAACGCGATCGCGCTGCGCGTGGGCGAGGAGGCCGTGCTGATCGACTCGCCCTACCTGCCCGACGAGCTCGACGCGCTGCCGAGCCTGCTCGCCGGGGCGGGCTTCGAGCCGGACGGGCTGCTCGCCACGCACGCCGACTTCGACCACCTGCTCGGCCGCATGGCCTTCCCGGGGCTGACACTCGGGCTGGCCGAGAGCTCGGTCCAGCGCATGCACGAATCGCCCGGCCAGGCCCAGCGCGAGCTGCGCCAGTACGACGACGAGTACTACGTCGTCCGCCGGGCGCCGCTCGGGCTCGGGCAGGTGCAGGCGCTGCCGGTGCCCGGCCACGTGGAGCTGGGCGACCGCGAGCTGGAGCTGCACCCGGCCGAGGGGCACACGGTCGACGGGATGGCGCTGTTCGACCGTGCCCAGGGCCTGCTGATCGTGGGCGACTACCTGTCGGACGTCGAGATCCCCTGGATCCACGGAACGCCGGCCGACTACCGGGCCACGCTGGCGCGCCTGGCGCCGCTGATCGATGCGGCCACGACGGTGGTGCCCGGCCACGGCGCGCCGCACGACCGCGAGACGACGCTCCGCCTGCTCGACGAGGACGTCGACTACCTCGACGCGCTGGAGCGCGGCGACCGGCAGCTGCCCGAGGGCCGCGACACCAAGGCCCAGCGCGGCATCCACGAGGAGAACCTCGAGCGCGTCTAGGCGCCGGCGGCTTCGATCGCGGCCTGCCAGGAGCGGAAGCCCCGGACGCGGGCGATCTTCTCGCCGGAGAAGTCGAGCAGGTTGGCGGCCTCATGGACTATCTCCACCTGGCTGGCGCCGCCGCGCATGTGGACGCGGCCGAGCCACAGCACGCGGTCGCCGAGATCGCGGATTTCGTGCTCCTCGAACTCCCAGAGGTCCCAGGTGTCCCAGATCTGGTTGAACGCCCGCGCCACGTCGGCCTTGCCGTGGTACACGGGCTGCTCGACAGCCGCGGGGCTCGCCGGAACCCACTCGACGTCCTCGGCCAGGTTGTCGGCGCCGTGCTCGAAGTCGTGGCGATTCCACGCCTCGATGCCCTGACGCACCATCTCCACTCTCTCCTGGGACATGCCCACCGCGCAGGCTACTCCCGTACGGGAATCAGGAAGTCCGCGATCTTCCAGCCGTCCTCGGTGCGGAGGAACCGCCAGCGCACGCCGTAGCCGAGCAGGAACGCCACGGTCGCCGTCGCGCGGTCGCCGCGCATGCGGACCGCCTCCACCGTCGGGCGGCGGCCGTTCTTGATCGCGTAGGGCAGGTCGACCGACTTCAACGCCGCCGGCGCGTGCTCGCGGACGCAGTCGTCCTCGTTGGCGCGGCGCCGTGGCTCGCCGTCGATGAACTGGCGCTCGACCGCGTGGGCCCAGCCGTCCTCGGTGAGCGCCGCGCAGACGCCTTCGGTGTCGTCGTCGGCCGCGGCGTCGAAGAGCTCGTTGACCAGGTCGCGGATCTGCTCGCGATCCG
>JBQGCL010000217.1:0-50065 GCA_052038485.1 Thermoleophilaceae bacterium | reverse complement strand
GCGACGGTTCCTTCCAGCGAAGTGCCCATCGCGTGCATCCGGAAGCGCACGCGCTCCTGGCGCTGCAGGCGCCGCTGGATCTCGGCTATGTAGTCGCTCGTGCCGACCTGGGCGCGCCCGAGGACGAGCACCGAGAGGTCTGCTGTAGCCATCGGCTACGGAACGTAGCGCGAAAAGAAGGCGACGACCTGATCCGCGTACTCGGCCGTGAACTGATGGATCGCGAGCTGGAGGTCGGTCTCGTTGATGATCTCGGCGCGGTCACCCTGCACGGAGGCGGGGTAGGTCACCGACCGCGACGCGGCGGCCGCGGTCTGGATGTTCGGCTCGACTCGCTCGCCCTGGGCGTTCCAGACTCCGGTCGCGATCAACGTCTGCACGATCTGCTTCGACTCGCCCGAGTCGACCCCCGGGATGCGCTCGTACTGGAGCGCGCCGAGCTTGCGCTCCTGCGAGGCGTAGATCTCCGCCGAGATGCCGGAGTTGTGCGCCGTGAGAAAGCTCCCGATCACACTGCCCGGCGGCACGGTGAAGTCGTTGCGGGCGGTGGTGAACACGGTCGGCACGTTCAGCTGACCCGGTCCGTCGAACGAGGGCGCGGTCGTGCCGTGGCTGGCCCAGATCGCCTTCACCGGGTAGCCGGCGTTCTTCCAGGCCTGTCCCCAGTTGGTGACGAAGCGCGCGCCGTTCGACATCCCCACGCCGACGAGTGGCGTGTTCGCCTCGAGGCCGGTGGTCGCGACCAGGTGCGCCTGGAGCCGCGCCAGCCGGGCGAGGTCGGGATTCGTCGTGAGCGACGGGTCGGACACGTTCCAGCGCATGTCCCCGGTGCGCTCGGTGGAGGAGGTCGACACGAACCCGTAGCCGCGCGCGACGAACCTGTTGATCACGTCGGTCGTCTCGAGCCGGGTGGCGAAGTTCGCGCTGCCGCCCGTGCCGTGGAAGACGTACAGCATGCCCTTGGGGTGCTCGGGCACGTACGAGATCACCGGGAAGCCCTCGAAGGTCGAGTTCTGCCACTGCACGGTCGGCACGACGGCGCAGCCCGGCAGCAGCGCGGCGAGCACCGCGCCGAGCAGGATGAGCCGTTTCACCCGAGCCTCATCGCCCACCACAAGAACCAGCTGGACTGCTCGTTGATCAGCTGGCCGTAGTCGGCCGACAGTCCGTGCCCGGCGCCCTCGATCGGCTCGAGCACCGTGAGGATGCCGAGGTTGTGCATGGCGGCGGCATTCTGAACCGCCCAGGTATACGGGACAACCTGGTCCTCGGTGCCGTGGATGAACAGCGTCGGGGAGTCGCCTGCGTCGATCAGCTGGTTGGTCGGCATCCCGCCGGAGACCGACACGGCGGCGCGGATGTCCGACGGGTGACCGGGATTGCCGCTCGTGCCGGGGTCCTCTGAGTGCGTCGCGGCCAGCACCGAGGTGACGGCCCCGGCGGAGGCGCCCGCCATCGCGATGCGGCTGGTGTCGATCTTGTAGGTCGCCGCGTTGGCGCGCAGCCAGCGCACGGCCGCCTGGGCGTCGTGCTGCGCCTCGAGCGCGGCGTTCTGGCAGACCGGGGTGGGGTTGGGGTTGCCGCCGCAGCCGTCGGGCGAGAGCAGCCGGTAGTTGATCGAGACCGCGACGTAGCCGAGCCGCGCGAAGTAGGTCGCCCGCGCGCGGCCGCTCGACTTGTCGCCTGTCGTGAAGCCGCCGCCGTGCACCCAGACGAGCGCCGGTCGGGCGGTCGCCGTGTCCCCCGTCGGCTGGTAGAGGTCGAGCTTGAGGTCGACCGGGTTGCCGTCGGCGCCGATGGCGTTGCCGTAGGTGATGTCGGTGGTCGTCGTGACCGCGGAGAAGACCGGGTCGCGGTAGCGCAGCGTGCCGTCTCCCGGGGGGCGCGGGACGGTGCAACCGGCCAGGAGGGTCGCGCCCAGGGCGAGGGCGACCAGGCTGCGCATGACCGCGCTAACCCGGGGTGTCGCGGGAAGTTGCGGAGTCCGCGCGAGTAGTTGCGGCACGCGCGAGCGCGCTCCTCCTCGCGAGCAGCGGCGCGGGCCGGTAGCGCTCCTCGCGGCGCTCCACCCACAGTCCGTCGAGCACGGCCATCACGTGCGCGAGGCCGATCGCCTCGCCCCACGCGATCGGGCCGCGCGGGTGGCCGAGGCCGAGCGTCATGCCGGTGTCCACGTCGTCCTCCGAGCCGACGCCCTCGCCGACCGCGAACCACGCCTCGTTGACGAGCTGGCAGACGATCCGGCCGAGCACGAGGCCGGGCGCGTCCTCGACCCACTCGGGGTGGAACCCGAGCCGGCCGAAGAACGTCTCGGACGCCTCGGCGGCGAACGCCTGCGTACCCGGGCCGCGGGTCAGCTCCACGAGCGAGCCGAGCGGCGGCAGCAGGCCGAAGCCGACGGCGCCCGGCTCGCCGCGCGCGGCCAGGCTGCGGCTACAGAGAACGAGCAGCGGCGCGCCGCCGGGCACGCTCTCGGCGGGTGTCGGGCCGGCGTCGACCACCAGCTCGGTCGGGCCGCCTTCGCGCAGCTCGTAGCCCGCCGCGCGGGCGCGCTCGCGCAGGCCATCCGCCACGGGGCCGTGGCCGAGGATCGTGACCAGCGTCCCGTCGCCGCCGCCCGGCTGCGGCGGCTCGGGGTCGGCGGCGCGCTCCTCGGGGTAGTCGTAGTAGCCGCGCCCGGTCTTGCGTCCGAGCCGCCCGGCGGCGACCATGCGCGCCTGGATCGGGCTCGGCCGCCAGCGCGGCTCGCCGAACGACAGCTCCGCGAACGACTTGGCGACCTCGAAGCCGACGTCGATGCCGACCAGGTCCATCAGCTCGAACGGGCCCATGCGGAAGCCGCCCGCCATGCGGCAGATGCGGTCGATCTGCTGGTGGGTGGCGATCCGCTCGGCCAGCAGGCGCAGCCCCTCGCCCGAGAAGGGCCGCCCGCAGCGGTTGACGAGGAAGCCGGGGCCGTCGGCGGCCAGGATCACGCGCTTGCCCATCGCCTCGCCCGCCTCGCGCGCGACAGCGACCGCCCGGTCGCTGCTCTGATCCGCGCGAATCACCTCGAGCAGCTCCATCAGCGGCGGTGGGTTGAAGAAGTGCATGCCGACGACGTTCTCGGGCCGCGCCGCCGCGCCCGCCAGCGATGTCACCGGAATCGAGCTGGTGTTCGTGGCCAGCACGGTCTCCTCGCCGCATACGCGCGACAGCTCGCCGAACAGCTCCCGTTTGAGCTCCGGGCGCTCGGGCGCGGCCTCGATCACGAGCTCGCAGTCGGCCAGATCCCCGAGCGCCGCCGCGGGCTCGAGCAGCCCGGCGGCCGCCGCGTCGGCGCGACCCTTGGCCGCCCAGCGCTCGAGCCCGTCGCGCACGCGCCGCTCGCCGGCCTCGAGCGCGTCGGGCAGCGGGTCGTGCAGCAGCGTGCGGTATCCGGCGGCGCAGCCCAACTGGGCGATCCCGGCGCCCATCGTGCCGGCGCCGACGACCCCGAGGATCACCGTCCGCGGAACTCCGGGCGGCGCTTCTCGACGAAGGCGTTCATGCCCTCGACGCGATCCTCGGTTGCCATCGCCAGCTCGAACTGGCGGCGCTCGTACTCGAGGCCCGCGCTGAGCGGTGTCTCGTCCGCCGCGAGCACCGCCTGCTTGCCGAACCGCACCGCCAGCGGGGGCCGGCTCGCCACGACATCGGCCAGCTCGATCGCCGCGTCGAGCCACTCCTTGCGGGACGCCACCTGGTTGACGAGGCCAAGCCGGTGCGCCTCGGCGGCGTCGATGCGGCGGCCGGTCAGCACGAGCTCCATCGCCCGCTGCTTGCCGATCACGCGCGCGAGCCGCTGCGTCCCGCCGCCGCCGGGGATGATCCCCAGCAGGATCTCGGGCTGGCCGAACTCGGCCGACTCGGACGCGACGATCATGTCGCACGCCAGCGCCAGCTCGCAGCCGCCGCCGAGGGCGTAGCCGGACACGGCGGCGATCAGCGGCGTGCGCACGCGCGCGAGGCGCGGCCAGAATCCGACCGAGGGCGAGTCGAGCACCTCCTGGAAGCTGCGGCTCGCCATCGCCTTGATGTCGGCCCCGGCGGCGAACCACTCGTCGCCGCCGGCGATCACGATGCAGCCGACGCCCTCGTCGGCGTCCCACCGCTCGAGCAGCGCCGCCAGCTCCTCCATCAGCTCCGGCGACAGCGCGTTGCGCGCCTCCGGTCGGTTGAGCTGAGCGAGACCGACGTTGCCGCGCAGCTCGGCGGCGATCAGGCTCACGGGACCAGCGCGTTCACGCCCGTGTAGGCGCGCCCGATGATCAGCTTCTGGATCTGGGAGGTGCCCTCGTAGAGGGTGGTCACGCGGGCGTCGCGCAGGTAGCGCTCCACCGGGTAGTCGTCCACGTAGCCCGAGCCGCCGTGCACCTGGATGGCGCGGTCGGCGCAGGTGACCGCCGCCTCGGTGGCGTACAGCTTCGCGATCGACGTCTCCGTCGTGCTCGGCTTGCCCTGGTCCTTGAGCCACCCGGCGCGCCAGACGAGGCCGCGCGCGGCCTCGGTGCGCACGACCATGTCGGCGATCATCTCCTGAACCAGCTGGAACGACGCGATTGGGCGGTCGAACTGGGTGCGCTCCTTGGCGTAGGCGATCGAGGCGTCGAGCGAGCCCTGGCAGATGCCGACGCAGCCGGCGGCCACGCTGTAGCGGCCCGAGTCGAGCGCGCTCATCGCGATCTTGAAGCCGTCGCCGACCTGGCCCATCAGGGCTTCGTCACCCACCTCGACGCCGTCGAGCGACAGCTCGGCGGTGTCGGAGCCCTTGAGCCCGAGCTTGCCGTGGATCTCCTGGGTCGTGAAGCCGTCCGAGTCGGTCGGCACCAGGAAGCAGGCGAGCCCCTTGTGCTTGAGCGAGGGATCGGTCTGGGCGAAGACGAGCGCGAGCTTGGCGTAGTTGCCGAGCGAGATCCACATCTTCCCGCCGGAGATGCGCCAACCGCCGTCGACCTTCTCCGCGCGCGTCTTGAGGTTGGACGCGTCCGAGCCGGTGTCGGGCTCGGTCAGGCCGAAGCAGCCGAGCGCCTCGCCGGAGCAGAGCTGCGGCAGCCACGCCTGCTTCTGCTCCTCGGTGCCCCAGCGGACGACCGACGAGCAGACCAGCGAGGTGACGACCGAGACCACGGTGCGCATGGCCGAGCAGCCGCGGCCGATCTCCTCGACGATCAGCGCGTAGGTGCGGTAGTCGACCCCGCGGCCGCCGTACTCCTCGGGCACGATCGCGCCGAGGAAGCCCATGTCGGCGATCTTCTGGACGAGCTCGGTGTCGAAGTGCTCGTTGCGGTCGTTCTCCCGCGCGCGCGGGACGATCTCCTTGTCCGTGAAGTCGCGCGCGGTCTCGCGGATCAGTCGTTGTTCGTCGGTCAGCTCGAAGTCGATCATGTGTGGGCGCGAGTCTAGAAGTCCGTATCGCCGCTCATGAAGTACCAGCTCTCCGCCTTGGTCAGATCGACGCCGCCCGGCGCCTCGCCGTCCACGTAGACCAGCAGCCCGTTGTGGGCGGTCCGGTGCACGAATCCGAAGGCGCGCAGCCGTTCGGTCAGCAGGTTCGGAGGCCCCACGTAACCCAGGTCGATCGCGATGGCCTTCTTCCGGCGGGCGTCGCGAATGAACTCGGAGAGGAGCGTGTCCACCACCGGCTTCTCCGGACGGCAGACGAGGTCGTAGACGATGCGGGAGTCGTCGCCCGTGCGGTAGACGACGTAGCCCGCGACCTCGTCGCCCTCGACCAGTGCGAGGATCGGGTAGTTGCCCGGTGCGGCGGCCGGGCCGGTCTTCTCGTAACGCCAGTTGAGCAGCTCGACGTTGCGCTCGCTCGTCACCCCGAGCTCGCGGCGGGCCAGCTCCCACAGGCCTGTGAAGCGCTCGTCGAAACGCTCGGGCTGCTCGACCGAGAACCTGCGCGAGCGCCGGTGCAGACGGTCGCGGGACAGGATCGAGACGAACGGCCTGGCGACGCCCGACGCCAGCGATGCGAGCCACGGCTTTGCGACGTAGCGGTCGACGAGCGGGCGCGCGCTGAGCAGCTTGACGAAGCGCGCCAGCCTCCCGGCGTCGGCGTAGCCAACGCGGCCGACGATCGGCTCGGAAGATTGGTTCGGCGATCCGTACGCGCAAGCCATCCCGCGCTCCGAGCAGGCCGGGACCGTGGCCCGCTGGAGCGCCAGAGCAGGACCGAAGCCGCGGTGCCCCTCGTCGACCGCGAAGTCGCCGCCGATCCCGGCGCGGATGGGTTCGCCGCCGATCCACAGGCTCGTCGGGAACAGCGCCGTCATCCCGACCAGGCTGCCGGACTCGTTGTCGCGGGCGAGGAAGAGCGAGGGCGGCCCGAACGGGTTGTTCTCGTAGTACTTGACGTACTTGGCCTCGAGCCTGGACCGCGGTCCGGGGCGGTTGCGGGTGGCGAGGTCGAGCAGCTCCAGCTTGTCCGCCTCGGGGTCGCCGGGGTCGATGGAGTAGCGGGCGCTCACGCCTCGAGATCGACCCGGTGCCAGCGCGGGCTCGGCGGGGTGCGCGACAGCCCGGCCAGCTTCGGGCGCATCCGGAAGCCGTCCAGGACCTCGTAGGTGCCGTCCGAGTCGTACGAGTGGGTCCTGAGGTTCCCGCTGTCGACCGCCGGCTCGATCGCGCCGATCGGCGACTCGCGGTACTCGGTCGGGCTCAGCACGTCGATGCGATTGAACACGAGCCGCCCACCGTACGCCTCGGAGCAGTCCTGCGCGGGCCGGATCAGCTGACCCTCGCGCGAGAAGATTCGCCCGGCGGGGCGCGCCGAGCGGACATCGGAGACCACCGGGTTGAGGGGATGCGGCTCCCACTCGCCCTCGAGGGAGTCGGACGAGAACAGGCAGAGCTCGTCGACCGGGCGGCCGCCGTCGGTGGCGAGCGCGACGAACAGCCACCACCTGCCCTCGTGGCGCAGCAGCGTGGCGTCGGTGGCCGTGACGTCGCTCAGGAGAACCCGCTCGAGCGTCCATTCGTCCGGGAACCGCGCCGCCCGGTAGAGCTCGACGGTCCGGTGTCCCGCGGTCTCGGGCAGCATGTAGACGTCGTCGCCCTCCGCGAAGACGAAGGGATACGAGAGGTGGCAGTCCTGGCGGAGGGCGAGCCGCGGCGAACGGTGCCGGCCGTGCTCGTCGATCTCGAGATAGCGGATCTCGGCGCGCCCCGAGCTCGCGTCGTAGTCCTCGAAGAAGACGTAGCGCCGGCCCTCACGCTGGAACAGGAACGGGTCCGCGTAGAACCGGCCCGGCGGAGGCATGATCGGCGTGGGCGGAGCGGCCCCGCGCCCGTATGCGATGAACCACTGCTTCTCGCCCAGCCAGCCGCTCACGCGCCTGCGCAGGACCCCACTTGCCACGCGCCACATCAGCCGCGCCATCATCGCGTTGGTCGGCAGCGACTCGCCTGCGTCCTGCTCCTCGACGGGCGCCGGTTCGGGGAGGGCCCGAAGCGCGCGGGCCGGAAGGTGGGCCGCCCTTCGCGCCGCGCGGCAGCGGCTGCGGTGAAGGGAGACGTGATCGACCTGGACGACCGAGCGGTAGAGCGTGCGCTCGCCGCCGCCGGCCGCCGTGGCGCGGAGCGTGATCGGAGCGACGAAGTCGCCGTCGTACATCCTCCGGACGAGCGGCCCCTCCCCGTACAGCGACCAGGCGCCGAGGCGGGCGTGCGCGGCCAGCTCGCCGGGGGGCGCGCCGGTTGTCAGGCAGAGGACCACGTCCAGCTCCTGGGAGGCGATCGCGGCGAGTGGGACGCTCGGCCGGGGCAGGGGCACCCGCGCCAGGGGATCGGCTTCGTTGGCGAAGACGCGCCGGTCCATGAGCTCGTACGCGCGGTAGAGCGCGTGGCGCGGCCCTGTCGGCCCGGCGTCGCGCGGCTCGCCGGTGAGGACGACCAGCTCGCAGGAGCCGAGTGCCTCGATCTCCTCCATGGCGGTCTCCTGCCAGCGGCGAACGTCGCGCTCGTCGACTACGACTCCGACCCGGACCTAGATCAGCTCCTCGAGCAGCGCGACCCAGCGGTCCGCGACGGCCTCCGGCGAGTGGACGTCCTGGATGAACCGGCGCGCGCGCTCGCCGATCGCGATCCGCTGCTCGGGGTTGCGCCACAGGTTCGCCGCGGCCTCGACCAGGCGCTCCATCGACCCGTCGGCCGCCACGCCGATGTCGTTGTCCGCGATCTTCGCGTCGGGGTCGACGTTCAGCGACAGCACGGGCACGCCGCGGGCCCAGGCTTCGAGGAACGTGTTGGGCACGCCCTCGACCCGCGACGTCTTGACGACCGCCACGGCGTTGCGCATCTCCTCGAGCAACTCGCTGCGGCGCCGGGGCGGGAGCAGCTCGAGGTTCGGGAGGCGCTCGGCGGCCGCCTCGATGCGCTCGGCCATGCCGGGCGGCGTCTCGGCCCCCGGGCAGGCGACCATCCGAAAGCGCGCCTCCGGAAGCGCCTCGGCCAGCTCCACGAAGCTGTCCGGGAGCTTGTACTCGACGAGCCGGTCCGCCCAGAGGAAGTACTGGCCGGAGCCGTTCTCGCTCGGTGCCGGCTCGGCGAAGCTAGGGATCACGACGGGATCGCTGTTCGGGAGGGCGCGCAGGGCCAGCTCGCGCTGCTGTTCTGTCTGGAGGGCGAGGCGGGCGGCGAGCCGGAGGCTCGCCTTGTAGACCTGGAGCATCCGCGGATTGCGGTCCGGGCGGGCGAAGTCGAAGTCGAGCTCGCTCGAGCTCGAGAAGACGAATCGCCTGCCGCGCGCGCGGCAGAACGTGCTGGCCGCGAGCACGTGGCCGCCCGAGCCGCGGACGATGTACGCCGACGCGTCGGCGCGCTGGAGGCCGCGCCAGATCGCTCCCGTCTCGGCGAGCAGGCCGAGCCGCTGGTCCCCCCGCCAATCGGAGCGCTCGACGAGCGTCGGACTCGAACCGTCGACGCGGCGCGGCTCCGGGACCGGGTAGACGACGTGGGCCACTCGCAGCCCCTTTGCCTTGAGCGCGTGGGCCAGCATCGTGGCCTGGACCTCCGCGCCGCCCATGTAGTCGCGCTTCGGTCCGTAGTAGAGCGAGCCCCAGGGCGCGTAGACGGCGACGTCGTGCGCCCGCCGCCCCCGTCTAGAGGGAGCGCGCCTCATGGACCCTCTGCTCGGCGATCCAGGCGATCGTCCGCTCGAGGCCCTCCTCGAACGCGACGCTTGGCTCGTAGCCGATCAGCTGGCGGGCCAGCGAGACGTCAGCGAGGCTCTCGGCGACGTCCCCGGGCCGGGGCGGGGCGTACTCGGGTTCCACTTCGGTGTCGAGCAGCCGTTGAAGCGCTCGCACGAGCTCGTTCAGGGTGTGCGCGGTTCCGACCGCGACGTTCATCACCCGTCCGGCGGCCGCCGGGGCGATCGCCGCTCTCAGGTTCGCCTCGACGACGTTCTCGACGTGCGTGAAGTCGCGCGAGGTCTCACCGTCGCCGAAGATCGTGGGGCGCTCGCCGTCGAGCATGATCCGGATGAACTTCGGGATCACGGCCGCGTAGCCGGACAGGGGGTCCTGGTGCTCGCCGAACACGTTGAAGTAGCGAAGCGCCACCGTCTCCAGGCCGAACACGCGGTTGGCGACCATGCAGTACTGCTCCGCCGCGAGCTTGGACACCGCGTACGGGGCGAGCGGTGCCGGCCGCTGGGACTCATGCCTCGGCATGCCGGGGCTGTCGCCGTACACGGAGCTGGAGGACGCGAAGACGACGCGCCGCACGCCCGCATCGCGGGCGGCCAGCAGGACGTTGAGCGTCCCCTCGACGTTGACCGCGCTCGAGGTGAGCGGGTCCTGGATGGACCTCGGCACCGAGGGCAGGGCTCCCTGGTGGAAGACCACCTCGACGCCGTTCACCGCGGTCGCCACTCGCTCGTACGACCTCAGATCGCCCTCGACCAGCTCCGCCTCGAGCGACTCGAGGTTGCCTCGATAGCCGGTCGAGAAGTTGTCGAGCACGCGAACCTCGTCCCCGCGCTCCAACAGAGCCCGGACCACGTTCGAGCCGATGAAACCGGCGCCACCCGTGACGAGTGCTTTCAACTTTCTGATCGTACCCGTGATCTCATGTTCAATGCGCAGCTTCCCTTCCGCGCGCCCGCCGCTAACGACCGTATGCTCCGTTGGCGATGAGCGCAACCTCCGAGGCCTCGGCCCGGAACCGAGCCGCCGGGGTGGTCGAGGGCAGTCCCGGCTTCGTTCCCTGCACTGTCGCCCTCGGGGTGCTCGTCTGGTTCGCCGGTGACGAGGGCGGGTTTCGCAAGGTCACCTGGATGCCGGCCACCCTGCTGCTGGCGGTGGTCCTGCTGGTCTGCCTCGCGACCCTGCCGCGGCCGCGCCCCGGGCGCCTCGCGCTCGCGGCGGTCCTGCTGCTGACCGCGTACGGCGGCTTCTGCCTGCTGTCGATGCTCTGGGCCGGCCAGGAGGAGCTCGCCTGGGACGCAGGAAATCGCACGCTGCTGTACGCCATCGTTCTGGCGCTGTGCTCGCTTTGGCCGCTGCGTGGCCGGTCCGGGGCGGTCCTCCTCGGCGGCTACGGCCTGGCGATCGCGGCAATCGCCACGGTCGAGCTGATTCGCGTGGCGGGCGCGGACCAGGCGGTCCAGTTCTTCGAGGAGGGTCGGTTCGCCGAGCCCGTCGGATACGCCAACGCGAACGTGGCCCTGTGGATGTCCGGGCTGCTGCCCTGCGTGATCCTGGCCGGGCGTCGTGAGGTTCCCGCACCCGTTCGGGGCCTGCTGCTCGGTGGCGCCGGGGTCCTCGGCGCAGCGGCGTTGCTCGGCCAGAGCCGCGGCTGGCTGTTCGTCCTCCCGCTCGCGGCCCTCGTCGCCCTGCTGGTTGTGCCCGGCCGCGGCCGCACGATTGGCGCGTTCGCACTAGTCGGCTTGGCGCTGCTCGCCATCTCACAGCCTGTGCTCGACGTCTACAGCGACTGGCAGCCGTTCCGCCCGCCGGGCGACGACTACGACGCGGCGCTCCGGGCGATCCTGCTCGCCGGCGCGGCGCTGGTCGTGCTGGGCACGCTCGCGGCGATCGTCGACCGGCGCGTGCAGCTCTCGGAGGCGAGCGCCCGCAGGGTCAGCACTGCCACGGTTGTCGCGCTCGCCGCCGCGCTGCTCCTGGCGGTGGCGGGGTACGCGGTCGTCGAGCGCAGCCCCGTGTCGGCCGCGTCGGACGCCTGGAGCGAGTTCAAGCACGGCGGCAACAGCCCTCAAGGCAGAGGAAACCGGCTGACCTCCGGCTTCTCGACGTACCGCTGGGACTACTGGGCCGTCGCGTGGGGCGAGTTCAAGCGAACGCCGCTGGTGGGCGCCGGAGCGGACAACTTCGGCCGCGCCTACCGCGACAAGGGCAGCAGCCGGCAGACGCCGCTCTATCCGCACAGCACCGAGATGGTCGCGCTCGCCGAGACCGGCCTGATCGGTGCGCTGCTGCTGGGCGGCGCGTTCGTCGCCGGCCTGGTGGCCGCGCTGCGCGGTCCGCGGCGCAACGATCTGGCGGGGGTGGCCGTGGGGGCCGGCGTCCTCGTGTTCGCCTACTGGCTCCTGCACGGCTCGGTCGACTGGCTCTGGGAGTTCCCCGGCCTGGCGGGCGCGGCGCTGGCAGCCCTCGGCATCGCGGGCGCCGTGAACCGCGGGCTGAAGCCCGACGAGGCACATTCCACGGAGGCACAGCGTCCGGTTCTCGCCGCGCGGCCGGCCCTCGCCCTCGGAGCTCTGGGGGCCGCGCTCCTGGCCGTGTCGGTGGTTCCGTCCTGGATCTCCGCGCGGGAGCAGCAGCGCGGAGTCGAGCTGGCGGCGCAGGACCCCTCTGCCGCCATCCGGCACTTCGAGCGCGCCGCCGACTGGAACCCACTCACGCCGGTGCCGTACAAGGCGGCCGGCATCGTCGAGGTCCGCAGGCGCGACTACCGGGCCGCGACCCGGCAGCTGAGACGAGCTCTCGAGCGCGACCCGGACGACTCGAACCCGTACCTGTTCCTCGGCGCCATCGCGTCGGCCGAGGGTCGCAAGCAGGAGGCGCTGACGCTTGTCGAGAAGGCCAACCGGCTGGCGCCCCGCGATCACGAGGTCGCCGCCCACGCCCTCTACGACCTGCGCCACTACGGCGAGGTCACCCCGCCGACGGTCGACAAGTACAGCCAGGCGGACCTTCGAGATCGAGCCGGGCGCGACTAAGTTGCGTACAACTAGAGCGTCGCGACATTTCGATCGACATTCTGCGTCCTGACCCTGGCGGCGCTCGTCGCGGGCTGCGCGGGGGACGACAGCGACCAGAGGGAGGCCGCGCCGGCGGGCGCCCCGGCTCCGCGAGCGCACGCGGCCGGCCCCTGCGACCGCTACGCGGCGCCCAACGGCTCCAGCCGCGGGCGAGGCACGAAGGCCGACCCGTACGGCTCGCTGCGCCGCCTCGTCCACGGCCTGCGGCGCGGCCAGACCGGCTGTCTGATGGCCGGGCGCTACCGCCACCGCGGCGTCGTCGCGATGCGCCGCCCCGGGACCGTCCTGCGACCGGTCGGCCGGGCCCGCGTCACGATCGACGGCGCGATCTGGGTGCTGCGCGGGGCGAAGGGCGCCCGGATCACGGGGCTCAGACTGACCTCGCACGATCCGGTCTACCCGATCCCCCTCAAGATCCAGGCCGACGACTTCTCGCTCGTCGGAAACGACATCACGGCGACCCGCAACATCAGCTGCGTGCTGATCGGCTCGACCCGCAAGGCCTCCCACACGCTCGTCGAGCTCAACCGCATCCACGGTTGCGGACGCGCGGGCAAGCTCTCGCACCTCCTCTACGTGACGCACAGCCAGGGCGCGGTCATCCGCAACAACGTGCTCATCGGCAACCGCGGTGGCTGGGCCGTGCACCTGTTCCCGGACGCGGACGGGACGCTGGTGGAGGGCAACGTGATCGACTCCAACCAGGGCGGCGTCATCTTCGCCGGTGAGGGCGGCGACACCTCGGAGGGGAACGTCGTCCGCGGGAACGTGATCACAAACTCCGCCCCGCGCTGGAACATCGAGGGCTCCTGGAGCGGCGGCCCGGTGGGCGAGGGGAACCTGGCCCAAGGCAACTGCCTCTACAGCGCGGGCCCTGGAAGCCCCTCGGGGATCGGGTTCCTCAACGGGTTCGACGAGTCGGACAACGTCGTCGCGAGGGGCCCGGTTTACGTCGATCGCCGGACCGGGAACTACCGCCTGCGGGCGGGCTCGAACTGCCGCGCCGTGATCGCTAGCGACGCAGCGTCATCGTCAGGCAGAACGCGCCCTCGCTGAGCCAGGCCGCCGCCCGGTTGCCCAGCAGCACCCGGCCGGGCCGCCGCAGCGAGTTGGGCGTCGACCAGCGGACGTGCGGCTCGGTGAAGCCCGCCTCGGTGAGCAGCTCCACCCAGACCTCCGGCGGCTGGTGCTTGTCCCACTCGATCGTGGGCTGGAGCGGGTTCCGGACCGGCAGCTTGGCGAACAGGTTGTGCCTGGTGGCGTCGCTCGCCACCAGCTTCGCCCCGTCCGCGCCCATCCCGGCGAGCTTGGCGAACAGCTCCCTGTAGGTCTGGCGAGCGGACTCGTCGGTGTGCAGCCGCATCGTGGCCGGCTCGTCCAGGTGGTTGATCGACGCGTGCAAGAACAGCACGTCGAAGCGCTCGTCGCCCGGGTCGAACTCCTGGAGGGTCGCGTGGCGGAGCTCGACCGAGTCGACCCCGAGCCGCTCGCGGAAGCGCTCGAACTGGCCTGTGACTCCCGCGTCCGAGCCGGCCGCCTCAGGCTCGAGCGCGACCACGTGCGACGCGCCCGCGGCGGCGGCATAGAAGCTGTAGCGGCCCCCGCCGGCCCCGATGTCGAGGACTCGCGCGCCGTCCAGGTCTACCCCGTCGAAGAGGTAGTCGAGATAGAAGCGGAGGTTGCCGGTGCGGCGCACAGGCCACTCGGCCTCCGCCGCTGAGAAGTACCGCTCTCGAAGCTCCATCGACCGAGAGTATGGAAGCGCATCCGCTTGCGCGTCTCCTAAGGTCACGGCCCATGGAGGACCGGGCGCCGGAGGGCATCGTCCGCAACGCGATCTTCGCGGGCGCCTCGAAGATCTCGGGTGCCGCGTTCACGGCCGTCCTGACGATCTTCCTGGTCCGCTACCTCGGGCCGGCGGATTACGGGGTGTTCGCGCTCGCGATGGGCGTCGGCAGCCTGATGACGGTACCCGCCGACCTCGGCATCTCGGTGAGCGTCGCCCGCTTCATCGCCGAGCGGCGCGGGAACCCCGACGCGATGGCCGCCTTCGTGGCCGACGCGATCAGGCTCAAGGCCTTCATCGCGGGCGCCGCGTCGGTCGCGTTGTTCGCCTTCGCCGGTGTGGTCGCGAACGCGTACGACACCCCCGATCTCGCGTGGCCGCTGCGGATCCTGGCCATCGCGAACTTCGGCCAGAGCGTGATGATCATGTGGGCGACGATCTTCGAGGCGCTCGGGCGCATCTCCGTCTACCTGCGCGTGGTGGTGGCCGAGAGCGCCCTGGAGACGGTCTCCTCGATCGTGATCGTGCTGCTCGGGACGGGCGCCACCGGCGCCATGGCCGGCCGGGCGGCCGCCTACGCGTTCGCGGCGGGATTCGGGCTCGTCCTCGTCGCCAGGACGCTCGGGCGGAGCATTCGTCCGCGGCGCGGCGGCCATGGCCACGCCCGCCGGATCCTCGGGTACGGGTCGGCGCTCGTGATCGTCGACGGCGCGTTCACGATCTTCAGCCAGATCGACGTGCTGCTGATCGGAGCGATCCTGAGCGTGTCGGCCGTCGGGCTGTTCGAGGCCGCCTACCGGCTGGCGGGGTTCCTCTACTTCATCGGGATGCCGATCCGGAGCGCGGTCGCGCCGCGGCTCGCTCACGGCGAGGGGGGCCCCGACCACGAGGCGCTCGAGCGGACGCTCCGCTACGTCGTGCTGGCCCAGGGGGTGATCCTCGCGCCGCTGATCGTCTGGGCGGAGCCGCTCACGCAGATCGCGTTCGGAAGCGAGTACGCCGAGTCGGCCGAGGTACTGCGGGCGCTGGCGCCGTTCGCGCTGCTGGCGGCGATCTCGCCGCTGCTGGCCGGCGCGGCGAACTACCTCGGCGCGGCGCGCCGGCGAATCCCGATCGCGCTCGCCACGCTGGCCGTGAACGCCGCCATCGACGCGGCGCTGCTGAAGCCGCTCGGCATCGTCGCCGCCGCGATCGGCACCGACGTCGCCTACGTCATCTACGTGGGCGCCCACCTCCACCTCTGCCGCGACCTCGCGGGCCTGCGCCTGCGGCCGCTGGTCGCGCCGCTCGCCGGGTCGCTGTCGGCGGCCGTTGTCATGGGCCTGGTCCTGCTCGCCTTCGGCACCGGAGCCGACCTGGCGGTTGCGCTGGTCGTGATCGGCGGGGCGCTCGGCACGGCGGCCTACGTCGCGGTGCTGCTCGCCACGGGACAGGTCACGCGCGAGGAGCGGACGGCCGTCTGGCGGCGGCTGCGACAGGCCGGCTAAACGCCGATCCTGAGGGCGATGCAGCGGCGCATGGCATGCCGCTTGGGGACGCCGGTTCCGTACTTCGCGCGGAACGCCGCACGTCCGTGGGCCACCCGCTCGAAGACGCAGGCTTGACGAGCCCGATGTCTGACGAATGCGATGCACTGGCCCTGGTTCTTGAACCCAAAGCGGTCGTAGCCGCCGTGGCGGCAGTCGTCCTTCGAGATCGGTACCGCATTCGCGTCCTGGACGACCACGCCGGGTGAGCTCGCCACTCCCGCCGGCCCGAACCCGGGCTGCAGCGTGACCCCGAGCGGCGGTGAGGCGGGGCAGGAGACGGGCGCCGGTGCGCCAGGCAGCGGCTGCACGGCGAAGCGGTCGGTGCCGGCTTCGCCGTTGTCCTCCACGAACAGCAGGACGTTCTGCGCCTGCGGCGTGGCGGCCGGTAGCGGAGCCTCGAAATGCACCCCGACGGTGGCGGCTCTGCCGTGGACCGCCAGGCAGGTGACGTCGCCCTGGGTGACGAAGACGCCGGCGCGCTCGCCCGTGACGAACTCGACGGTCCCGACCGGGTGTCCGCCGGCGGCGTCGCTCGACGCCCGGAACACGAACCGTGGCCGGGTGCACCCGAGCTGCGGCGGGTTGCAGGGCGCCTGGGTGAACAGCGTGCCGTCCACGGCGTCCTCCGCCGGCTGGTCCGTGGTGATGCGCCCGATCGCGTTCCCGCCCGTGAACCAGAGGGCGCCGTCGGGGCCGGCGGTTATCGCCCGCGGGAAGTCGAGCGCCGCGGGTACGCGGAAGTCGCGCACGTCGCCGCCCGTGGTCATCCGCCCGATCTTGTTCGCCGTCGTCTCCGTGAACCAGAGCGCACCGTCGGGGCCGACCGCGATCGTCTCCGCTTGAGCGGCCGGGGTGCGGATCGGGAACCGGGCGAAGGTCCCACCGGTCGTCATGCGCCAGATGCTGTTGGTGCCCAGGTCGGTGAACCAGAGCGCTCCGTCCGGTCCGGTGACGATGTCGTACGGCTGGGCCCCGGGGATGGGAACGGTCCGTTCGCTGATCGCCCCCGTCGTGGTGATCCGGCCGATCCGCCCGGTGGGCTCGACGAACGGCTCCGTGAACCACAGCGCTCCGTCCGGGCCGGCGGTGATGCCGTGCAGCGTCCCGCTTTCAGGGGGCAGCGCGAACTGGCTCACGCTGCCGTTCGTGGTGATTCGGCCGATGCGGACACCGTTCACGTCGGTGAACCAGAGCGCCCCGTCGGGACCCGGCGTGATCGCGACCAGCGTGGACGCGCCGGGGACCGCGAACTCGGTCACCGAGCCCGCCGTGGTGATCCGGGCGATCCGGCCGGCGAACCCCTCGGTGAGCCACAGCGCGCCGTCGGGCCCGGACGCTATCCGGAACGGTGTGGCGCTCGTTGTGGGGAGCGGGAACTCGGCGAGCTGTCCGGACGTCGTGATGCGCCCGACCTTCGCGGGCACCGTTCCGAGCCCCGGGCTCTCCCCGAACCAGAGCGCTCCATCCGGCCCGGTGACGATGCCGGTTGGGCCACCACCGGTCGCGGGGAGCGGGAACACGGTGATCGTCGCGCTCGCGCTCGCGGGGGAGACCAGGCCGGCTATGACGGCCGCTGCCAGCGTCAACGCTGCCCTTGGCCCGATCATCTTTCGAGCGTCCCGCCCGGACTGTACCGCAGCCGCGCGGGGTCAGCCGGCGGACGCCGCGGGGTTCTCGATCACCGCGGCCAGGCCCTGGCCGACGCCGATGCAGAGCGTCGCCAGGCCGTAGCGCCCGCCGCGGCGGCGCAGCTCGTGCGCCAGCGTGCCGAGCAGTCGGGCTCCCGAGCAGCCGAGCGGGTGGCCGATCGCGATCGCGCCGCCGTTGACGTTCAGCTTCTCGTGATCGATGCCCAGCTCGCGCGAGGAGGCGAGCACCTGGGACGCGAACGCCTCGTTCAGCTCGACCAGGTCGATGTCGTCGATCGTCAGGCCGGCGCGCTCGAGCGCCTTGCGCGTCGCCGGGATCGGGCCGACGCCCATGTCGGCGGGGTCGACCCCGGCGCTCGCGGCGGCGACCACGCGCGCGAGCGGCTCGCGGCCGAGCTCGTTGGCGCGCTCCTCGGTCGCGAGCACCAGGCATGCGGCGCCGTCGTTGAGCGACGAGGAGTTGCCCGCGGTGACCGTGCCGCCCTCGCGAAAGATGGGCTTCAGCTTGGCGAGGCGCTCGAGGGTCGTGTCGGGCCGCGGCCCCTCGTCGGCGTGCACCGTGAGCGGGTCGCCCTTGCGCTGGGGCACCTCGACGGTGACGATCTCGTCGTCGAAGCGGCCCGCCTCGGCGGCGGCGATCGCGCGCCGGTGCGACTCGAGCGCGAACGCGTCCTGGTCCTCGCGCGAGACGTCGTAGCGCTCGGCCACGTTCTCGCCGGTCTCGCCCATCGACTCGGTCGAGTGCAGTTCGCGCATGCGCGCGTTGACGAGGCGCCAGCCCAGCGTGGTGTCGGCCAGCTCGGCGTTGCCGCGCGGGAAGCCCTGCTCCGGCTTCTGGAGCACCCAGGGCGAGCGGGTCATCGACTCGACCCCGCCGGCGAGCACGAGCTGGGCCTCGCCGACCTTGAGCTGGCGGCTGCCCTGGACCGCCGCCTCGAGGCCCGACGCGCAGAGCCGGTTGACGGTCACGCCCGGCACCTCGACCGGGAGGCCGGCGAGCAGGCCGGCCATGCGGGCGACGTTGCGGTTGTCCTCGCCGGCCTGGTTGGCACAGCCCATGTAGATCTCGTCGACTGTCGCCGGGTCGATCCCGTTGCGCTCCACGGCGACGCGGACGACATGGGCGGCCAGGTCGTCCGGGCGGACGCTCGCGAGCACGCCGCCGTGGCGGCCGATCGGGGTGCGCAGGGCATCGAGGATGACGGCGTCGGTCATCGCGCTGGAGCGTACACTCGCGGGATCGACGAGTTCGCTGTCTTCGTCCTGTTCAGCTTCATCGTTGGAATCGGGATCCTGCTCGCGCTCGGCAAGTGGTACCCGGGCTCCGGTGCGGAGCAGGTGGACTGGCGCTTGACGCGGTCGCCCGAGCTGGAGGCCGAGCTGGAGCTCGACGACGTCGACCAGATGCTCGAGGCCCAGAACGAACGCCGCCGGGCGTCCGGCCGACCCGAGCGGACCGAGGAGGACGTCCGCCTGCAGGTGGCCGAGGACGAGCGCTGGCGCGAGGAGTTACGCCGGCGGGCACGCCGGGCAAACGAGGAGTAGATGACACAGGCCAGCGTTCGCTACATCGTCGACGACGTCGACGCCGCGGTCGTCTTCTACGGTGATCAGCTCGGCTTCGCGGTCGACGCCCAGCCGGGGCCCGGCTTCGCGATCCTCTCCCACGACGGGCTGCGCCTGCTGCTCAGCTCGCCGGGCGGTCCCGGCGGCGCCGCCCAGGCGATGCCGGACGGGCGCGTGCCCGAGCCGGGGGGCTGGAATCGCATCCAGCTGGAGGTCGAGGATCTCGAGGCGCTCGTCGAGCGGCTGCGGGCGGCGGGCGCAAGCTTCCGCAACGAGATCGTCACCGGCCGGGGCGGCAAGCAGATCCTGCTCGACGATCCGGCGGGCAACCCGATCGAGCTGTTCGAGCCGGCGCACGACTGAGTGGCGCGCGTGCTGATCGTGGGCTGCGGCTGCCGCGGCCGGGCGCTGGCCGGGGCGCTGCTCGACGACGGGCACGCGGTGCGCGGGACGACGCGCTCGGCTGAGCGGGTGCTCGAGATCGAAGCGACCGGGGCGGAGGGGGTGGTGGCCGACCCGGACCGGCTCGGCACGATCATGGGGCAGCTGGCCGGGGTGACGCTGGTGTGCTGGCTGATGGGAAGCGCCGAGGGCGAAGTCAACGGACCGCGGCTGGAGACCTTCCTGGAGCGGCTGGTCGACACGCCGGTGAGGGGGATCGTCTACGAGGCCGCCGGAGGCTCCGCTGGCGCGGAGGCCGTGAGGGCTGCGGAGGAGCGGTGGCGGATGCCGGCCGAGATCGTGTACGCCGATCCCGCCGGCCGGGAAGCCTGGCTGGCGGCGATGCGCTCGGCGGTGGAGCGACTGCTCTAGACGGGCGGCGGACGCCCGCTAGAGCCCCGCGCCCAGCGCCCCGGCCAGGGCGAGGGCGAGCGCCGCGAGCGCGAGCACTACCGCGAAGACGATCAGAACGCTCCAGCCGACTGCCCTGGCCAGTTCACCGGTGGCCCGCTCCGTGGGCGCGGAGGTGGGCTCCGGTGCGATCGGCTCGATGGTTGCCAGCTCGGGCTTCGTCACAGGCTCCGCCGGCTCCGGAGCCCTGGGCGCGGGCGCGACGCCGGCGACCAGCGCGTCGGTCGCCTGCACCAGGCGGCGCTCGTGCTCCACACAGCGCGGGCAGTTGCGCAGGTGGACGTCGAGTCGGCTCTCGTCGCGCTCGGCGAGTGCGCCGTCGATGCGGTCCGAGATCAGCCCCTCGGCCCGCTCGCACCAGCCGCTGCCCGGCAGCGCCGCCACCGTCTTGCGCAGCTCCTTGCGGGCCCTGGCGAGCGACCGCGACAGCTCCGCCTCCTCGATCCCGAGCCGGGCCGCCACCGCCGGCCGCGCGGTCCCGGCCAGCGCGACCAGCGCCAGCGCGGTGCGCTCGCGCTCGTCCAGCGCCGGCAGCGCGGTCGCCACCATCGTGACCGCGGCGGCGTCCGGGATCGGGCCGCTTGGGCGGCCGGGAACCGGTCTCAGCGGAGCGCGTTCCATGCGGGCCGCAGCATAGCCCTCTCGGGGGACCGCGCGGCCCTAGAGCAGCGGCCGAAGCCGCGCCAGCAGGTCCTGGACGATCCGCGCGGTCGCCCCCCAGACCAGGTGGCCGTCGACCGTATACGTCGGCGTCTTGATCGGCACCCCGCGCCGCACGAGCCGCTTCATCTCGTGCCCGGTGTCCAGGTCGCGCAGCGTGAACTCGAGGATGCGCGCAACCTCGGCCTCGGCCGGGAACAGCTCCGCCGGCCGCTCGATCGTGGCCACGACCGGAAAGATGCGGTAGCCGGTGACGAAGGTTCCCACCGGCGGCAGCGCGCCCTGGAGCGTAACCGCGGCGCGCGGCAGCCCGATCTCCTCCTCGGCCTCGCGCAGCGCCGTCTCGCGCAGGTCCTCGTCGGGCTCGTCCTGGCGCCCGCCCGGGAACGAGATCTCGCCCGCATGGCGGCGCAGGTCGGCGCGCCGCTCGGTGAACACGGCGGTCAGTGGATCGCCGTACAGCGCCACCAGAACGGCCGCGTCCTTGGTGCCGTGGGCATCCATCGCGGCGGCCTCCTCGGGGGTGAGGAGCAGCTCCTTCACGCCCCTATTATCGGGAGCCGGTGGCTCGGGCACTGCTCATCATCGACTTCCAGAACGACTTCACCGGCGGCGGCGCGCTCGAAGTGCCGGACGGGGACGCGATCGCGCCCAGGCTCAACGAGCTGATCGCCTCGGGCGACTTCGACCTGGTCGTCGCGACCCGCGACTGGCACCCCGCCGACCACGGCTCGTTCAAGCAGCAGGGCGGACCCTGGCCGCCGCACTGCGTGCAGGGCACGCGCGGCGCCGAGCTCAACCCCGCGCTCGACGCCGGTCGGGTGGATGCGATCGTCAACGCGGGCTACCGCCCGGACCTCGAGGGCTACTCGGGCTTCGAGGAGACCGATCTCGCCGACGTGCTGCGCGAGCACGACATCGACGAGGTGACCGTCGTCGGCCTGGCCACCGACTACTGCGTCAAGGAGACCGCCGCCGACGCGTTGCGGCATGGCCTGAAGGTCACCGTCGACCGGCAGGGCATACGCGGCATCGACGTCGAGCCGGGCGACTCCGAGCGCGCGCTCGACGAGTTGCGCACCGCCGGGGCGGTGGTCGATTGATGCTCGCGGCGCTGCACTCCTCGATGCGGCACTGGTACTCGCTCGTCGGCGCCGGCTCCGAGGGCGCCCGCACGCTCGAGCGCGTCGGCGTGCTGGCCGCGCTCGTCCCCTCGTCGCCGGAACGCTCGGTCATCAACGCGGTCGTCTACGAGCGCCCGCAGGCGCTCGCCGACGCCTACGACGAGATCGCCGCGGCCTATGCCGAGATCGGCGCCAAGTGGACGGTCTGGGTCCACACCGGCGACACGGCCAGCGCGGCCCTGCTCGAGTCGCAGGGGCACGTCTTGGACGCATCGCCCGAGGCGATGGGGGTCGACCTGACGGAGACCCCGCCGCGGCGCCCGCCGGACGACGCCCTCTCCGACTGGACCGCCCAGGGCGATCTCGCCGACGTCGGGCCGATCAACGACCGCGCCTACGGCTTCGGCGGCGACTGGTTCTCGCGCGCGCTCAAGCACCTGCCCGACGGCGCCGTCCACATCTACGTAGCCCGCCAGGACGGCGAGCCGGTCGGCTGCTGCGCCACCGCCGACGCCGGCGAGAACACCGAGGTCCAGATGGTCGCGGTGGTGCCCGAGGCGCGCGGGCAGGGGCTGTCGGGCAAGCTGATCGCCCACTCGCTGGCGGACGCCGTCGAGCGCGGCTGCCGGACCAGCACGTTGGTCGCCACCGAGCTCGGCCGCCCGGTCTACGAGCGGCTCGGCTTCCGCGGGCTAGGCGTTCTCCAGATGTGGGAGCGCCGTCTGGACGAGCGGTAGCGGCGACGGCTTGGCGACGTAGAAGCCCTGCGCGAAGTCCACGCCCATGCCGCGCAGCAGCTCCAGCGTCTCGGCGTCCTCCACGAACTCGGCGATCGTGCGCTTGCCGAGCCCGCGCGCGATGTCCACGACCGCCTTCACGACGAGCTGGTTGGTGGTGTTCGTGCTCAGGTCCGAGACGAACTCGCCGTCGATCTTGAGCAGGTCGAAGGCGAGGTGCTTGAGGTAGTAGAAGGAGGCGAAGCCGGCACCGAAATCGTCGAGCGCGAACTCGCAGCCCAGCTCGGCCACGAGCGAGGCGAAGCGCCGGGCGCGGTCGATGTTGACCACCGCCGCCGTCTCGGTGACCTCGAAGCAGAGCCCGGAGCCGTCGGCGCCGTGCGCCTTGAGCTCGTCGGCGATGTGGGCCGGGAGCGCGGGGTCGACGACCGACTTGGCCGACAGGTTCACGCACAGCACGACCTCGCGGCCGGCCGCCTGCTCCTCGGCGAGCAGCTCGATGGCGCGCGAGACCACCCAGCGGTCGATCGCCTGGACGAGGTCGAAGCGCTCGGCGATGTAGAGGAAGCTGCCCGGCGGGATCACGTCGCCGCCCTCGCCGGTCATGCGCAGCAGCAGCTCGCAGCGCGGGATGGGGTCGCCCGAGAGCGACATCACCGGCTGGGCGTGCAGCACGAAGTCGTCGGTGGCGAGGGCGTCGCGGATGCGGTCGGCCCAGGTCATGCGCGACAGCATGCGCTCCTCGCGGTCCTCGGTCGCGTCGTAGAGAACGGCCCGCGCGCGGCCGGCCTCCTTGGCGTCGTACATCGCGATGTCGGCCTCGACCAGCAGCTCCTCGGCGGTCAGCTTCGAAGAGGCGTGGAACATCGCCACGCCGATGCTGGCCGACACGCGCCCGCCGCCGCGACCGCCGAGCCCGACCAGGTCGACCTCGCCGACAGCCTCGAGCAGGGCCTCCGCCACCTCGAGCGCGCCGTGCTCGTCCACGCGCGGGAGGACCACGGCGAACTCGTCGCCGCCCAAGCGGGCCAGCACGTCCGTGCGGCGCAGGCGGGCGCGCAGGCCGTCGCCCACGCGGGCGATCAGCTCGTCGCCGATCGAGTGGCCGAGCGAGTCGTTGATGTACTTGAAGTCGTCGAGGTCGATCGCGAGCACCGCGAGCTTGCTCTCGTAGCGCTCGGCGCTCGCCAGCTCGCGGGTCAGCTCCTCCTCGAAGCGGCGCCGATTGAAGAGGCCGGTGAGCGAGTCGTGGTCGGCCAGGTACTGGAGCTGGCCCTCGAAGCGCTTGCGCTCGGTGATGTCCTGCACCTGGGTGAGCACGTGGACCGGCTCGCCGTCGCCGTCGCGCACGACGGTCGCGCTCAGGTCGACCGGCACGACGTGCCCCTCGGCATGCAGGTAGCGCTTCTCGGTGCGGTAGTGGGCCTTCTCGCCCGCCATCACCTCGCGGTAGCCCTTTTCGTCCCGGACGAGGTCATCGGGGTGGGTGATCGACTGGTAGGTGGTGGCCTCGAGCTGCTCGCGCGAGTATCCGGTGATCTCGCAGAGCGCCCGGTTCACGCGCAGGAAGCGGCCGTCGATGGTGCGGATCGCCATGCCGATCGGCGCCTCGTCGAAGGCGGAGCGGAAGCGGTCCTCGGCCTCGAGCAGCGCGTCCTCCGAGCGGCGCCGCGCGGTGACGTCCTCGATCTGCGACACGAAGTAGAGCGGCTCGCCGGCGTCGTCGCGCACGAGCGAGACCGACAGCAGCACCCAGCACTGGGTGCCGTCGGCGCGGATGTAGCGCTTCTCCATCCGGTAGGTGCGCCGCTGGCCGCTGATCACCTCGCGGACCAGCTCGAGGTCCGCCTCGAGGTCGTCCGGGTGGGTGATGTCCTGGAAGGTCAGCTCGAGCAGCTGCTCGGACTCGTAGCCCACGATCTCCGGCAGCGCGCGGTTCACGCGCAGGAACTTGCCGTCGGGGCTGACCAGCGCCATCCCGATGGGCGCCTCTTCGAAGGCGTTGGCGAAGCGCTTCTCGGCCTCCTCGAGCGCTCGGTCGACGGTCGGGCTGACGACGGTGTCCGAGCACGTGCCCAGGTAGCCGGTCAGCTCGTCGTGCTCGTTGCGCAGCTCGACGGCGCGGCACCAGATCCAGACGATCGTCCCGTCGGCCCGGACGTAGCGGAACTCCAGGCTGAACGGACGATCCTCCTCGAGGCTGCGCCGCCACTCGCCCGCGACGCGCTCGAGGTCCTCGGGGTGGACGACGCTGGCCCAGCTTCGGCCGACGGCGCTCCCGGGGTCGATGCCGGTCAGCTCCGACCAGCGCTCGTTGGCGTAGACGAAGTTGCCGTCCGTGTCGACCTCGTAGACGCCGATCGGCAGCTCCTGGGCCAGGACGTCGAAGTGGTTGCGCTGCGGCAGCAGCGCGGACAGGCCCCGGCCCCGGCGGGTCTTGGAAAGCTGGTCCACCACCCACCTAATCGGCAGAAATGGCCAGCTTTTCACCCCTTAACGGAGTTCCACCGTCTCCTCGAACATGACCTCGCCCTCCAAAGCGCGGTGGACCGGGCACTTGGCCGCGATCTGCATGAGCCGGTCCCGCTGATCCTCTGGCAGCTCCTTGGGCAGCTCAACCCGCATCACGAAGCGGGTTGGCGACCCTCGCTGGGCGGGCTCGTAGTCCACGTCGACGACCACATCGCCCATGTCCCAGCCCTTGCGCTCGGCGTACATCTCCATGGTGATCGCCGTGCAAGAGGCCAGACTCGCGGCCAGCAGCTCCTGCGGGCTCGGCCCGCTGTCCTCGCCGCCGTGCTCGGTCGGCTCGTCGGCGGTCAGGCGGTGCTCGCGGATGGCGACGTGCTGCTTGAGCTTGCCGGTCACGCGGCGCGAAATCGCTCTCATCGTCTCCCCTCGAACAGCTCGGGCTCCGGCTCGTCGGCGAAGCGCGCCATCGCGAACAGCGCGTCCGACAGCCGGTTCAAATACGTGACAACGATCTCGTCGGCGAGCTCGCCGGCGTCCTTGAGCGCGGCCACCCGGCGCTCGGCGCGTCGCACCGCCGTGCGCGCCACGTCGAGGCGGGCGGACAGCTCCGTGCCGCCCGGGATCACGAACTTGGGCGGCAGGTCGACGCGGCCCATGTAGCGGTCGATGTCGGACTCGAGCCGCTCGACCATGTCGGGCGTCAGCTTCGACACGCCGGCCTCGAGCCGCCCGGCCGCCTCGGGCGCGGTGGCCAGCTCGGCGCCGGCGACGAACAGCTCGCTCTGGACGCGCAGGATGTCGTCGTAGAGCTCGCTGCCGCGCTCGGCCGCGGCGCGGGCGAGCCCGAGCGCCGAGGCGGCCTCGTCGACCGAGCCGTAAGCCTCGGGGCGGCCGGCGTGCTTGGCCACCCGGCCGCCGTACCAGAGGCCTGTCGTCCCGTCGTCCCCCTTGCGCGTGTAGATCTTCACGTCAGGGGATTGAACACCAGTCCGGTCGGGACCTTGGGGTAGAAGTAGGTCGACTTGGGCGGCATCGACTCGCCCGTCTCGGCCACCTCGCTCACCTGGTCCACCGGAGTGGCGCGCATGAAGAAGCCCGCGTCGGCGCGGCCGCTCTGCACCGCGTCGATCGCGTCGGCCAGGTCCTTGGAGTAGTTGAGCCCGTTGAGGTGGGAGATGTCGTCCTCCGACATGCCGAGCGCCTCGCGCAGGACGAGCGCCTCCAGCACCGCGGTGTCCAGGCGGCGGTAGGGCTCCGGCATCCCGATCAGGGCGCGGTCAGCGACCGCCTGATCCTTGAGCGTGACCCGGTAGGGCTGCTTGTGGAACGAGTCCATGTAGCCGAACGCGACCGGGCCGGCGGGCGGCTCGAGCTCGCTCACGGCGTCGAGCTGCTCGACCTCGAAGTCGCGGGTGAGGACCTCCCTGATCGCCAGCTGCTTGGCGGTGTCGTCCTTGAGGCCGGTGAGCAGCCGGTGGGTGGGGAAGACGAGCAGGCCTGGGTCGGACAGCGAGCAGAGCAGCATCAGCACGTAGCGGTGCTCGCCCTCGCCGCCGACCTCCTCGGCGTAGACGCGCGCGGTCTCGTAGCGGTGGTGGCCGTCCGCGATCAGCAGCTCTGCGTCCGCGAGCGCCATCTGGAGCTCGGCGACCAGGTCCTCGTCGCCCGAGCGCCAGAGCGTGTTGTTCGTGCCGTCCAGGTCGGCGGCCGCGGCGAACGGCGCGGCGGCGGAGATCTGCTCCATCGCGCGGGCGGCGGCGCCGTCGGGGTCGGGAAAGAGGCTGAAGATGGGGGACAGGTTGGTGCGCGTGGCGCGGGTGAGCTGCAGGCGGTCCTCCTTGGGACCGGGGTGGGTGCGCTCGTGCGGGCGGATACGGCCCGGGCCGTACTCCTCCACGCGCACGCGCGCGAGGACGCCGGTGCGCGTGCGGCGCCGGGCGTCGGGCGCGTCGTAGTCCTGGCGCAGGACCCACACGGCCGGCTCGTCCTCACGCACGAGGATCCCGTGCTCGCGCCAGTCGGCCATCGTCGCGGCGGCCTCGGCATAGCTCGGCGGGAGATCGATCTCGACGACGTTGTAGGGACTGCGGGCCGCCAGCTTGGCGCGCAGCTCGGCGTCGATGACGTCGTAGGGCGGGGCGATCACGTCCTCGAGCGAGCCCACCGCGGAGGGCTCGTAGCGGAGGGTGCGCAGCGGCTGGAGGTCGGCCATCGAGGCCGCCACCCTAGCGGGCCGCCCGCCTCGGGCCGGGCGCGGCCCGCCCTTTCCGCCGGGCGCGGCCCGGCCTTGACTTCCGTCTCGCGGTCTGGTTAGTCTCTTGACTTAGTCAATCGACTAAGTCAACGCCGATGGAAGCCGCAGCGACCCGCCGCGAAACAGCAACCAGCTCCCTGCTCGACGCAGCCGAGCGGCTCCTGATCGAGACCGGCTACGCGGGCCTGACCACCCGCCGGGTCGCGGCGGAGGCGGGCGTCAACCACGGCCTCGTCCACTACTACTTCGGCTCGATGGAGGAGCTGCTCCTCCAGGTGCTCGAGCGCTTCACGGCCCGGCTGATCGATCGTCAGACCGCGATGTACGAGGCGGACGTGTCCTTTCTGGACAAGTGGCGCACCGCCATGCGCTGGCTCGAGGAGGACGTCCAGGCCGGCTACCCCAAGGTCTGGTGGGAGCTCCAGGCGATGGCCTGGAACCACCCGGAGATGCGCGAGCGGCTCGTCCAGGTCGACGCGGAGTGGCGCGGGCTGCTGCGTGCTTACTTCGCGAGCGCGCTCGACGAGTTCGGCATCGACTTCCCCCTCGAGGCGACCGTCTCGCTCGTGATCGCCTTCAACAAGGGCATCCAGATCGAACAGCTGTCCGGCATCACCGCCGGCCACCGCGAGCTGCTCGGCTGGATCGACGGCTGGCTCGAATCGAGGGCCGCTTGAAGCGCGTCCTGTACGTGTCCTCGCCGATCGGACTCGGGCACGCCCGCCGCGACGTCGCGATCGCGCGTGAGCTCCGCAACGTGGTCGAGGACGTTCAGATCGACTGGCTCGCCCAGCACCCGGTCACGCGCGTGCTCGAGGCCGAGGGGGAGACGATCCACCCGGCGAGCCGCTGGCTCGCGAACGAGTCGCGCCACTTCGAGTCCGAGTCGGCCGAGCACGACCTGCACTGCTTCCAGGCCTGGCGCCGGATGGACGAGATCCTGATCGCGAACTTCATGGTCTTTCACGACGTCGTGCGCGAGCAGCGCTACGACCTCTGGATCGGGGACGAGGCCTGGGAGCTCGACTACTACCTGCACGAGAACCCGAACGAGAAGCGCGCCCACTACGCCTGGCTGACCGACTTCGTCGGCTGGCTGCCGATGGAGGACGGCCACGAGGCGTACCTGACCGCCGACTACAACGCCGAGATGGTCAGACACATCGCCGACCACCCCGACGTGCGCGACCGCGCGCTGTTCGTCGGCAACCCCGAGGACATCGTGCCCGAGCGGCTCGGGCCGGAGCTGCCGCCGATCCGCGACTGGACCGAGAGCAACTTCGACTTCGCCGGCTACGTCTCGGGCTTCGACCCCGCCGAGCTGGGCGACCGCGAGCGGCTGCGCGCGGAGCTCGGGTACGGCCCCGACGAGAAAGTGTGCCTCGTCACAGTTGGGGGGTCCGGGGTCGGACACCATCTGCTCCGCAAGGTCATGGCCGCCTTCCCCGAAGCGAAACAGCAGGTTCCGGACCTGCGCATGATCGTCGTCGCCGGACCCCGCATCGACCCGGCCGGCCTGCCCGCCGCCGCCGGGCTCGAGACCCGCGCGTACGTGCACGACCTGTACAAGCACCTCGCCGCCTGCGACCTCGCGGTGGTGCAGGGCGGGCTGACGACGGCGATGGAGCTGACCGCCAACCGCCGGCCGTTCATCTACTTCCCGCTCGAGCACCACTTCGAGCAGAACCTGCACGTGCGCCACCGGTTGGAGCGCTACGGCGCCGGTCGCTGCATGAGCTTCGACGAGTCCGAGCCGCACGACATCGCCGCCGCGATCTGCGAGGAGATCGGCCGTGAGGTCGACTACCGCCCGGTCGAGACCGACGGCGCGCGACGAGCCGCCGAGCGGCTCGCGGAGATGCTCGCATGAGGGCGATGCAGCCCGACGAGACCGGGGTCGTGCGCGGGATCCACTGGGAGCGCTTCGGCGACGGCGACCCGACGGTGCTGTTCGTCCCGCCGTGGGCGATCGTCCACTCCCACATCTGGAAGATGCAGGTGCCGTACTTCGCGCGTCACTTCCGCGTCGTGACGTTCGACCCGCGCGGCAACGGGCGCTCGATCCGGCCGTCGGATCCGGCCGAGTACGCGGAGACCGTCTACGCCGAGGACACGCTCGCCGTCATGGAGGCGAGCGGCACCGAGCGGGCGGTGGTGGTCACGCTCTCGGCGGGCGCGCAGCGCGCGCTCCTGTTCGCGGACGCCAACCCCGAGCGCGTGCTCGGGCTCGCCTTCATCGCCCCCTCGGTCCGCCTCGTTCCGGGCCACATCGAGCGCGATGCCTACGAGGCACGCTTCTTCGAGGAGCTCGACCACGACCACGGGTGGGCGAAGGCGAACGCCCACTACTGGCGGCGCGAGTACCGCGACTGGCTCCAGTTCTTCTTCGAGAACGCGTTCAGCGAGCCCCACTCCACGAAGCAGATCGAGGACGCCGTGGGGTGGGGGCTCGAGACCGATCCCGACACGCTGATCGCGACAGCCATAGGGCCGGAGATCGACGAGGCCACGACGCGCGAGCTCGCCGAGCGGCTGACCTGCCCGGTGCTCGTGATCCACGGCACCGACGACGCGATCAGGCCGTTCGCCGCCGGGGAGGAGCTGGCGGCGATCACCGGCGGCGAGCTGATCGCGATGCCCGGCGTCGGGCACTGCCCCCAGGCGCGCAAGCCGGTTGCCGTGAACCTGGCCCTGCGCGAGTTCGTCGAGAAAGCCATTACCCGCCCCCCACCAAAGGAGGTAGTTCATGGCCACAGCTGACACCGCCGTAGAGCGCGAGTCGGCCTCCGCCATCTATCAGTTCCAGGGCACGCTGTTGGAGGCGTGCAACTGCGACGTGCTGTGTCCGTGCTGGATCGGGGAGGACCCCGACAACGGCACGTGCAGCTCCGTGGTCGCGTATCACTTCGACCACGGGACGATCCGCGGAGTCGACGTGAGCGGGCTGACGCTCGCGAACGTCGTGTTCATCCCCGGCAACGTGCTGGCCGGCAACTGGAAGGCCCACATGTTCGTGGACGAGCGCGCCTCGGACGAGCAGCTCGACGCGATCGTCGCGGCCTTCTCGGGCCAGCTAGGCGGACCGCTCGCCGACCTCTCCCAGCTGATCGGCGAGGTGCTCGCGGTGACGCGGGCGCCGGTCTCGCACGAGGTCGTCGAGGGACGCGGCAAGCTCGTCGTCGGCGACGGGACGGTGGTCGCCGAGATGGAGCCCTACCGCGGGGCCGACGGGAGCATCACCACGCTCCAGAACTCGATCTTCTCGACCGTGCCGGGTTCGCCGGCGTGGGTCGGGAAGGCGTCGACGTTCGCTGTCGACCTGCCCGAGGACGGGTGGACCTACTCGTTCGAGGGTCGCAACGCGATCCAGTCGGACTGGCAGATCGACTACCGAGGCGAAGCGGCGTGAGCGTGAGCCGGCCCGCCCCCGCGGTCGCACGGCCCCTCGGCGGGATCCCCTCTCCGGTGCTGATCGGCATCGGAGCCGCCTGGGCCGTCTCCATCGCGGCCGAGCTGACCGGCGCGGCCGGCTCCGTGCACCACGACTCGCTGCTCGAGGGCGGGCCCGGTTTCGGGCCCGCCCTCCTGCTGTTCCTGGTGGCGTGGCAGGTGATGGTGGCGGCGATGATGGTGCCGTCGAGCCTGCCTCTGGTGAGGATGTACTCGGCCGCCTCGGCGGGCGTGCCCGACCGGGGCCGATCGATGGCGGCGTTCCTCGGCGGCTACGCCGCGGCGTGGTCGGCGTTCGGAGCGCTGGCGTTCGCCGGCGACGCGACGATCCACGCGGGCGTGCACGCGAGCCCCTGGATCGAGGACCACGACTGGGCGATCGCGCCGCTCACGCTGATGCTGGCGGGGGCGTTCCAGTTCACGTCGCTGAAGGACGCGTGCCTGAAGGCGTGCCGCCATCCCGCCTCGTTCCTCCAGCGCCACTACCGGCGCGGACCGCGCGGAGGCTTCGAGCTGGGCCTGCGCCACGGAGCGTTCTGCGTGGGCTGCTGCTGGGCGCTGATGCTGGTCCTGTTCGGCGTCGGCACGATGAACCTGATCTGGATGGCCGGCCTGACGGCACTGATGGTCCACGAGAAGACCCGCCCCTCCGGCACCCAAGCCGTCCCCCTGACCGGAGTGATCCTGCTGGCGATCGGTTCCACGCTGCTGCTCTGGGCGGCGTACGCCAACGGGGCGATCTAGCCCCGCACCTACACTTGCGTCCAACGGGGCGTGGCTCAGCCTGGTAGAGCACCCGATTTGGGGTCGGGAGGTCGCCGGTTCAAATCCGGCCGCCCCGATTTCGCCGCTGAGCCGGGCGGTACGCTGCGCCCATGGAACGCGCCAAGCGCTTTGGCCTGGCGGCCTTGATGGCGTTCCTCGCGCTCAACATCTGGACGGGCAGTCCGCTGCTCGCCCTGTGGATCGGCTCGCGGGTCCAAGGGGAGGAGAGCCAGGCGTCGATGACCGCGTTCGCGGCGGTGATCGTCAGCCTCGCCGTGTTCAGCATCGCGCTCTACCAGGCGCTCAAGTACGTCATGCACGCCTACCAGGAGTCGACCGGCACGCTCCCGACAGTTCGGACCCACGCCCCGTGGCTGAGGAGCATGCGCGGCGAGCGGCCCGACTACGGCGGTGGGGTGCCGGCGATCAGCGGCGCCGAGCGGATCGTCGTGGTCACGGTGCTGATCGCCGCAATCGTCTTCGAGGTCTGGTTCTTCTTCTTCTCAGGGTCGCCGATCGGATAGCGGCGGCGCTACATTCGCGATGCGCCCCCGTAGCTCAGCTGGACAGAGCGGCTGCCTTCTAAGCAGCGGGTCGGAGGTTCGAGTCCTCCCGGGGGCACTGGCCGATTTCCCTGCCAACCGCGCCCTTGAGGGCGGCGCGCCGCGCGCCGCGCGCGAGTTGAGCGGCCCGCTAGTGGCCCAAACGCCTCTAGGAGTCGACCGCGCGGAGCTCGGCGAGCAGCTTGTCGGCCGCCGGCAGCAACGTCTTGAGCGCCACGTCGCGGCGCGGTGTGACCGCGCGCGCGTGCGCGAGCCAGCGGTCCTGCTCAGTGGGCGACAGCAACTCCCAGATGCAAGCAACCGTCTGGGTGGCGTTCTCAGCCGCGGAGATGGCGCGCTCGAGCGCAATCGCGCGCGAATCGTCGTACAGGTCGTCGGTCATGTCTGCTCGCGCGCGCGATGCGAGGTCCGCCTCGAACGCGTTGAGGCGCCGCGCGATGTCGGCACCCGCGCCCTCGATCAACGTGCCGTAGTGACGTTCGATCATCGCCACCGACGTGCACCCCGGCGGTCTACTCGCGGTCTAGCCAGTTGGGGTTGCCCCCCACGCTCGACCCGGCGGATACTGGGCGGGCGATGTCGCAGGAGAACGTGGACACCGTGGCAAGGCTTTACAACGAGTGCTGGGCGCCGGGCAGGCTGGAACTGGTGCCGGAGATCCTCCACCCGGACATCGTCTGGACGGCGATCGAGTCCGCTCCGGACTCTGGCACCCGACGCGGTCACGTCGAATGCCGTGGGCACATGAACGACTGGCTGGAGGGCTTCGAGCTTAAGCTGATGCCGATACAGGAAGCGCGATCCGCTCCGGACGGTCGGCTCGTCTGTGACCTCCATCTAATAGGCACCGAAAGGCGGACGGGGTTGACGACCGATATTGAGTTCAGCGCTGCCTCCCGGTTCGCACCCGATGGGCGACTGATAGAGATCCACGAGTACGCCACGCGCGGGGAGGCCCTCGAAGCCGTGGGGCTGTCGGAGTAGCGCGGTCACGTCAGCCTCCCTGGTAGGTCCGATTCCCTTGCACCGCCTGATGCCGAGGGCGTAGGGTCGGCATGGCACGGCTCGCGACTTGAGGAGGACCGAGATGGGTAACGCGGATGCCGCGAAGACCGCCTATCAGGCGTTCAGCCAGGGCGATCTGGAGACGTTGAAGGAGGGCTTTGCCGAGGATGCCGAGTGGCAGACCTCGGATGAACTGCCGCTCGGCGGCGTGACGCGCGGCCGCGACGCGATCATGGACAACTTCGCGCAGATCGGCAACTACTGGTCGAGCTTCAGCGTCGAACCGTCCGAGTTCATCGAGGCTGGCGACAAGGTGATCGTGCGAGGCACTCAGCGGGCGACCGGCAAGGGAGGAAGCTTCGAGGCTCCCTTCCTGCACCTGATGGAGTACCGCGAGGGCCGGGTGGTGCGTGGCGAGTTCCACGCCGACAGCGCCAAGGCACTGAAGGCGCTCGGCTAGCCGCCAAGCGAACAAGCGAGGCGGTCGGAGGCCCTCGAAGCCGTGGGGCTGTCGAAGTAGCCCGCCGATCACCAGCCACCCCGCTGGTTGCGGATGAGGTCAACGATCAGCTCGTTGTGCGCGGCGTAAAAGCGCGTGAGCAGTTCGCGAACCGGTGCCGGAAGGGTTGAGCGCTGTCCTGTTAGGTGCACTCTGGTTTGGGCCCGCCGTCGCCGGGCATCAGGACGAGGGGCACGATGCCCCACCTGCTCGCCTACTGCTCCGGCAGGGGAAGACACGGCCCGTCATACCCTGGCGCAACTGGATTCCTTCAGCAGCACGAACCCTCTAACCGAAGGAGTCCATTCTCATGGCAACCCACAGCGCCACCGGCGCCAATACCCGCCGTTCCGGCGGTGCCCTCAGCAGGGCCACGCGGCGTCTCGCGACGGAGACGAAGCAGGCATTCAAGACGACCGAGTTCTGGGCCATGGTCGCCCTGGTCGTCGCGATCCTGATCGCCGGCAACTCGATTGAGTCGGCGGAAGGTGGCCCCGACAGCTTCGGCGCCGACAAGGTCTGGCTCTACGTCACCATCCTGGGCTCGGCCTACATGGTCAGCCGCGGTCTCGCGAAGTCGGGGAGCCGCGAGCCGTACACGCCCGATGGTGGTGAGTACGAGGCGCCCGACCGCGCCGACACCGGCAACAACCGGTAACGGATGTTCTTGTTCACCAAGCGGCCGGGCGAGCGCACGCACGTGCGCTTCATGCCCGGCTGCCTGGTGTTCTCCCTGATCCTGTCGGTCACGCTGACCATCCTGGTCAACGTGATCATCCGGATCCTCTAGATACGGAGTTTGACTCTCGTGAGCAAGCAGCAGAAGCAGAAGATCGTGCAGTACCTGAATGAGGCCCACGGATCAGAAGTGGCGTTGGTGCGACAGTTGCAGGCGCAGATCGCGATGACGCCGCGAGGCGACTACCGTGACGGCCTGGAGACCCATCTCGACGAAACTCGTCGGCACGCCGAGCGTCTCGAGGACCGCCTCGGCGAGCTGGGGCAGGGCAACAACCCGCTCCAGGCCGGGTTCGGCGCAGTCCAGTCCGTCATCGGGCAGGCAGTGGCGCTCACGAAGACCCCACTCGACCTGCTCCGCGGGAGCGGCGGCGAGGAAAAGGTCCTCAAGAACGCCAAGGACTCATGCGCCGCCGAGGCGCAGGAGATCGCCACCTACACCGTGCTCGCTCGCCTCGCTCACGCGGCGGGCGACGCCAAGACCGAGCGGCTCGCCAAGTCGGTGCTCCGCGACGAGCAGAAGATGCTCGACCGGCTGCTGCGCGAGCTTCCGCGCCTGACCGACGCCGTTGCGCGTGCCGAGTTCGACGGAGAGGGCTCGTACGACGTGGGCGAGACAGGCGCCGCCGATGCGGCGCGTGAGGTGAGCCGCACAGCGAAGCGCAGCGCCCGCCGGGGCGCGGGACAGGCCAAGCGCACCGCCCGGCAGGCCCGCAAGGTCCCGGGGGTCGCGCGTGCCGAGGGCGCGGCGAAGGGCGCCGTCGCCTCAGCGTCAGATCTGGCGATCCCGAACTACGATTCGCTCAGCGCGGACGAGGTTCAGGACAAGCTCCCCGACCTTTCCCAGGTCGACCTGGCCAAGGTCAACGCGTACGAGCGCAAGAACCAGAACCGCTCCACGGTGACCAGCCGGATCGACTCCCTGCAGGCGGCCGAGCCATGGCCCGGGTACGACGAGCTGGGTGTGGACGAAGTCCGGGCCGTGCTCTCCGAAGGCGACGAGACGCGGCTCAAGGACGTCCGCAGTTACGAGCGCAAGCACAAGAACCGCGCAGGCGTCCTCCAGGCCACCGAGCGCGAACTCAGCAACGCGTAGCGGAGGGATCCGCTGAGCCGAGGAGGGGCCCCAGCGGCCCCCTCCTCGGTACGGTCGTCCGAGCCGCCGCCGTTCGGACGCCATCAGCGGCGCGATCATCCGGCAGTTCCCGGGCCGCTTTCGCTGACGGCCGAGGCGTATCAGCGCCAGGCGAAGACGGGCTCCTCGAGATGATCGATCCGCTCACCGATCCGCCCGCGGAGCGCGACCTCCCTGAACTGGTAGAGGATCGCGCCGGTTGGCGCGTGGATGAGGTCGTTGCCGAGGGGCATCTGTACGACGGGACGCTCGCTCTCGGGGATCTCGACAAACCGGGGCTCGCCGTCCAGCAGCGCCTGGAGGCCGATGCGATAGACGGCCAGTACCTCGTCCGGGTCGGGCTTCAGCGTGGGGTCGGCGCCGCACCAGAGCACCACCGGCGTGATGACGAACCCGGAGCGAGTGGCGTAGTCGTCGAGCCAGCCGACGACGCTCTCAGCCTCCAGGCGCAACCCGAGTTCCTCGTCGAGTTCACGCAGCGCGGCGTCGAGCGGCGTCTCCCCGTCGTCGATGCGGCCGCCTGGAAGCGCCCACTGGCCGGCGTGCCTGCGCATCTTCGAAGGTCGGCGGCAAAGCAGGAAGGCTGCACCGCCCGCGACGCCGACCATGCGGCCGTCGAGTGGCCGCCCGTCCGCTTCCCGCGGATCGCCTGGGACCCCGGACATGTCGATGCCATGGACAGGGTCACTGTCGTGGCGCTCGGCGTCGCTGTCGACCACGACGATCGCGACCGCCGCATGCCTGCGTCCTTCGAGCGGCTGGACTTGGCGCTCGTGAGCGCTCAGATGCGTGTCGAGCCTCGCACGCAGCGCGTCGTCGAAGGCAATCACCGCTCGACGCGGTAGTGCAGGTGCGTGGCGCCGGGCGCCGGCCCCGGATCGCGGCCGATGATGTAGCCGTCGACGGAGGTTGCGTGCGCAGTCGGGACCTTGTCGCTCATCTGAATCAGTCCCCTTCGGTGGCGCTCCACAGCGGTTGCATCGGGGCTGAGTCGAGCGCGCGGCGCAGCAGCCCGATCAGGTCGTCGCGCTCCTCGTCGCTCAGTCCGCCCAGCACGTCGTCCTCGGTCTCGGCGATCATCGCCCGCGCTCGCTCGAGGAGCCGGCGGCCCTTCGGGGTGATCACGATCTCGCGGGCTCGGCGGTCGGTGGGGGATGGCCGGCGCTTGGCCAGGCCCGCGTTCTCGAGCTGGTCGATCAGCGAGACCATCGTGCTGCGGTCGATGCCTATCGCCGCGCCGAGCTCCTGCTGGATGGCCCCCTCGCGCGCGCCGATCACGTTGAGCAACCCGAACAGGGCCGGCGTCAGGTCGACCGTCTCGAGCACGTCCGCGGCCCGGGTGTGCGCCGCTCGCCAGAGCCGGAAGAAGAGCTGTCCCGCGAACTCGGTGACGGGCGGCTCGGCGGAGGGGTGAGATGCCATCACACGCAATTCTTGCATCAATCGTCAGCATCTGCAATGATTTGCCACACAAATGATCAGTGCTGCCGACAACCATGATCTGATCCGCGTGCACGGCGCGCGTGTGAACAACCTCAAGGACGTCAGCGTCGAGCTTCCCAAGCGCCGGCTGACGGTGTTCACGGGGGTCTCCGGTTCGGGCAAGAGCTCGCTGGTGTTCGGCACGATCGCGGCGGAGTCCCAACGGCTGATCAACGAGACCTACAGCACCTTCGTCCAGGGCTTCATGCCGACGATGGCCCGCCCGGAGGTCGACGTGCTCGACGGGCTGACGACCGCGATCATCGTCGACCAGGAGCGGATCGGCTCCGACCCCCGCTCCACCGTCGGCACCGCCACCGACGCCAACGCGATGCTGCGCATCCTGTTCAGCCGCCTCGGAGAGCCGCACATCGGCTCGCCCAGCGCGTTCGCGTTCAACGTCCCGACGGTCCGGGCGAGCGGCGGGATCACCGTCGAGCGGGGCGGCAAGACCCAGACCAAGAAGGCGACCTACAACCGCCTCGGCGGCATGTGCCCGCGCTGCGAGGGGCGAGGCTCGGTCACCGACTTCGACCTGACCCAGCTGTACGACGCCGGCAAGTCGATCAACGAGAACGCGATCACGATCCCCGGCTACAGCATGGACGGCTGGTACGGCCGCATCTTCCGCGGCTCCGGCTTCTTCGACCCGGACAAGCCGATCGGCAAGTTCAACAAGCGCGAACGGCACGACCTGCTCTACAAGGAGCCGACCAAGATCAAGGTCGACGGCATCAACCTGACCTACTCGGGGCTGATCCCGCAGATGCAGAAGTCGTTCCTGTCCAAGGACGTCGACGCGCTGCAGCCGCACATCCGGGCGTTCGTGGAGCGGGCCGTCACGTTCACGGTCTGCCCCGACTGCGACGGCACCCGGCTCGCAGAGGAGGCCCGTTCCTCGAAGATCAAGGGGATCAACATCGCGGACGCCTGCGCGATGCAGATCAGCGACCTCGCCGGGTGGGTCCGCGGGCTCGACGAGCCGTCGGTCGCGCCGCTGCTCGAGGCGCTCGGGGAGACGCTCGACTCGTTCGCGGAGATCGGGCTGGGCTACCTCTCGCTCGACCGGCCCTCGGGCACGCTGTCCGGCGGGGAGGCGCAGCGCACGAAGATGATCCGCCAGCTCGGCTCCTCGCTCACCGACGTCACCTACGTCTTCGACGAGCCCACCATCGGCCTCCACCCGCACGACGTCGAGCGGATGAACGACCTGCTGCTGCGGCTGCGCGACAAGGGCAACACGGTGCTCGTCGTGGAGCACGAGCCGGAGACGATCGCGATCGCCGACCATGTCGTCGACCTCGGCCCCGGCGCCGGCACGGCGGGCGGCACGATCTGCTTCGAAGGCACCGTCAAGGGGCTGAGGCGAAGCGGCACGGTCACCGGCCGCCACCTCGACGACCGCGCCGTCCTCAAGGAGACCGTGCGAACGCCGACCGGCGCGCTGGAGATCCGCGGCGCGACCACCCACAACCTGCAGGACGTCGACGTCGAAATCCCGCTCGGCGTGCTGGTGGTCGTCACCGGCGTGGCCGGCTCCGGCAAGAGCTCGCTCGTGCACGGGTCGATCCCGGCGGGCGCGGGTGTGGTGTCGATCGACCAGACCGCGATCCGCGGCTCGCGCCGCAGCAACCCGGCGACCTACAGCGGGCTGCTGGACCCGATCCGCAAGGCGTTCGCGAAGGCCAACGGCGTCAAGCCGGCCCTGTTCAGCGCGAACTCGGAGGGCGCCTGTCCCAGCTGCAACGGCATCGGCGTGATCTACACCGACCTGGCGATGATGGCCGGCGTCGCCACCGTCTGCGAGGAGTGCGAGGGGACGCGGTTCCAGGCGTCGGTGCTCGAGTACGACCTGGGCGGGCGCGACATCAGCGAGGTGCTCGCGATGTCGGTCACGGAGGCCGAGGCGTTCTTCGGCGACGGGGATGCGGCGACGCCGGCCGCGCACAAGATCCTCGACCGGCTCGCCGAGGTCGGGCTCGGCTACCTGAGCCTCGGCCAGCCGCTCACCACGCTCTCCGGCGGCGAGCGCCAGCGGCTCAAGCTGGCCACCCACATGGGCGAGCAGGGCGGCGCGCCGAGGAGCGCAGGCCGATCGTCGACCGGCCGAGCACCGCAGGTTTTCGTGCTCGACGAGCCCACCACGGGCCTCCACCTGGCCGACGTCGAGCAGCTGCTCGGCCTGCTCGACCGGCTGGTCGACTCCGGCAAGTCGGTGATCGTCATCGAGCACCACCAGGGGGTGATGGCGCACGCCGACTGGATCATCGACCTCGGCCCCGGAGCCGGCCACGACGGCGGCCGCGTCGTCTTCGAGGGCACCCCGGCCGACCTCGTCGCCGGCCGCTCGACCCTCACCGGCGAGCACCTCGCGGCCTACGTCGGCGCCTGACCGCTCAGCGCTTGGCGAACAGCTTGCGCACGAACGGGTGCGTGTCCTTCTGCGACTTGAGCAGCGTTCCGCTGTGGTCCGAGTTGTACGACTTGAAGGTCAGCGGCTCGTCGTTGGCCCGCAGCTCCTGGACGTAGGGGAGTGTCAGGTCGTAGGGGACGTCCGCGTCCTTGCGGCCGTGGCCCATGAAGAACGGCTTGTCGAACCCGTTCTCCGGCATCGCCATGTACCGCTTGACCGTCTCGGTCAGGTTCGGCAGCGAGCTCACCGGGCCGGTGAACCAGTTGCCCACGTCCGCGTTCGCGACGCTCTGCTCGTACTCGAACACGCACTCCGTCTCGGCCTGCCTCAGGAAGTCACGCCCGGTGTCGGTGAGGATGCCCTCGATGCCGAGGGCGGGGTAGACGCTGCGCAGGCTCGCGAAGATGTAGCCCATGTAGGCGTCGGTGGCCGGCGACAGCGGCGGGAAGTTCGGGCCGAGCGCCACCACGACGTTCTCGATGTAGGCCGGCGTGCCCGTGCCCACGCCGCCGCGGTAGTCCAGCCCGCGGCCGCCGTACCGCGTGGCGTAGCGCGCCGTGTAGATCGCGGCGCCCGCCCCCTGCGACTGGCCGATCACGACCCACTTGCGCGCCAGCGCGTGCGTGTACGCCCGGGCCGCCTTCACGATGTCCACGATGTTGTGGGCCTCGGAGCGCCCGTTCAGATAGGCGGGCAGCCCCGGCGTCCCCAGGCCGGCGTAGTCGCTCGCGACGACCGCGTAGCCCTCTTTCATCCAGTTCGCGAGGTAGGGGCGGTCGCGCTTCGGCAGCGCCGGACCGACGACCGAAGGCGCGCACTTGTCGCCCAGCCCGGACGTCCCGTGCGCCCACGAGATCACCGGCCAGCCGCCGCGCGGTCTGCGGCCCTTCGGCAGGAACACGATTCCGGTGCTGCGCGCGCGCCGGCCGCGCGCATCGGTGGTGACGTAGGTCAGCTTGTAGGCCTTGGAGGTCGTGCCCGGGATCCAGAGGCTGCGCTTCAGCGGCTTCGCCGAGACGACCGACCCTGGTGCGGCGGCCGCCGGGCCCGCCACGGCGAGCCCTACGCCGGCCAGCAACGACGCGACAAGCATCTTCCTCACGACTCCCCCTTCGCCATTTCCTCGGCAACTGCCCTCGTCTTGTCCTCGCCCATGTGCTCGAACAGCTCGTCGCGCAGCCAGCAGCCCAGCGGGCTGTGCATCTGCGACAGCTTGCCCATGTGGCGTCCCTTCTTCACGACGTCCTCGTCACGCGCCTTGCGATCCGCCTGGTACGCGGACAGCGCCTCCTCGACCGAGCCGGCCGAGGTCAGGTGCGATACCAGATTGACCGAATCCTGGATCGTCATGCAAGCGCCCATCGCCGCGAACGGCGTCGTCAGGTGCGCCGAGTCGCCCAGCAGCACCAGCCGCCGGTCGAACCAGCTCTCGATCGGGTCCATGTCCCACGCCTCGGTCGTCACGATCGTCCCCTCGTCTGCCGCCTCGACAGCCGCCCGCAGGAGCTCGTACCAGCCGTCGATATGACCGAGGATCCGGTCCTTGTCGATCGGGTCGTTCGCGCGGCCGGCCGGGGCCTTGTGGGTGACGTACCAACGCGATGAGCCTCCGCCGACGTCGGCCACACCGCCCTTCGACCCGTGCGCCCAGACCTCCACGTGCCGGTTCGGCTCGAGCAGCTCGTGCTCGAAGCCGTCCAGGACGCCGCCCCAGCTCGCGAAGCCCGAGTAGCGGCGCGTTGCGCCCGGCGCGACCTTCTCGCGGGTCACCGAGTGGGCCCCGTCGGCCCCGATCACGAGGTCGCCGGTCGCGCGGCCGCCGCCGGCGAGTACGGCGGTGGCCGTGTCGCCGTTCTGCTCCACGTCGACGCACTCCGATCCCAACCGCACGACGCCGTCGCCGAGCAGCTCGCCGAGCACCCGCTGGAGGTCCGGCCGCCGCACGTCACAGCTCGGCGCCCCGAGCGAGCGCGACACCTCGCCGACCGGCATCGCCTCGATCAGGTCGCCGCGCTCGTTGTGGATCTCGGTGACCTCGATCGGCGACCCGATCCGCTCCGGATCGTCGAGCCCGAGCTGCATCAGCTCCCCGATCGCGTACGACCAGAGCGTGAACCCGGTGGCCCTGCTCGCCGGCTTCGAGAACTTCTCGTGCACCTCGACCTCGACGCCCACCCTCTGGAGCGCGAGCGCGGTTGTCAACCCGCCGACGCCGCCGCCCACGATCACGACCCTCTCCATATCGGCGAGCGATGGTAGACGTGACCGGCTTCCGTCCGGTCGCTCGGTCACCTTCGCTGGCACCGTGTCGGCCCTGTTCCACCTCCCGGCGAGCGTCCACTACAGCCCCGAGCGCCACGTCTGGGCGCGCCCCGACGAGGACGGCTTCGTCACCGTCGGGGTGGCGGCGCCGCTGCGCGAGGTGCTCTGGCACGCGCCGGAGGTGGACTTCTGGGCGGTCGACCGGGTTGAGGTCGGCAGCCCGATCGCGACCGCCCGGGCTCGCCACGGGCGCCGCATCGCGATCGCCTCGCCGGTCGCTGGGACGGTCGTCGAGCTCAACGAGCTGCTCGAGGTCGCCCCGCACGCGCTGGTGTTCCAGCCTTACGTGCGCGGCTGGGTCGCGCGCGTCTATGCCGACAACTGGGAGCGCGACGCGGTCGGCCTGCTGACCGGGTCGGCCGGCGCCGCCGAGTACCGCGCCCAACTCGAGCGCACGCTCGCTCTCAGCCGCCCCTCGGCGTTCGCCGGTGTGCTGCTCTAGTACTTGCCCGAGACCAGGTCCCAGGCGCGGCGCAGCTTGCGCTCGAGGTCGCCCTCGGTGACGTCGTCGGGACTGGCCGACATGGCCGCCGGGTTCTCCGGGGGCCGGTGCAGGCGGCTCTCCGCAGAGGCCGCGTCGAGCTTGAGGACAACTCCCCGCTCGTAGATCTCGCCCACGTCCGCCGCGTCGACGAAGCGGTGACCGCCAGGGAGCGCGCTCGCGTCGAAGACGATCCCGTCGAAGATGTCCTCCTCGGGCTCGGCGAGCACGTGCTCGACCTCGCCGAGCCGTTCGCCGTCGCTCGAGTAGACCGCGGCGCCGGGACCGAGCATCAGGTACGAGGCAGGTGCGCCGAGCTCCATCGGGCGCCACCGTACCGGTCCGTGATCGACTTCGACGGATGATCTGCAACCACAGGTAGCCTCTGGAGCGATGCCAACCTCTCTCGTCACCGGCGGAGCCGGCTTCCTCGGGTCGCACCTGTGCGACTACCTGCTCGAACGCGGTCACCGCGTGATCTGCGTCGACAACCTCGAGACGGGATCGCTGGAGAACGTCCGGCACCTCAAGAACGGGGCGAACTTCCGCTTCGAGATGTTCGACATCACCGAGCACTACGAGGTCGACGAGCCCGTCGACTTCGTCTACCACCTGGCCTCGCCGGCCACCCCGATCGACTACGCGCGGCTGCCGCTGCACACGCTCAAGGTCGGCGCCTACGGCACGCACAACACGCTCGGCCTGGCGAAGAGCCACCGCGCCCGCTTTCTGCTGGCCTCGACGAGCGAGGTCTACGGCGACCCGCTGGTGCACCCGCAGCCCGAGTCCTACTGGGGCAACGTCAACCCGATCGGCCCGCGCGGCGTCTACGACGAGGCCAAGCGCTACGCCGAGGCGCTCACGATGGCGTACCTGCGCCAGCAGGGCGTGGACACCTGCATCGCGCGCATCTTCAACACCAGCGGTCCGCGCATGCGCCCGCACGACGGGCGCGCGATCCCGACCTTCCTGCGCCAGGCGATGACCGACAAGCCGCTCACCGTGTTCGGCGACGGCAGCCAGACGCGCAGCTTCTGCTACGTCGACGACCTGATCCGGGGCCTCGTCCTGCTGCAGGAGGCCGAGGACGTGCACGAGCCGGTCAACCTGGGCAACCCGAGCGAGCTCAGCCTGCTCGACCTCGCCAAGCTGATCATCGAGCTGACCGAGTCGCGCTCGGAGATCGTCTTCGAGGCGCTGCCGATCGACGACCCGCAGGTGCGCCAGCCGGACATCACGCGCGCCAGGCAGCTGCTCGGCTGGGAGCCCGAGGTCGACATCCGCGACGGCCTGCGCCTGACGATCGAGCACTACGCGAAGGTGATCGGAACGCCGGCGTCGCGATGAGCGCCGAGGGCAAGAACCTCGAAGCGATCTCGAAGGCGATAGACCAGCACAACCAGGGCTGCGAGTGGCCGGCCGTGGCCGTCGAGATGAACCCGTTCGAGGTCGAGCGGCTCGGGTGGGACACGATCCGGGGCTTGCCGATCAGGCCCAACGCCGAGCTCGGCACTGGGCGCTTCCGCGTGGTCTGCGCGCGTGAGGAGGGCGAGCCCGAGGAGACGGTGGAGGCGGTCGCGGAGCAGACGGTGCCGGCCGAGCCGGTAACCGTTCGGTAGCGCCCCAAACGGGGTCCTAACTACCCTCATACGATCGCCGCTTCGCGTTTCGGCTCGCTCAGCATCGCGTTTCTGCTGCTCGTGGCGCTGTCCAGCGCCGTGCTGGCCGATGCCAAGCCCGAGCCCGCGGCCCCCGCCGCCGAGCCCGTGGAGCATCTGCTGCTGGTGCCGAAGACCGCCAAGGGGGTGGTCGCGCTAGCGGCTGCCGACGGCCGCCTCGTGGCTCGGTACGGCTCGTTCGACCTGGTCGAGGCCTCCGGCGACGACTACCGGCGCCTGAGGGCCGCCGGCGCCGACCGGCGCGACGACATGCGCGAGGTGACGACCGCGGCGGGGCCCATCGACCCGGCGGCGGACCGAGCGTCGCTGGCGCGCAAGGACGCGCCCGACCGCGACGAGGTGCTGGCGCTGGTGCAGTTCATCGGCCCGCCCAAGGACCCCTGGCTGGAGCGTCTGCGCGCGACCGGCGCGCGGATCGTGACCTACCAGGCCGAGAACGCCTACGTGGTCCACGCGGGCGGGGCGGCGGTGGACCGGATCGCGGAGCTGGTCGGCACCGACCCGGCGGTGCGAGCGGTGATCCCGATGACCGCCGCCGACAAGCTGGAGGCCGAGCCGGCCGGCACGGCGCGCTACGCGGTGTCGACGCTGTCGGGCGAAGACGGCTCGGCCGCTCGCGACGACGCGGCCGCGGCGGGGGCGACGGTCAGCGCGCCCATCTCGGTCGGCTCGCTGCGCACCCAGTACCTCGAGCTGACGCCGGACGGGGTGGACCGGCTCGCCCGTGACCCCGCGGTCGTGACGATCGAGCCAGACGCCCCGCCCCAGCCCACGGACGAGCGCGGCGCCCAGATCGTCGCGGGCAACCTGAACGCGTTCCTGGGGCCCAGCGCCCCCACCTACCTGGCCTGGCACAACGCGCGCTTCTCGCCGCCGTTCAGCTTCGCCATTGACGTGACCGACTCCGGCGTCGACGACGGGACGCTCACGCCCGACCACCCCGACTTCTACGAGCAGGGCTCGACCTCCAACCCGGACCGGATCGACTACATGACCGACTACACGGGCGGGCCGGACGCGCGCGACTGCACCGGGCACGGGACCAACGTGGCTTCGATCGCCGCCGGCTACAACGCGGGCACGGGGGCGGCCAGCGAGGACGGCAGCGGCTACAACCACGGGCTCGGGGTGGCGCCGCTCGCTCAGATCGGGGCGTCGCGGATCTTCGGCTGCGACGGGCAGGTGACGCCAACGCTCGACCCGGCCGCGATCACGTCCAGCGCGTACGCGAACGACGCCCGCATCTCGAACAACTCGTGGGGCACCGGGACGGTGCTCGGCTGGGGCTCGTACACGGGCCGCTCGGCGCTCTACGACCAGCTCGTGCGCGACGCGCAGTCGGGCACGGGCGGCAACCAGCAGATGGTCGAGGTGTTCTCGGCCGGCAACGACGGCGACGGCATCCCGGGGACGAAGAACGAGGGCTACGCGACCGTGTCGCTCGAGGGCTCGGCGAAGAACGTGATCACGGTCGGCGCCTCCGAGGGTGTGAGGGCGAGCGGCACCGACGGCTGCGGCACGACCGACGCCGAGGCGAACATCGCCCGCGACATCGCGAGCTTCTCCAGCCGCGGCCCGACCGACGACGGCCGCCTCAAGCCGGACCTGGTCGCACCGGGCACGCACATGACCGGCGCGCGCTCCCCTGCCGGGATCTTCAACCAGTCGCTGGGCGGCACCTGCACGCCATTCTTCGCCGGCAGCTACTCGCTGATCTCGGGGACGTCCCAGGCCGCGCCGCACGTGGCGGGCGCGGCGGCGCTGGTGCGCGACTGGTACCAGAACAACGTGCCGGGCGGGGTCGTGCCCTCGCCGGCGATGACGAAGGCGCTGCTGATCAACACGGCGACCGATCTGGCCGGGGGCGACAACGGCAAGGGCACGACCGTCGCGGGCGGTCCCAACGAGGACCAGGGGTGGGGGAGGGTCAACCTCGGGTCGGCGCTCGACGCGACCACCTCGCGCGAGTTCTTCGATCAGGTCGCCACCTTCGACGCCTCGACCGACGCGCCCGACGTCCGCTCCTTCGTCGTCCCGAACGCGAGCAAGCCGGTGAAGGTGACGCTCGTATGGACCGACCCGCCGGGGCCGCTGAGCGGCAACGCCTTCGTCAACAACCTCGACCTCGAGGTGACCGCGGGCGGGCGTCTCTACCGGGGCAACGTCTTCGGCGGCAGCTGGTCGCGAGCCGGCGGGGCGGCCGACTTCCGCAACAACGTGGAGAGCGTCTATCTGCCGCCGGGCACGAGCGGGCGGCTCTCGGTCGCCGTGAGGCCGACGACGATCGCCGGCGACGGCGTACCGAACAGCGGCGACGCGACCGATCAGGACTTCGCGCTGGTGGTCTCCAACGCGACCGAGCAGGCAGCGCCCGTGCTCGCGCACGAGGCGACGACAGTCAACGACGCGGTTGCGGGCGGGGACGGCGACGGCGTGCTTGAGTCGGACGAGTATGCGGCGTTGAGCGAGCAGGTGCGCAACACCGGCCCGAGCACGGCGACCGGCACGCAGCCCGCGACGCTCACCGGTGCGGGCGGGCTCGCCGTGACCGCCGGCGGCGCCACCTACGCAGCGATGGGAAGCGGGGCGACCGGCTCCAACAGCCCGAGCTTCGGCGTGCACCTCGCCAACGCGGCGGCCTGCGGCGCCGACGCGAGCGCGACGCTGGCGATCGCGACCTCGGCCGGCACGCAGACCGTCCCGGTGGTGCTGCCCACCGGCGCTCCGGGTGCGCTCCAGACGAACGCGAGCACGCAGGTGCCGGTGGCGATCCCGGACGACAGCCCGGCGGGTGTGGCGTCGTCGGTGTTCGTGCCCGAGCGGGGGCGCATCAAGGACCTCAACGTTTCGGTCGCGGGGATCGCGCACAGCTGGGTGGGCGACCTCCAGATCGACATCACCGGCCCGGACGGGACGACCGTGCGGCTGGCCGATCACCCCGGCGGGCCGAACAACCAGGGCAACAACTTCAGCGGGACGGTCTTCGACGACGAGGCCGCCACCAACATCTCGCAGGGCTCGCCGCCGTATACGGGCAACTTCAAGCCGCAGAACGACCAGCTGTCGCGCTTTGACGGGAAGAGCAGGCGCGGGACCTGGACGCTGCGCGTGCGTGACCTGTTCGAGGGCGACACCGGCACGCTGACCGGATGGGGGCTGGCGACCCAGAAGGCGCTCTGCAACATCGACACCACGCCGCCCAGCACCGGGATCGCGTCGGCACCCGGCAGCCCGACGCGCGCGACGTCGGCGACCTTCCGGTTCACTTCGAACGACGGCGGGGCGACCTTCGAGTGCGCGCTCGACGGCGCGGTCTACGAGCCGTGCGCCGCCACGCGGACGTTCAGCGGCCTGGCGCTCGGCTCCCACACGGTGCGCGCCCGGGCGATCGACGGGTCCGACAACGAGGATGCGTCGCCCGCGACCTACACCTGGCGGATCGATCCCGACCCGCCGCCGGCGGCGAGCTTCGTGGTGGCGCCGGCCGAGGGGCGGCTGGCGGACGTGCTGACCGGGCGCTACAGCGTGATGGCGGCGTGCGCGTCGGAGTGCCGCGCGAGCGCAAAGGTGAGCGTGTCGGCGAAGACGGCCCGACGGCTTGGGCTTGGGCGGCGCACCACCTCACTCGGCAAAGCCACCTCCCGGCGCGGATCGCCCGGAACCGCGAAGGTGGCGGTCAAGCTGGGCCGCCGCGCGCGCGCCGCCCTGCGAGGACGCGCGCTGACGAAGGCGACGCTTACGGTGACGCTGACCGAGGGGAGCGCGAAGCTGACCCTCAAGCGGACCATCTCCGTGCGGCGCGAGGCGGGGCTGCGGCGGATCGCCTCGCGCGGGCTCAAGCTCTGGGCTGCGTGCGCGCGCAGGTGCCCGCTGACGGCCGAGCTGACGTTGTCGGCGGCGCAGGCGAGGGAGCTGGGCCTTAAGCCGGGGAGGGCCAGGCGCTACGAGCTGAGCTCCCGCCGGATCACAGCCACGCGCAGCGCCAAGACGCTCTCACTCGCCATCCGCCGCAGCGCCCGCAAGGCGCTGAGCCGCGCCCGTCGCGTGTCCGCGCTGCTGGAGACCATCGCCGGGACGGCTCCCGACCCGGTGCGCGTGGCCAAGCTCAGCACGACGCTTAGACGCTGAGACGGCGGCCGGGCGTCCCGGCAGGTACCAGGCCCAGCGCCCCATCAGCCGCAGCAGCACCGGCAGCAGCAGCAGCCGGACCACGGCGGCGTCGAGGAGCACGGCGATCCCGAGGATGACGCCCATCTCCTTCGGCGGGAGCGGTCCGGACAGCGCGAACGTGAAGAAGACCGCCACCATCACCGCGCCCGCGGCGAAGATCACCCGGCCGGACCGCTCGAGGCCGCCGACGACCGCCGCGCGCGGGTCGTGGGTCGAGTCCCAGTGCTCCTTCGCGCTCGCGAGCAGGAAGACCGTGTAGTCCATCGAGATCGCGAACACCATCGCGAAGAAGAAGACCGGGCCCCACGCGTCGAGGAAGCCCTGCGACTCGAAGCCGAGCACCGACTCGAGCGCGCCGTCCTGGAAGATCAGCTTGGCCGCGCCGAAGGCGGCGCCGGTGGCCAGCAGGTTCGTGAGCACGGCGGCCGCCGCGATCAGGGGTGCCCGCAGCGCGATCAAGAGCACGACGAAGCTGAGCAGCAGCACGACGCCGATCACGAGTGGGGTGCTGGCGTCGAGCGCGACCTCCAGGTCGTGCGTCTCCGCCACCGCGCCGCCGACCAGCACGCCCGCGGGGAGCCCGGCGCGCAGCCGCTCGATCGTCTCTCCCACCGAGGCGTCGGAGGGATCCTGCCGCGGCAGCGCGGTGACCAGCGTCAGGTCACCTTCGCTGACCGCCGGCAGGACCCTCACGATCCCCGGATCGCGCCCAGCCAGCTTCGCGACCGCCGCCGCCTGCGCCCTCGGGGCGACGATCTGGAGCGGCCCCGCCGCACCCTTCCCGAAGGCATCCTGCACCTGGCCGTAGCCGACCCGCGACGAGCCCGAGTCGGGCACCACCTTGATCGACGGCATGGAGGTGTCGATCGCCGCGGCGGGGATGGTGAGCGCCACGAGGATCGCGACGGCCGCGGCGCCGTAGGCGAGCGGGCGCCGCCACAGGCGCTCGCCCCAGGCGGCGGCGCGGGCCGACCCGTGCTCACGGTCACGGGCCCAGGGCAGCGACAGCTTGTCGACCCTCGCGTCCAGCCGCGCGAGCGCCGCCGGCAGCAGCGTCAGCGCAGCCGCGAGAACGAGGACCACCGCCAGGCCGATGCCGAGGCTCATCGAGCGGAAGGCGGGGCTCGGCACGAGCACCACCGCCGTCAGTGAGATCAGCACGGTGATCCCGCTGAACAGGATCGCGGTGCCCGCGCTGTCCATCGTCAGGGCGGTGGCGTCCACCGCGGACAGTTGCGGGTCGGAGCGTGTGGCGCGGAAGCGCTGGAGCACGAACAGCGCGTAGTCGATGCCGAGCGCGAGCGCGAACATCAACGCGAAGTTCATCGCCCAGAGCGAGATCGGCAGCAGCAGCGTGGACAGGTAGAGCAGGCCGGCCGCCGCCACAAGGCCGGTCACCGTGAGCATCAGCGGCAGGCCGGCGGCCACCAGCGAGCCGAACGCGAGCAGCATGATCGCGAGCGTCACGGGCCAGGAGATCAGCTCCGAGCGGAGCATCGCCTCGCGGTTGGACTCGTTGAAGTCCGACCACATCGCCGCGGCGCCGGTCACGTTGACGTCTATCCCCCGGGTGCCGAGCCGGGCCAGCTCGCGCTTGAGGTCGTTGGTGGCGAGCACCATGCCATCGGGGCTGCGCGCGGCGCCCGCTCGCACGATCGCCGTGTGGCCGTCGCGCGAGATCGAGGTCCCGGGAGACGGCGCCAGGACGCGATCGATCGCGTCGTCGGCGCGCAGCGTGCGCTCGACGTTCGCGACGGTCTTGCGGAAGACGGGGTCTCCGACCGTCCGGGTGGGGGAGTGGACCACGGTCGTCAGCGCATAGCTGCCCAGGCCGCCGAAGCGGTCGTCGATCAGCCCGCGGGCCTCGACCGACTCCGAGCCGGTGGCCTCCCAGCCGGCGCCGGACAGGGCGGTCTCCACGCGTGGGGCCAGCAGCCCCAGTCCGACGGCCCCCAGCAGCCAGGCGACGGCGACGACGCGGAAGTGAGTGGCGGTGTAGCGGCCGAGGCGGCCGATCGGTCCGAGCTCTTCGCTGTTCATTTTCCCACCGTACAAGTTTCCAACTACACAACTGTGTGATTGTGCTAACATTCGCAAGGTGGCTGAGTCCGACGTCCCACATCCGCTGCCCGATCCCCTGGTCGACCTGGTCGCCGAGCGCTTTCGCGTGCTGGGCGAGCCGATGCGGATCAAGCTGATGGACAGGCTGCGCGACGGCGCGGCGAGCGTGAGCGAGCTCCAGGACGCGGTCGGGGCGTCGCAGCAGAACGTCTCCAAGCACCTCGGGATCCTGCGCAGCGCCGGCATGGTGAGCCGCACCAAGCAGGGCACCCGCACCGTCTACGAGATCAGCGACCCCAGCATGTTCGAGCTGTGCGAGGTGGTCACCGAGGGGCTGCGGCGCCGGCTCGGCGAGCTCGACGAGATCCTCCAGCCCTAGTCCGACAGGCGCTCTGCATGCCGGCCGCCGATCTCGGTGCTCAG
>JBQGCL010000216.1:0-1597 GCA_052038485.1 Thermoleophilaceae bacterium | reverse complement strand
GGCGCCGAGACCGTCGGGATCGCGACGAGGCGCGCCAGGCCGTCCTTGAGCTCAGGCATCAGCGACCTGACGCTCGCCTCGAGCCTTTCGCCGGTAGCCGCGACCTCACCGCCAGCCATCACGCCTCCTCCTCGTCTCCGGTGCGCGCACGTCTCGCGATGACGGCCCGCGGGCGGTCCGATCTTATGGGGCGCGGCTTCGGCGATGCGCCGAGAGCGACGAAGCGGCGCCCGGGACCCTTTGCCATCGCCGGGGTGGCGCTCGGCGTCGTCCTCGCAGTCGCGGTGTCCGCGGCCGCCGTTCCCGCGGAGAGCGCCGCTCCAGCGCCGTCCGCCAAGCATCTGCGCGCGCTAAAGGACGCCGTCGGTTCTTCGCCCGGACGCCCAGCCAGAGCAACGCGACCCAGTTGAACACGAGGGTGAACGTCCAGGCGGTCCGGTACGAGTCGCGGAGGCACTCGCCCCGCCCACCCGGAGCCTTGTCGCCGGCGTGCCCGGCGCGCATCCGTACTTCGGGCAAGTGTGAGCGTCGCGGGCCCCCGAAGTCGGGTTCCGGGGGACGCTCGCATCCTTGACCGCACGTCGACGCCGATCCCATAGTGGGCTCGAGCTCGACGAAAGGAGACCCCGTGGCTCTCAGCCTCAACCCGGACGGAAGCCCGACGAAGGCACTGGACGATTTTCGAAAGCGGAAGATCCGCGAACGGCCCGACAGAGGCCAGATCACCCCCCATTTCCACCTGAAGGAGTTCCGCACCAAGGACGCCCGCGGATCCGCGGTCCCGGTCAGCTCCTGGCCGGCGATCATTCGCCTCTGCCAGGACTATCTGGAGCCGATGCGCGCGAAGTTCGGCACGTGCACGGTGATCTCGGGCTACCGGCATCGCGCCTACAACAGCGCGATCTCAGGCGCGGCGACCAACAGCCAGCACATCTACGACGAGACCCCCGGCTCCGTGGCCGCCGACACGCGCTACGAGCGGGGCAGCTCCAAGCAGTGGGTGGCGCACGCGAAGACGTTGCGCGCCCGGCTCGGGAACAAGGGCGGCATCGGCCGGTACGACCGCGACGGCTTCATCCACATCGACAACCGGCCGTCGACCGCCGACTGGCAGGGCAACTAGCCGCTTCGCAGTCACCTGACTGATTCCGGCGCGGCCGATCGTCTGCTGTGATGGCTCGGTGCACTTCGGAGCCGACGACAGCGTCGTCCTCCTCGCCCTCCTCGCGGCCGGCGCGGCACTGCTCGCCCTCGCGCAGGTCGTCCGGATCCCTTATCCGATCGTGCTCGTGCTCGGCGGGCTCGCGCTCGGGTTCGTGCCCGGCATGCCGACGATCGAGCTCGCGCCGGACCTCGTCCTCATCGCCTTCCTGCCGCCGCTGCTCTACGGTGCCGCCTTCTTCACGTCGCTGCGCGAGCTCCGCGCGAACGCCGTTCCGATCTCGCTGCTGGCCGTCGGCCTCGTGCTGGCGACGACGGTCGCGGTCGCCGTCGTCGCCCACGCCGTCATCCCCGGGCTGACGTGGCCGACCGCGTTCGTGCTGGGCGCGATCGTCTCGCCGACCGACCCCACCGCGGCCACGGCGATCGCGCAGCG
>JBQGCL010000215.1:0-3193 GCA_052038485.1 Thermoleophilaceae bacterium | reverse complement strand
GGCTGGTCCGGTCCGCGTGAACGAGGCCGAGCGCAACGGCGCGGCGCAGTGTCCGCTCGTCGGCGCCGATCCGGCGCGCAAGATGCTTGGCGGTGGTGGTTGCCACTCGAGTAGCCTATCGCACGGTGTGACCGTTAAGGTCATCGTCGTGTGACCGTTAAATCAGGTGTCCATTCTTCCGGCGGCCGTTCGTCTCCTACGCGACCATCCGATCCACAGGAGGTAGCGCAATGAAGTACATGCTGCTGATCCACCAGGGCGACACGCCGACCCCGCGCGACCCGGAGGCTTGGGCCAAGCTGTCCGAGGACGAGCAGAACGCGGTCTTCGCCGCCTACGGCGAGATCAACCAGACGCCGGGGGTCGAGCCGGGCGTGCAGATGGCGGACCCCGCCGCGGCGACCACCGTCCGCGTCGAGGACGGGAAGACGCTGACGACCGACGGTCCGTTCGTGGCGATCAAGGAGGCGCTGGGCGGCTACCTCTTCTTCGAGGCGGACGACCTCGACGCCGCGATCGAGCTCGCCGCGAAGATCCCGGCTGCCCGCCTGGGCGGCGCGATCGAGGTCCGGCCCGTGGTGGAGGGCTACTGAACCTCGAGGCCGTCTTCCGCGACGAGTGGGGACGCGTCCTAGCGACCCTGATCGGCTTCCTCGGCGACTTCGAGCTCGCCGAGGAAGCCACCCAGGAGGCGTTCGCTATCGCGGCGGAGCGCTGGCCGCGCGAGGGGACGCCGGACAGCCCGCGAGCGTGGCTGGTGACGACGGCGCGCAACCGCGCGATCGACCGGATCCGGCGCGACCGCACGCTGGCCGAGAAGACGAAGCTGCTGGAGGCGCCTCCGCCAATGGATGACAGCGCCTTCCCCGACGAGCGGCTCGAGCTCATCTTCACCTGCTGCCACCCCGCGCTCGCGCTCGACGCGCAGGTGGCGCTCACGCTGCGCACGCTCGGCGGCCTCTCCACCGAGGAGATCGCACGCGCGTTCCTGGTTCCGCGGGAGACGATGGCCAAGCGCCTGGTGCGCGCGAAGAAGCGGATCAAGGAGACCGGGATCCCGTTCCGGGTGCCGCCCGACCACCTGCTGCCCGACCGCCTGGCCGCGGTGCTGGCGGTCGTCTACCTGATCTTCAACGAGGGCTACGGCGGGCGCGGCGAGCTGGCCGCCGAGGCGATCTGGCTGGGGCGTGCGGTGGCCGAGCTGATGCCGGACGAGGCCGAGGTGCGCGGGCTGCTGGCGCTGATGCTCGTCAACGACGCGCGCCGCGAGGCGCGCTTCGCCGAGGGCGAGGTGGTGCTGCTGCGCGACCAGGACCGCTCGCTCTGGGACACCGAGCAGCTGGCGGCGGGCGAGCGCGAGCTTGACCGGGCGATGGCGCTGGGCGGGCGCGGCCCGTACGTGCTCCAGGCGGCGCTGGCGCTCCTGCACTCGGAGGTGGAGCCGGACTGGGAGCAGATCGGCGCGCTCTACGGCGAGCTCGCCCGGGTGACAGGCTCACCCGTGGTGGAGCTGAACCGGGCGGTGGCGATCGCGGAGGCCGGCGACACCGAGGGCGCGCTCGAGCTGGCCGACCGACTCGAGCTCGACGCCTATCACTACCTGCATGCGATGCGGGCGGAGCTGCTGACGCGGCTGGACCGCGTGGACGATGCCAGAGCTGCCTACGAACGAGCCCTGGAGCTGGTGCACTCCGACGCGGAGCGGCGTTTCCTGGAGGGGCGCCTGGCGGAGCTGCGATAGTCGGCCCGTGGAGCACACGGGCTGGCCGCCCCGCCGGATGACCGCGGCCCACGCGGCGGTGGTCGCCGCTCTCGTTACGGGAGCCGTCGCCTGGATCGTCACCGATAGGCGCATGGCGGGCATGGACGAGGGACCGGGAACCGATCTCGGCTCACTCGGGTTCTACGCCACGATCTGGATCGTGATGATGGCCGCGATGATGCTGCCATCGGCCGCGCCGATGGTGGCGGCGCACGCGATGGTCCAGCGCCGCAAGCGCGAGCTCGGGCGCGGGGAGCTGCGGGGGGCGTCAGCTGCCTTCGCAGGCGGCTATCTGATCGCTTGGGCTGCGTTCGGCCTCGCGGCCTATGCCCTCTTCGACGCGATCCGGGCGTTGGACATCGAAGCGTTCTCCTGGGACCGCTGGGGGCGCTATCTGGCGGCGGGCGCGGTGGCGATCGCGGCCGTCTACCAGCTCACACCGCTGAAGGACGTATGCCTCGCGAAGTGCCGCACCCCGCTCGCATTCGTGGTCGGCTCGTGGCGCACCGGCCGGTTCGGCGCCGTGCGGATGGGCACCGAGTACGGCGGCTGGTGCATCGGCTGCTGCTGGGCCCTGATGGCGACGCTGTTCGCGCTCGGCCTGATGAGCATCGTGTGGACGGTGACGATCGCGGCGGTGGTGGGGGTCGAGAAGCTGTTGCCCTGGAACGTCACCCGCGCGGTCGCGCTGCTGCTGGCGGTATTGGCGCTGGGCGTCGCGCTCGTGCCCGACCAGGTTCCAGGCCTGACCGTCCCGGGTCAGGGCGGGATGACGATGGACCACTGACCGCCTACGACGAGTAGTCGAAGGTGGCCTCGTAGCCGCACTTGCCGGTGAACTCGAAGTTGAGCGGACCGTCGTCGACGCTGAGCTGCTCCGCGACGACCTCCCTCCCGGACCGATGGTGCCCGGGGATGACGCAGGTCACGGTCTCCTGGTCCGCCGCCGGATCGCGCACCCGCACGGAGACCTGTCCCCCGGCGCGAAACCAACCCCGGCCGGGCGTGTGATCGACGTCGATCGCGACGTGGCGCACGCCGAGCAGCGTGCTCGGCTTCCACACCCACGGGAACTGCTCCTCGGGAGTGCCGCCGAGCCGCCCCAGGAAGATGCCCTCGATCGCCGCACGCTGCCGTACGTCACCGCGCTCGTCGACGTAGAGCACGAACGTCCAGGGCGAGCCCGCCTCGTCGTCGTCGTAGCGGTTCGCGAGCACCGCGCGGAGGCCGGCCAGGTCGACGCCGCCGGCGTGCCCCTCGTCGATCTGCCAGGAGAGCGAGCCGAGGCAGAGGCCGTAGGTCGACCGCCCGCCCTGACGGCCGCCGATGCGGCGGCACGGACAGATCACCTCGCAGTTACAGGCCTCCAGGTACGAACCGGCGATCCGCCACGGGAGAAAGTCGGCCGACATCGGCGAGAGCGAGCCTACT
>JBQGCL010000214.1:0-3554 GCA_052038485.1 Thermoleophilaceae bacterium | reverse complement strand
TCGGTGTCAGAGAGGCCCTTGGAAAGGGCAGCCAGCAGAAGATTGCGGCGCGTGGGCGTCACAGCGTTCCCGTCACGAACGGCTGTGGGGCCGCCGGCTCGCCGGCCAGCACGTGCACGACGGCGAGGTCCTCCGCTTGGGCGGCCGCGATCTCGGCCACCGCGCTGCGCTGCTCGGCGTCGGGCAACAGCCGTAGGCCTTCCAGGTAGGCGCGCACGAGGCGCTCCTCGAGGTCGCGCGCGAAGTGCAGCGCGTCGGCCTCGGACCCGAGCCGCGGAAACAGGCGCGCGTAGTCGGCGGCCGGTCGGGTCTTCGGCGGCGTCCCGTCCAGCTCGCGCACCAGCCCCGCCATCCGCTCGGAGTTGGCGACCTCGCGCGCGTGGATCTCACGCGCATACCGGCGGCCGTCGCCGGTCAGGACTTCCCCGATCGCCGTCCAGGCCGCGATCGCCGCGTGCTCGAGCGCCACGATCGAGCTGAGCAGCCCGGCCCCCGAGCCGGCGCGCGGTCCGGTCGCCGGCGGCGGGTCGCCGCCGCACGAGGCGAGCGCGAGCGCGGCCGCGCCGCCGAGCGCCGCCCGCCTGGTCAAGGTCGGCTGCATGGCGGCGCACACTAGCCTTCCCCCGGTGAGGATCTCGCGCGCGGACTGGGACGAGCTCGTCGCGCACGCGCGCGAGGACGCACCCAACGAGTGCTGCGGCTACTTCTGGTGCGACGGCGACACGATCGCCGGCGTGAAGCGGGCCGGCAACGAGCTCAACTCGCGCTACGGCTACATGCTCGACGGCGACAGCATGTACGCGCTCTGGAAGCTCTCGGAGGAGGACGGCCGCCAGGTCGGCACCTACCACTCCCATCCCAAGAGCCCCCCGGAGCCGTCGCAGACAGACATCAACCTGGCGAGCAACTGGCCCGACTACCTGTACGTGATCGTCTCGCTGGACGGCGCCCCGACCGCCCGAGCCTGGTGGCTCAAGGACGGCAAGGTCGAGGAGGAACCCCTCGACGTCGAGTGATGAGCTCGCCTGTCCCGCGTGTGGCGCCGTCCCGGAATCGGACGAGGCCTTCTGCGCGCGGTGCGGCATGCCGCTGGCCGGCGAGCCGCTCGACGAGCCGCTCAGCGACGCCCACGGCCGCGCCCGCAAGATCGACCCGCGCTACACCGAGGGCGAGCTGGTGCGCGTGGCCGGCGGCCGCAACCAGGCCGAGGCCGAGCTGATCCAGGGGCTGCTGCTCGAGGAGGGCGTGCCGAGCATCCTTCGCCGCACGCGCGGGTTCGACGTCCCGGACTTCCTCGCCGCCGGCCCGCGCGACGTGCTCGTGCCGGAGTCCGGGCTGGAGACCGCGCGCGCGGTGCTGCACCAGACCGACCTCGCTCCGCCGCCCACGGCGGACGTGCGTCCCAACCCGGTCAAGCTCGCGATCGCGATCGTGCTGACCGGAGCCGGCGCCGCGCTGATCGCGTACCTGCTGCAGAGCTAGCCGGCGCGGCCCTCGTCGGTGCGCTCGTAGAAGCGCCGCAGCAGGTCCATCGTCTCCTCCGGGTCCGCGCACGAGTAGGCGTTGAGCGCCTCGACGCGCAGCTGGTCGTCGAGCGGACGGCCGATCACGTCGAGGATCGTCTCCTTCGCCGAGCGCACCGCGATCTGGGAGTTGCGCAGGATCGACGCGGCCACCGCCTCGGCGGCGCCGAGCAGGTCGTCGTGCGCGACCACGCGCGAGACCAGGTTGCAGCGCAGCGCCCGCTCGGCGTCGATCGGCTCCGCGGTGAGCAGCATCTCGAGCGCCACGCCGGCCCCGCATGTGTTGACCAGCCGCACGATCCCGCCGTCGCCGTGGTGGTAGCCGCGCCGTGCCTCGAACGAACCGAATTGCGCCCGCTCCGATGCCACCCGGATGTCGCACGCCAGCGCCAGCTCGAGCCCGCCGGCCAGCGCCCACCCGTTGACCGCCGCGATCGTCGGCTTGGGGATGCGGTGCAGCCCGCGGGTGAGGCCGCCGAGGCCGGTGGCGACGTTGTCGCGCACCCAGCGGGGCGTGGACTCCTGGATGATCGGCGGGATGTAGGTCTTGAGGTCGGCGCCGGCGCAGAACGCGTCGCCCTCGCCGGTGAGGATCGCAACGTCGACGGAGTCGTCGTCGCGGAAGTCCTCCCACGCCGCCCAGAGCTCCTCGTGCAGCTCCGGGTCGATCGCGTTCTTGGCTTCCGGCCGGTTGAGGGTCAGGTACGCGATCCGGTCGCGCTTCTCTGTGAGCAGCTTCGCCATGACCGGCGGCAATGTAGCCTCCCGCACATGGATTTCGCACCGTCGGATCGCGTCGCCGCCCTCCTCGAGCGCGTCAAGGAGTTCATGGAGGAGCACGTAGATCCGGTGGAGCGCGAGGCCGTCGAGGCGCTCGACCGCGAGGTGCGCCCGGGGGTTCCGTATCCCGAGATCCTCGTCGAGCTGCGCGGGCGAGCCCGCGGCGAAGGGCTGTGGAACCTGTTCCTGCCCGACGACCGCTTCGGACCCGGCCTGACCAACTGGGAGTACGGGATGCTCTGCGAGCGGATGGGCCGCAGCGCCGTGGCGCCGATGGTCTTCAACTGCTCCGCGCCCGACACCGGGAACATGGAGATCCTGGCCGAGCACGGGACCGAGGAGCAGAAGGAGCGCTGGCTCCAGCCACTGCTCGACGGCGAGATCCGCTCCTGCTTCTCGATGACCGAGCCCAACACGAGCGGCTCGGACCCGACCCAGCTCGCCTCGCGCGCCGAGCTCGACGGCGACGAGTGGGTGATCAACGGGCACAAGTGGTTCACGTCGGGCTACAACGGCGCGTCGATCGCGATCGCGATGGTGGTGACCGACCCCGACGCAGCCGTCCACAAGCGCGCGAGCATGATCCTGGTTCCGATCGACACCCCCGGATTCACGGGCGTGCGGCCGGTGCCGGTGATGGGCCACGACGAGGGTCCGGGGCACTGGGAGGTGCTCTACGAGGAAGCCCGCGTTCCGGCCGACAACCTGCTCGGCGAGCGTGGCGCCGGCTTCGCGATCGCCCAGGACCGGCTCGGCCCGGGGCGCATCCACCACTGTATGCGCGCGATCGGCTCGGCCGAGCGTGCATTCGAGCTGATGTGCAAGCGCGCGCACGACCGCGAGTCGTTCGGCGGGCCGCTGGCCGAGAAGCAGTTCGTCCAGGACTTCATCGCCAAGTCGCGCATGGAGATCGACTCGGCCCGCCTGATGGTGCTGCACGCGGCCTGGAAGATGGACACCGAGGGCAAGCGCGCCGCACGGCAGGAGATCTCGATGATCAAGGTGATCGCGGCGCAGATGCACCAGGAGGTGCTCGACCGGGCGATGCAGGTGCACGGCGCGCTCGGCATGTCCGACGACGTGCCGCTGGCCGCACAGTGGCGTCAGGGGCGCTGGCTGCGCATCGCCGACGGGCCCGACGAGGTCCACAAGATGGTGATCGCGCTGCGCGAGCTCAACCGCTTCAAGCCGCGCGAGCCGGTCGAAGCCTGAGCGCGTGCGCCTGACCCACGAGCAGGAGGCCTTCGTCGA
>JBQGCL010000213.1:0-16770 GCA_052038485.1 Thermoleophilaceae bacterium | reverse complement strand
GGGGCTCCGGCGTTGGAGACCATGCCCTGGTTGAGGCCGACCATTCCGGTGTCGAGCCCTTCGCAGACGCGGATGGCGCGCTTGATGTCGCGGGTGAAGACGTAGGCGACCAGGCCGTACTCCGTGTCGTTGGCCCGGGCGATCGCCTCCTCCTCGGACGTGAACACCCCGACCGGCGCCACCGGGCCGAAGATCTCCTCGTGGAAGACGCGCGCGTCGTCGGGCACGTCGTCGAGCACGGTCGGCGTGTAGAAGTAGCCGCGTCCGTCGGGGATCTCGCCGCCGACCACTCGGGTCGCGCCGCGGTCGAGCGCGTCCTGCACTAGCTCCGACACCTTCTCGCGCGACGGCTCGTCGATCAGCGGACCGACCTTGACGTCGTCCTCGGTGCCGCGGCCGAACTTGAGCCCGCCCATCTTCCCCGCCAGGCGGCGGGCGAACTCCTCGCGCACCGGCTCGGCCACGTGGAAGCGGTTGGCCGACGTGCAGGCCTCGCCCATGTTGCGCATCTTCGCCAGCAGCGCTCCCTCCACCGCGGCGTCGAGGTCGGCGTCGTCGAAGATCAGGAACGGTGCGTTGCCGCCCAGCTCCATCGACACCTTGAGCACGTTGCTCGCCGACGCTTCGATCAGCTTGCGCCCCACTTCGGTCGACCCGGTGAAGGACAGCTTGCGCAGCCGCGGGTCCTCGATCAGCGGCCCGGTCGTCGAGCCCGAAGACGACGTCGTGAGGATGTTGAAGACGCCGCCCGGCAGCCCGGCCTGCTCCAGGATCTGGCCGAGGGCGAGCATCGACAGCGGCGTCTGCTGCGCCGGCTTCATCACGATCGTGCAGCCGGCCGCGACGGCGGGGCCGACCTTGCGCGTGCCCATCGCCATCGGGAAGTTCCAGGGTGTGATCATCAGCGACGGCCCGACCGGCTGCTTCATCACCAGCACGCGGCTGGTGCCGTTGGCGAACTGCTTCCAGGTCCCCTCGATGCGCAGCGCCTCGCCCGAGTACCAGCGGAAGAAGTCGGCCGCGTAGACGATCTCCGCCTTCGACTCGGCCACCGGCTTGCCCATCTCGAGCGTCATCAGCAGCGCGAGCTCGTCGGCGCGCTCCATCATCAGCTCGAACGCCTTCCACAGGATCCCGGCGCGGTCGTTGGGCGGCGAAGCGGCCCACTCGGCGCGCTTGTCCACGGCCGCGTCGAGCGCCGCCGCGGCGTCCTCGGGCGTCCCATCGGCGATCTCGCAGAGCGGCTCCTCGGTCGCCGGGTCGATCACCTCGAGCGTGCCGCCGCCCGACGCGGCGCGCCACTCGCCTCCGATGTAGAGCTTCTTGTTGACCTTGTCGACGACTGTCTGTTCCTCAGTGGCGATGCTCATGTGGCAACGGTCTCCGTTCCGAGTTCCTCAGAAATGGCAACGTCGATCGAGTAGTCGATCGGCAGCACGATCAGCGACGGCACGCCGAGCCCGAGCGCGTGGCGCAGGCGCTCGCCGAACTCGTCGGCCGACTCGCAGCGCCAGGCCGGCATGCCGAAGCTCTCGGCCAGCTTGACGAAGTCCGGGTTCGTGAAGTCGGTCCCGAAGTGCGTGCCGAAGCGCTTGTCCTGCTTCCACACGATCGACCCGTACTGGCTGTTCTCCCAGATCACGTTGACGATCGGCGTCCCCAGCCGGACCGCGGTCTCGAGCTCCTGGCTGTTCATCAAGAAGCCGCCGTCGCCGTTGACCGTGACCACATTGCGCTCCGGGTGGACCAGCTTGGCCGCGATCGCCGCCGGCACCGCGAAGCCCATCCCCGCCAGGCCGTTCGCGATCAGCACCGTGTTGGGCTCGTAGGCCGGGAACATGCGCCCGATCCAGAGCTTGTGCAGGCCGACGTCAGAGATCAGGATGTCCTCGCGCCCAAGCGCCTGGCGGATCTCGTAGAGCGCGCGCGGCGGCTGGACCGGGAAGGCGTCGTCGTCCTTGGCCTGCTCGAAACGGCCCAGGACCAGCTCGCGCAGCCGGGTCGAGCCGCCCTGGTGGGGCACGTGCCGGCACTCCTCGCCGAGCCGCGTGAGCACGTGGTAGATGTCGCCGATCAGCTCGACCTCGGGGATGAAGTACTCGTCGATCTCGGCCGGCACCGAGTCGATGCAGATGATCTGCTTCTCGCGCCCCGGGTTCCAGTGCTCGGGCGAGTGCTCGACCAGGTCGTAGCCGATCGCGAGCACCAGGTCGGCCTCCTCGAAGCCGGCCATGCTGTAGTCGCCCGACTGGAGCCCCACCGAGCCGAGCGCGTTCGGGCTGTCGGGCGGGATCAGCCCCTTGCCCATGAACGTCTCGGCGACCGGGATGCCGGTCGCGCGCACGAACTCGCGCAGCGCCGGCGCCGCGTTGCCGCGAATCACGCCGTTGCCGGCCAGCGCGACCGGCGAGATCGCGGCGCGCACCAGGTCGGCGGCCTTGAGCAGCTCGCGCGCCGCCGGCTCGCTGCGAATCTGGCGCCCGCGCGGCAGCGGCCGCGCGTCGATCTCCTCGACCATCACGTCCTCGGGCAGCTCGATGTGCGTGGCGCCCGGCTTCTCGCCCTCGGCGAGCTTGAACGCCTTGCGCACGACCTCGGGGATGATCGCCGCGTCCGACAGGCGCGCGTTCCACTTGGTGATCGGACGCATCACGCGCAGCAGGTCGATGTACTGGTGCGACTCCTTGTGCATGCGCTCGAGGTCGCCCTGCCCGGTCAGCGCGACCAGCGGAGCGCGGTCGAGAAACGCGTCGGCCACGGCCGTGACGAGGTTGAGCGCACCGGGGCCGAGCGTCCCCAGGCAGACGCCCGCGTGGCCGGTGAGCCGGCCGTAGACGTCCGCCATGTAGGCGCCGCCCTGCTCGTGGCGCACGGGGATGAACGCGATCGAGGACTTCGACAGCGACTCGTTCAGATCGAGCGTCTCCTCGCCCGGGATCCCGAACACGTGCTTCACGCCCTCGGCTTCGAGGCACTCCACGAACACGTCCGACGCCTTGCGCTTGGCCATCGCCAAAGCACGATACCCGCGACCGGTAACTTCAATGATGTGGCCTTGGTCGCTCGGTACGCCAAGAGCGGCGACCTGAACATCGCGTACGTCGTGGAGGGCGAGCAGCCCCTCGACCTCGTCTGGATCCCGCCCTGGATCTCGCAGGTGGAGTACCTGTGGGCCGAGGAGTCGCTCACGCGCGTGATGCAGCGGCTGACCCAGTTCGCGCGCGTGATCACGTTCGACCGGCGGGGCTCGGGCCTGTCCGATCCGCTCGCCGGGGCGCCCACGCTCGAGGAGCAGATGGACGACGTGCTGGCCGTGATGGACGCGGCCGGATGCGAGCGGGCGGCGATCGCCGGCACGCTCGAGGGCGGTCCGATGGCAGCGCTGTTCGCGGCGACCCACCCGGACCGGGTCAGCGCGCTGATCCTCTACGCGGCCTTCTCGCGGGCGACCTGGGCGCCGGGCTACGAGTTCGCCTGGCCGGCCGAGGAGCGTCAGCTGCACATGGACGAGGCAGTCGAGCACTGGGGCGAGGGGCGCGTGGCGGCGAGCGTGGCGCCCAGCCTGATGAGCGACCCGGAGTTCATGGAGTGGGCCGGGCGGCTCGAGCGGCTCGCGGCGAGTCCCTCGACGATCAGGCGCATCTTCGAGCTGATCGGCGAGTTCGACGTGCGCGACATCCTGCCGTCGATCCGTGTGCCGACCCTCGTGCTGCACCGGCGCGGCGACACGTTCATCAACATCGAGCACTCCCGCTACCTGGCCGAGCGCATCCCGGGGTCCAAGCTGATCGAGCTCGAGGGCGGCGACAACATGTACTCGCTGGGCGACAGCGAGGCGCTGCTGGGCGAGATGGAGGAGTTCCTGACCGGCGAGCGCCATCGGACCGAGCCGGACCGCATGCTCGCGACCGTGCTGTTCACCGACATCTGCAACTCGACCGAGCACGCCGCGCGCATGGGCGACCGCAGCTGGCGCTACATGCTCGAGCGCCATGACGCCCTGTTCCGGCGCTCGCTGGAGCGCCACCGCGGTCGCGAGGTCAAGCACACCGGCGACGGCTTCCTGGCCACCTTCGACGGCCCGGCGCGGGCGATCCGCTGCGCCGCCGACCACGCCGAGTCGGTGGCGACGCTCGGCCTGGAGGTGCGCGCCGGCCTCCACACCGGCGAGCTCGAGGTGATGGACGGCGACCTGGGCGGGCTGGCCGTGCACATCGCCGCCCGCGTGATGGACCGCGCCGACCCCTGCGAAGTGCTCGTATCGAGCACTGTGAAGGACCTCGTGGTTGGCTCTGGAATCGCCTTTGAGGAGCGGGGTTCGCACGAGCTCCGCGGCGTTCCCGGCGAGTGGCACCTTTTTTCCGTCAGTTGAGTCCCGCTACCTTCCGCCGATAGAGGCGTTGTAGGGATTCATGCGTCGTTCGCTCGCTCTGACAGCTCTGCTTGCCGTTCTTGCCGCCGTCCCGGCCGTGTCGGAGGCCGCCGTGCGCCATGTCATCAAGGGCGCCGGCTTCGGCCACGGCATCGGGATGAGCCAGTACGGCTCCTATGGCTACGCGCTCAACGGCGCCAAGTACCGAGGCATCCTGAGCCACTACTACAAGGGCACGCAGCTCGGGACTGCGTCCTCGCGGCCGGTGCGCGTCCTGCTCCAGCCCGTGGACCCCTACATCCGGGTCAGCGGCGCCACCCGCATCGGCGGCAAGGCACTGAAGGCCGGCCGCACCTACGTCGCCCGCCCGTCCGGCGGCAGCATCCTCGTCAGGACCTCCTCGGGCAAGCGCGTCACGCGCGTGGGCGACGGCGCCCGCTTCACCGGCCCCGAGCCGCTGCGCCTGCTCGGCCCGGCGCTCAACGGCGTGACCAGCGGGCTCTACCGCGGCGCGATCGAGCTGCGCTTCGAGGGCGGCGGGCTGACCGCGATCAACGTGCTCCCGCTCGACGAGTACGTGCGCGGCGTCGTGGCCGGCGAGATGCCCAGCTCGTGGCCGCTCGAGGCGCTCAAGGTGCAGGCGGTGGCGGCGCGGACCTACGCGCTCGCAACTCGCAAGACGAGCGGCCTCTACGACCAGTACCCCGACACGCGCTCGCAGGTCTACCGCGGCGTGACCGGGGAGAGCGTGCGCAGCGACGCGGCCGTGCGCGCCACCGCCGGCCAGATCGTCACCTACAACGGCGTTCCGGCGGTGACCTACTACTTCTCGACCTCCGGCGGGGAGACCGAGAACATCGAGTTCTCGTTCGTCGGCACGCTCTCCAAGCCGTGGCTGGTCGGCGTGCCCGACCCGTACGACAACAAGTCCCCGTACCACCGCTGGAAGGTCAACACCAGCGCCGCGTCGCTCGACCACGCGCTGGGCGCTCCGGGCCGGTTCAAGAGCGTGAAGATCCTCAAGCGGGGCGTCTCGCCGCGCGTGGTGCGCGCGCGGGTGATCGGCACGAAGGGCTCGAGGACCCTGTCCGGGCCGACGATCCGCACCGCGCTCGGTCTCCGCGATACGTGGTTCACCTTCGTACGCGTCGCGACCGGCGCCCGCTACGCGCGCTCGGCCCGGCCGGCGAGCTGGGGGGTCCGGCTCGGCCCCGATGCGCTGGCGGGGCAGTACACGCCCGCGCCCAAGCGGCGGGCGCTGGTGCTCGAGCGCCGGGTGCGCGGGCACTGGCGCGCCCTGCGCCGCGTGCACACGACGGCGAGCGGGCGCTACCGGACGCAGATCGCGCACGCCGGGCTGTACCGCGTGCGCTCCGGCACGGTCGCCGGGCCGGCTGTACGGGTGCGGTGAGGCGCGCCGCCGCGCTCCCCCTGGCGCTCGCCCTGCTGCTCTCGATCGTCCCTGCCGCCGACGCGCTGGACCTGCGCGCGAGCTCGCCGGCGCCCGGGCGAATCGCGCTGACGGTCACGGACCTCGCGGCGGGGGTCCCGCTCACGGTGCGCGACGAGCTGAGCGGCGCGGAGCGGGTGCTGACACCGACCGGCGAGCGGACCGTGCTGCGCCGGTTCGCCGTTTGGAGCTGCGCGAGCGCGATGCGGCTGTTCACCGCGACGCAGGGCACGCAGACCACGACCGCCGACCTGCGCACTCCATCGTGCGCGCACCGGATGACCGTGAGCGGGCCGCGATCGCTCCCCGCACCCGGGCGGGTCGCGCTGCGACTGCGCGACCGCTGGCGGCTGGGCGACTTCGCGGTGCGCTTCTGCGTGCGCCCGCCCGGCGCGCACCAGCGGTGCCGCTCGCTCCAGATGCCGGCCGGCAAGCGCGCGCGGACCGTGCGCTTCGGTGCGGCGCGGCCGGGCGCGTACGCGGTCGAAGCGGCGACGCCCTACCAGCGCGTGAGGCGTGCCCTGCGCGTACGGCCCGCCGGCGGGCGCCTGCGCATCCTGGCCACGGGCGACTCGATGATCCAGCTGGTCGACTCGTTCATGCGGGAGCGCGCGGGCCGGGCGGTGCTGCGCAGCGACGCGCGCGTCTCGACCGGGATCTCCAAGCCGTCGCTGCTCGACTGGCGCGCCCACGCGCGCGAGCAGGTCGCGGACATCCGGCCCGACGTCACGGTGATGTTCCTGGGCGCCAACGACGGCTTTCCGATGGCGGGCGCGGACTGCTGCGGGATTCCCTGGATCGCGGAGTACGCCCGCCGGGCGCGCGCGATGATGCGGACCTACGCCCGCGGTGGCCGTGGGCGCGTCTACTGGCTGCTGCTGCCGGCCGCACGGGCCGGGCTGTTCCGCGAAACGTTCCCGGCGGTAAACGCGGCGCTGCGCCAGGCGGCGGCCGGGCTCGAGGACGACGTGCGGCTGATCGAGCTCGACGAGGTCTTCACCCCGGGAGGCAGGTTCCGGCGATCGATGAAGATCGGCCGCAAGCGCAGGCAGGTGCGCCAGAGCGACGGCGTGCACCTCAACACGACCGGAGCGGCCCTCGCGGCGAAGCTCGTCGTGGAGGCGATCAGGCAGGACCGGATGCTGCCGTGAGCGCGGCGTAGGCTTCACCCATCGAGGTCCTTCGCCAAGACCAGCTCCCCTCCGGCAACTTCTCTCACTCCTTCGTCGGGGATGACCACGGTGACGCGGGCGTGTCGCTGATCTTCGTCGAGGCCGGCGACGGGCAGGGCCCGTCGATGCACACGCACCCGTATGCGGAGATCCACATCGTCCAAGCGGGCGAGGCGGTCTTCGTCGCTGACGGCGAGGAGCGAGTTGTCCGCGCCGGCGACATCGTCGTCGCGCCTGCCGGGGTGCCGCACGCGTTCACCAGCCGAGGCTCGTTCCGCGAGATCGCCATCCACGCGAACGGCCACTTCGTCACGGAGTGGCTGTCAGGCGCTTAGGCGGTCCGGCGGCTCGGCCGTGGCCGCGCGGGTGACCGTCATCTCGAGCTGTGGCAGCGGCCACTTGAAGGCCCCGCTGAGCAGCCGGGCGTAGGCGACCGCCCCCTGGGGCTTGAGGTGCATGCCGTCCCAGGTCCACGAGTGGCCGGCGCTCGCACGCACCCAATCGAGCACCTTCACTCGCAGCCTCCAGCGGCGGCCGGCTGCGCGCATGACGGCCTGGTCGGAGCTGGCGACGCCGCCGACCTCGGGCGGCGTGACCAGGCCGAGCACCCGCTCCGGTCCCAGGATGCGCAGCGCAGCGCGGATCTGGCCGGTCGTCACGGTCCAGTTCGTCCCGAGCGCCACCACGACCACGTCGGGCAGCGTCCCGGAGGCGCGCCGGGCCGACAGCAGGGCGAGTCCCTCGCTCATCTGGCGGCAGCCGCGCACGTCGATCTCGAAGCCGCGCCGGCGCAGCTGCGGGGCGGCGCCCAGCAACACCGAGTCGCCCACCGCTAGCGGCGGCGCGCCGGGCCTGCGCAGCTTGGTCGGCTGGAAGTGCTGCACGCCCCCGCAGGCGGCGTGGGCGGCCGGCGCGGCGGCGGCCACGGCGGCCGCCAGCCCGCCTACTATCGCCGCGCGAAGTGGTCTTCCCCTCGTTCGAGTTCGCATTCTTCTTTCCGGTGGTGCTGGCCCTGTCGTGGGCCCTGATGCCCCATCCACGGCTCTGGAAGCCGTTCGTCCTGGCGGCGAGCTACGTCTTCTACGCGGCCGCCAGCCCCCGCTACTGCCTCCTGCTCGCGGGCCTTACCTTGGCAAACCAGGCGGGCGCCATGCTCGTTCACCGCACCGAGGACGAGCGCCGGCGCAAGTGGATCGTGGCGGTCACGGTGGGAATCGACCTCGGCGTCCTGGGCCTGTTCAAGTACTACGGCTTCTTCGCCGACGAGATCGGCGCCTTCCTCGACACGCTCGGGCTCGGCATGCCGCTGCCGCTGCTCACGCTTGCGCTGCCGATCGGCCTCTCGTTCATCACGTTCCAGGCGATCTCGTACGTGGTCGACGTCAAGCGGCGGCTGCTTCCGCCGGCCGCCCTGCTCGACTTCGCGCTCTATCTGAGCTTCTTCCCGCACGTGGTGGCCGGGCCGATCGTGCGGGCGCGGGAGTTCATCCCGCAGCTGGCCAAGCCGCGCAACCCGCGCGACGTCGCCGTGGGCGCGGCCGTGGTGCTGATCGCGCTCGGGCTCGTCAAGAAGGTCGCCCTGGCCGACTACCTGGCGCGCGAGATCGTCGACCCGGTCTTCGGCGTCCCGGAGGCCTACCACGCCCCCGACGTGGCGCTCGCCGCGTACGCCTACGCGGCCCAGATCTACTGCGACTTCTCGGGCTACACCGACATCGCGATCGGCGTGGCGCTGCTGATGGGCTTCGTGTTCCCGCAGAACTTCAACAGCCCCTACCGCGCCACCAGCTTCCGCGACTTCTGGCGCCGCTGGCACATGACGCTCTCGCGCTTCCTGCGCGACTTCCTCTACATCCCGCTGGGCGGCAACCGCGGCGGCAGGTGGAAGACCGCTCGCAACCTGATGATCACGATGGTGCTCGGCGGGCTCTGGCACGGCGCGGCCTGGGGCTTCGTCCTGTGGGGCACGCTGCACGGGCTGGGGCTGGTGGTGGAGCGATTCCTGCGCGGCCGGGTCGACGCTCCGGCCTGGGTGCGCTGGGCGATCGTCTTCAACCTGGTCGTGTTCGGCTGGATCCTGTTCCGCACCGAGAACCTCGACTTGGCGGTGACCTACATCGAGCAGCTGTTCGATTGGGGTCCGGCCACGCTCTGGACGCCGGTGACGCTCGGAGTGGTGATCGGCGTGATCGGCTTCCAGCTGCTGCCGCCAGACCCGCTCGAGCGGCTGCGTCTGCGGGTGGCGGACCTGCCCGACTACGCCCTCGGGTTCGGGCTCGCGGCGACCGTGGCGGTGGTCGGCGCTACGGTGCCCAGCCAGGGGGTCCCGCCCTTCATCTACTTCCAGTTCTGACGATGGCCAGCACCGAGATCCCCCAGCCACCACGCGGCCCGCGCCGACGGTCGCGCGACGCGCTGGTCGTCGTCTTCTTGTCGGTGGTGCTGCTGGTGCTGTTCGAGGGCGCCTCCGTGCGCACGGCCGGCGAGCAGATGCAGCCGGGCTTCGAGCGGGACGTTGTCGAGACCGTCGGTGGGCCGACCGGCTGGGTGGCGGACCGGCTGCCGTTCGACGAGTGGGGCAACGACGCGCTCGCGTTCCTCGAGGACGAGGGGGTGGGCGACCAGGGCGGCTTCGACTCGACGCCGAACGCGGCCCGCGGCGGGGTGCCCGCGGTCTCGCCCGACTCGTTCGACCCGGCCGAGCTGGGCGCCAAGCCGAAGCCGCCGCGCTCACTCGACACGCTGCTCGTTACCGGCGACTCGATGGCGATGCCGCTCGACGTCGAGACGGCGCGCCGGCTGGCCGAGAGCAACTCCGACGTTGACGTGCAGCGCGACCCGCACGTGGGCACCGGCATCTCCAAGAGCGGGCTGCTCGACTGGGGCAAGCTGTCGACCCAGCAGGTGGAGGAGCGCGAGCCCGACGCGGTGGTCGTGTTCATCGGCGCCAACGAGGGCTTCCCGATCCCCGGGCCGGACGGCAAGCCGGTCGACTGCTGCGGGCCGGACTGGGCCGCCGCCTACGCGAACCGCGCGCGGCGCATGATGAACACCTACCGCCAGGGCGGCAGCGCGCGCGTGTACTGGCTGACGCTGCCGATCCCGCGTGACGACGACCTGGCCGAGGTGGCCCGCACGGTCAACGCGGCGATCGAAGTCGCGGCCCAGCCGTTCCGAGCGCAGGTGCGGGTGCTCGACATGACCGAGCTGTTCACGCCCGGCGGGCGCTACCGCGACGCGATGCCTCTGGACGGACGAAACCGGATCGTGCGCGAGGCGGACGGGGTCCACCTCAACGGCGCGGGGGCCGGGCTGGCCGCGGAGAAGGTGCTCGATGCGGTGCGGCGCGACTTCGGGGGCGGCTAACGCAGCACGAGCGTGCCGCTTCGCAGGCGGAGCTTTGCGCGCAGCACACCCGTGCGGCGGTCGTATGTCCACGTCCGCAGCGGGCGGCCGGCGACGCTTACCGAGCGCGGCGCGAATGGCCGGTGGAGCGTGGCGAGGGATGCCTGGAGGCTGTAGCGCCGCACGCGCTTGCCGCGGATCGTGAGCCGCCAGCTCCGCTCGCGCTCGACCGAGGCGATCCGTTCCCGGCGGGCGCCCATCGCCGCGGACGAGCGGCCACGGGGGAAGGCGAGCAGCTGGATGGCGCCGCGCCGGTCGGCCAGGCGGACCACGCCCTGGCCGCGGTAAGGCGCGAGCGTGTCGACGTCCGCCGGCAGCAGCGGGATCACCGCGCCGGCGCGCACGAGCAGCGGCAGCTGCTCCAACGGCGCCGGCAGCGTGTATGCCCGCCTCCCTCGCAGCACGCCCGCCCGGCCGAGGCGCAGCGAGCCATCGGACGCGCGGTAGCTGGCCGAGCGCCACAGATCGACCCAGCGGCCGGCGGGCGCGTACAGGCGCCGGCGCCGCTCCCCCGGCGCCAAGACCGGCGCGGCCAGCAGGTCGGGGCCGAACATGAACTGGTCGTCGGCGCGTACCGCCCGCGGATCGCGGGGGTGCGTGAGCAGCCCGTGGCGCATCAGCGGCAGGCCGGTTGCCCGGTAGGTCGCGTCGGCGGCCTGGATGTACGGGAGCAGCTGGGTGTGCAGCTTCGCGTAGCGGCGCCAGACGCCGATGATGCCCGGGTCGAACACCTGCGGGCGCTCGTAGGCAGGCAGCGCGATGCCCGAGCGCTTGGTCCGCATCACGCCTGACACGGCGCCGAGCTCGATCCAGCGCTTCAGCAGCTCCGGCGTGAGCCGCTCCCCTTCGCCGAACGAGTTGTAGCCGCCGATGTCAGAGCCCCAGCGCGCCACGCCGCTCATCCCGATCGTGAGGGCCTGGGTCACGACCGAGCGCAGCCCGTCGAAGCCCCAGACCGTGGTCGGATCGCCGCCCCAGACGTCAACGGAGCAGCGCGCCGCGCCGGTCCACCCGGAGCGCTGGAAGCGCACCAGCGGCTTGCCGAACCCGCGCACGATGTCGCGCACGGCGCAGTGGTAGTCGCGCGGGAAACGGTTGTGGATGCGCGCAGACGGCGTGCCGTCGGCCGGCACGACCTCGGGAGAGGTCCATTCGCCGAAGTCCTCCATCCAGCCGTCCTTGCCCATGTCGACGGCCTCGCGCAGCAGCCGCCCGTAGATCCGCCTCGCCGCGCTCGCGGTGAAGTCGAACTGGGCCAGCGGCAGGATGCTGAAGCCGGCCGGCCCCTGTCCACCCACGAAGGCCGAGAACGTGAGCGGGCGGCGGTCGGCGCTGCGCTGCAGCGCGCCGGCCGCTGTGGCCTCGTCGAACAGCGGCTGGTACGAGGTGCACAGATGCGGGCTGAAGTAGGTGAGCATCGCCAGGCCAAACGCGTGCACCTGGGCGGTGCGCTGACGCTCATAGGCCTCGTTGGCGCGGTGCACGCCGCAGGGCAGGAACCGCATGTGCGTCTCCGCCGCGGACACGGGAGCATCCGCGTCACGCAGCGCCCGGAAGATCCGCTGCTCGTCGCCGAGCGGAACGACGTTCGGCTGTCCGGTCTGGACCCACGGGCCGTACGCCCATGGCGCCGGCGGTGCGGGCTGGCGCCCGGTCGCAGCGGTGAAGCGGGCGAGAGCTTCGGCCGGGCGCGGCCCCGCAAAGACGCGCAGATGGAGCCGCCGAGCCTCCACGCGCACGCTCCAGCGCCGCCCGCGCAGCACGAAGCGGCTCGTCTCGTCGTTGTCGACCAGCACGCCGTAACCACGGCTCGAGAGCAGCCACGGAATCGGGTAGTAGGTGGCGTCGTAGCGATCGGATTCGGCCCAGTCGGGCACCGCCACCCCCGCAAGGGCCCGGTCGCGCTTCAGGAACGGGCCGTCGGCGGTGTAGTTGACCACGTCGCGGCCACGGTGGTCGACGGCGTTGGAGCGCTCGCCGAAGCCGGTGAAGAGCTCCCGGCGCCGCGCGGGGAAGCTGATCGAGACGGTCCTCGCGCCCGCCGGCCCGCGCAGGTGCACGGCGGTCACACCCAGCCCGGCTCGCTCCACCCGCACCTGGACCTGCTCGCCGACCCGCCCGGTCAGCGGGCCGGCGTCGACCGGTTTGCCGGCCGCCGCGGCCGGCGCGATCGCCAGCGCGAGCGCGGCCAGCGCGAGCCTCAACGGGCTGTCAGGTCCACTGCGTGTACGTGTGCTTGACGGTCTTGTCGCCCCTGCGGCACGTGACGCGCGAGTCGTACGACGCGCGGCCGACCGTGCGCTTCTCCGAACACGAGTAGCCCTTCACGCTGGGGCACTTGCCCTTCTTGCCTGGCCGGCAGGCGTGGAAGGCACGGATCAGCTTCCTGCCGTTGCGACAGCTCGTGTTGCTCACGCTGATGCTCAGCACATACGTCGTTCCGTAGCTGCGCGAGTCACCGACAGAGCACGTCTTGGAGGCGGTCGCCACGGGTGCGGCCGCGTGCGCGCCGGGCGCGAGCAGGGCAGCGGTCAGCAGGGCTAGTGCGAAGGTCAGGCGCATGGCGGGATCCTAGCCCCCGAGGCGCGTGTCCAATCCCCTCGCGACGGGTGGCGGAAGCTCACGCTCCTGGAGGTCCACCGCGGCCCGCACGGCGACCGCCTCGGCGCCGGCCGGCGCGATCAGCGAGACGCTCACCGGGAGTCCCGTCCGCCGTCCGCGACCGGCCGGCAGCGCGACGACGGGAAACCCGGTCGCGTTCCAGAGCGGTCCGAACTCCACCAGCGGTGCAAGCCCGGGGTGGGCCACCGCCGCGTAGCCGGACCCGCGCAGCGGCGCGACGATCGGGATGGTGGGCTCGAGCACGAGATCCACGTCGCCGTCGGCGAACCAGCGCGTCCACGCGGCGGTGACCCGGTCGCGATTCTGCCGCGCCGGGGCGTAGCCAACCCCGTAGTCGGCCGCTGCCTCCCGTACGAGCTCGGCGATTGCGGGCCGGTACAGGCCCGCCCGGGCGGCGAAGCGCCGGTGATACCCCCACAGGTCGGTCGCGAAGATGGCGGCGTAGCCGGCCTCACTCGGTCCGGCCGCGGGCGGGGCGGGGCGCCCGACGACCCGCGCGCCGAGCTTCGCCAGCGCCAGCCGTGCGCGATCGAGGCCGTCGGCGACGTCAGCGTCGAGTTCAGGCAGCCGGTCGGTCATCGCGACGCGAAGGCCGGCCAGCGGTCGCGAGCCGGTGCGCGGCCGCGTCGCGAGCCGAAGGCGACCGAGCGCCCCCAGCAGCACCGCGCAATCCGCAACCGTGCGGGCGAGCGGGCCGGCGTGATCTAGGCTCGTGGCGACCGGGATCATGCCGCCGGTCGGGACGCGTCCGCGCGTGGGCTTGATCGTGCTCACGCCGCACAGCGCCGCCGGGAACCGCAGCGAGCCGCCGGTGTCGGTGCCAACCGCGGACGGCACCATGCGCGCGGCGAGCGCGGCCGCCGAGCCGCCGCTCGACCCGCCGGCCGACTGGCTGAGCCGCCACGGGTTGCCGACCTGGTCGGTGGTCGCTCCGGCGCCGAACTCGTGCGTCTGGGTGTGCCCGATCAGCACCATGCCCGCCCCCCGGAGCCGCGTCCACGCGGAGCTGTTCTCGGTCGCCACGTTGCCGTCGAGCACGTGGCTGGACGCGGTCAGCGGCAGCCCCTCGACGGCGAAAAGGTCCTTGAGCCCCAGCGGGACGCCGCACAGCGCCGGCTGACGGCCGCGCGCCAGGCGGCGGTCGGCGGCGCGAGCCTGGCGCAGCGCGAACTCCGGGTAGAGCCGAGCCCACGCGTTGATGGCCGAGGGCGACCCGTCGAACGTCGGGGGACCGCCGTTGCGCGCGCGGATCCGCCTCAGGCACGCGCGCGTCAGCTCGACGGACGACAGCCGCCGCGCACGAAGGAGGGCGGCCGCCTCGAGCAGGTCCAGGTCGGCCGGGTCGACGACCCGCGTCCACCGCGCACGCGCCAGCGCGCTCGCCCCGGGGCTGACCGCCGCCGCACCCGCCGCGAGGAACGCGCGACGACCGATCGGGCGTGCGGGGCGGAGCACCCCCGGGATGCTAGGTGCGTGCGGCGGCTACCTGTCGCACCAACTCGACGGTCTCCGGCGCCGCCTTCTCGACCGAGCCGGAGTCGAAGGGCGGCTGCGGGTCGTACTCGATACCGAGCTGGATCGCCTGGGCGAGCTCCGGACCGCCGATCTTCGCGGCCAGGGTCAGGCCCATGTCGATGCCCGAGGAGACGCCGGCGGCGGTGATCACCTTGCCCTGCTCGACCACGCGCCGGCCCGTCGGGCGGGCGCCGTAGCGCTCGAGCGAATCGATGTCGAGCCAGTGGCTGGTCGCCTCCAGGCCGTCGAGCACACCGGCGGCGCCGAGCAGCAGCGAGCCGGTGCAGACCGAGGTCGTCCACTGGGACGTCTCGTGAGCCCGGCGGATCCAGCCGACCAGGCGCTCGTCGTCGAGGAAGTCGTCGGTCCCGGTGCCGCCGGGCACGATCACGATGTCGGGGTCGGGCAGCTCCTCGAAGACGGCGTCGGCGTGCAGGTGGAGCTGGCCGGTGTCGGTGCCGACCGGCCCGGGCTCGTGGGCGAGCCAGGTGATCTCGGCACCGGGGATGCGCTGCACGACCTCGTACGGGCCGACGGCGTCGAGCGCGGTGAAGCGGTCGTAGAGCGGGATCGCGACCTTCATGGGTCTCCTTTCAGGCGGCCGCGCCCGAGCGGGCCGAGTGGATTACTTCGGACCGGAACCGGCCCCGGTAGCTGTTCGGGCTGACGCCCACTCGCCGTCGGAAGGCGCGGCGCATCGTCTCGACCGTGCCGAACCCGGCCTGGCGGGCGATCGTCTCGACCGGCAGGTCGCCGGTCTCGAGCGCGATGCGGGCGCTCTCCACACGCGCGACCTCCACGTAGGCGGCCGGCGTCATCCCGGTCTCCTCGCGGAAGGCGCGCGCGAAGTTGCGCTCGCTCATGCAGGCGCGGCGCGCGAGCGCCGGCACCGACAGGTCCTCGTCGAGATTGTCGGGCAGCCACTCCTGGAGCTCGCGCAGCGGCTCGCGGTCGGCCATCTGGGCGGCGAGCTGAGCGCTGAACTGGGCCTGGCCGCCGGGCCGCTTGAGGAACAGCACGAGCCAGCGGGCGGTCTCCAGCGCGACCTCGCGACCGAGGTCCTCCTCCACCAGCGCCAGCGCCAGGTCCATGCCCGCGGTGACGCCGGCCGACGTGGCGAGGTTGCCGTCGCGCACGAAGATCGGGTCGGACTCGACCTCGACCCCGGGGTGACGCCGGGCCAGCTCGTCGCACGAGGCCCAGTGCGTCGTCACGCGGCGGCCGTCGAGCAGGCCGGCCTGGGCGAGCAGGAAGGCGCCGGTGCAGACCGACGCGACCCGTCGCGAGCGCGCGGCCGCCGACTTGACCCAGGCGACCAGGCGCTCGTTGCGCCCGGCCTCGTGAACGCCGCGCCCGCCCGCGATCACGAGCGTGTCGATCGGGCCGCGGCAGCGGTCGATCGTGCGGTCGGGGTAGAGCGCGACGCTCGAGGTCGGCAGCGGACCCGCCCGCGAGGAGACCACCTCGACCGTGTATCCGTCGCGATCGGTCAGCTGCGAGGCGGTCGTGAACACCTCGGCCGGTCCGTGGACGTCGAGGGTCTGCACTCGGGGGAAGGCGACGATCACGACGCGGCGCATGCGCACATGGTCGCCCCTCTCGGGCTTGGCCGCAAGGACACGTACCGGACGATTTCTGCCACGCTTCTGAGGGTCTGTCACATCGGGCGCTCCCAATCCGTCCTCGGGTTAGACCGAACGAAGGAGTGCAGATGGATGTGCGCAGCACCGAAACCTCGACCGCGGACCTGGCAGGAGAAGTGGGTGCCCTGGCAACCGGGGTCGGGATCCTCTCGACCACCTTCTTCCCCTTGGCCCTGCCGGCGCTGGCGTTCGCGCTGCTGCTGGCACTCCCTCTGATCGTGCTCGCGCTTCCGGCAGTGGCAATCTGGCTGCTGGCGCGAGGCGGGGCTCGGCTGCTGAGCGCCCGCCGACCCGCGCCGGACGACGAGCGCCGCGCCGAGGAGCGTCCGGAGAGTCTGGCCGGCATAGGTGCATAGCACGAGCGCGCCGCACTGGTGTCGGGCGACCGGCATCTAGGGGGTGAAGCGGAAGGTGACCACGTCGCCGTCGCGCACCTCGTAGTCGCGGCCTTCGACGCGCTGGAGCGCCTGCTCGCGGGCCGCGGTGTAGCCGCCGGCTCGCACGAGGTCCTCCCAGAAGGTCACCTCGGCCGCGACGAAGCCGCGCTCCATGTCGGTGTGCACCGCCCCGGCCGCCTGGCGCGCCTTCGTG
>JBQGCL010000212.1:0-37748 GCA_052038485.1 Thermoleophilaceae bacterium | reverse complement strand
AGCACGTGCTCGGCGGCCTCGAGGTTGCGGCGACGCTCCTCGGAGAAGCGCGAGCGGAAGTGGCGCGTGGTGAGCGCGAGCACGAGCCGCCCGGACGCCGCGGCCATGGCGCCGAGCAGGACGAGCGGCACCGCGGCCAGGTCCGAGTTGAGCCGGAAGAAGACGAGCAGCGCCCACGTCGGCGGCCCGAATGCGGGCAGCAGGTTGACGCCGAAGATGCAGCCGAGCGCGAGGAGCCAGTCGGACACGGCGGAATGGGCGCGGCTGGGTTCGAACCAGCGACCTCTCGCGTGTGAGGCGAGCGCTCTCCCACTGAGCTACGCGCCCGGGAGAGGGGGTGAGTCTAGACGGGGCGTGGGTTTGCGGCCGGAGAGATCAGGCGGTAACGGAGGACCACGCCGAGCGCCTGCGGGGGTCGCCGCCCAGCCACCGCTTTGCATGGAAGCGGCAGCGCGTGAAGCGTCGCCGCGGGTCGGCTGATTTCGCGTAGGGTCCGTACGTGGTGCGCTTTGTTCGCCATGCAGCCTTAGCGGTAGCGGTGCTCGGGCTCCTGGCTGGCCCGGCCGACGCGCGCTTGCCCAAGCGCACCATCGACGCGCGGGAGGCGTTCTTCGGGCCCGCGAACGTCGACAAGGCCGGGAAGGTTCGCAAAGACCGCGTGATTCTCTCCTGGTTTGGCGTAGCGAGCTTCGCCGCCGCGCTCGACGGCCGGGTGGTCCTGCTCGACACCTACCTCAACAACTACGGGCCCGCCGACTGCCCGCCCCAGGCCACCACCCAGCGCTACGTTCCCGCCGACTACGACGACCTCGTTGCACTTAGGCCCCAGGCGATCTTCATCGGGCACGAGCACTTCGACCATCAGTGCCGCTCGGGTGAAATCGCCAGCCGCACCGGAGCGCGGCTGGTCGGCCTGCCCCAGGCCTGCGCGCTCGCGAGGTCCGAGGCCCCGGGAAAGCGCGTCCGCTGCGTAGCGCCTCTCGGCAGCCTCTCGGACTTCGGGACCAAGCGCCAGATCCGGCCGCTCGGCAAGCGCGTCGGCGTCACCGTCATCCGCAACCTGCACAGCGGGCTGGCTTCCGGCCCGATCCTGAACAGCGGCGGCGCGGAGGCGCTGATGTACCGCTTCCGCGTTGGGCGCTTCTCGCTCGTCTGGAACGACACCGTGGGCCCGCTGAGGGAGAAGTCGCCGAGGCTCCTGAGCATCCTGCGGGACCTGCCCCCCACTGACGTACAGGTCGGTGCCTCGAAGGGCTTCGGCCAGGCCGAGCAGGGCCTTCGCGACCCGGTCGACTACTCCCAGGCTCTCCGCGCCAAGCTCTACTACCCAAACCATCAGGACTTCTACTTCCTCGAAGGAGGCCCGCTGGATGGTCGCTCTCGCGACCTCGAGCCGGACCTGGTCGCCGCGTTTCGCACGCGACCCAGCCTGAAGACGAAGGTGCGCTGGCTGCAGGATCCGGCCGACTACCTGCGCCCGCTGGTCTTCGATCCGAGCGGCCAACGCTTTGCGCGCTGACGTTGGCATTTAGGTACCCGGCACAGCTCAGCGCATCGGCGTGGGCTTCCGCTTTGACGAAAAGCGCCGTCGGGCGGAGTCGTCCGAAGCAGCCGCCCGCCCAGTCCTAGAGCGGCGGAGGCGTCGAGGTCGAGAACCTGCCGAGGCGCGTGTGAGGCGAGCGCTCTCCCACTGAGCTACGCGCCTGGAGAACGCGGATGGGTGTATTGGCCGATGTCGCGCCGATCCTTGCGATGCTGGAAGATGGGCCCGGATTCGCGTGCCCGCTACGGCTGAGACGGAGGGGACCCCGCGCCTGGCGGTCTTGCTGGCCGCGGCGATGTTCGTCTTCGTGATCGACACGTCGCTGATGAACGTGTCGATCTCGGCCGTCGTTCGCGACCTCGACACGACCGTGAGCGGCGTTCAGTCGGCGGTGGCGATCGAGGCGCTGGTCTCCGCCGCGTTCATCCTGATCGGGAGCAAGCTCGGCGACCTGTTCGGGCGCAAGCGGGCATATGTGGTCGGCTTGATGCTCTACGCCTCCGGTGCGCTCGCGATGGTCGTGGGTCAGGGCCTCACGGCGATCATCGTGTTCTGGGCCGTGATCGGCGGGCTCGGCGCGTCGCTGTATCTGCCGGCGATGCAGTCGCTGATCCACGGCAACTTCGAGGGCAAGGCGCAGGCGCGGGTGTATGCGCTGGTCGGTGCCTCGGCCGCGATCGCCGCGGCGATCGGACCGCTCCTCGGCGGGTTCCTCACCACCCTGCTGTCGTGGCGGGTCGGATTCGTGCTCGAGGCCGCGATCATCGCCGTCGTGCTGCTCGGCAGCGGGCTGATCCGTGACGTGAAGTACACGGGCGATCGAGCAGTGGACGGGGTCGGTGCGGTCCTCTCGGTCATCGGCATGGGCGGGATCGTCCTCGGCGTCCTGGTCTGGCAGGAGGGCGGCGAGTCAGTGGCGGCTCTGCTTGCAATCGGCCTGGCGGCGCTTGCGGGACTGGTCTACTGGCTGCTGCGCCGAAAACGCGAGGGCAAGCCGACTCTCCTCGATCCCAGCCTGTTCTCGTCCAAGCTGTTCAGCTTCGGGATCGCCCAGGGCATCCTCCAGCAGATCGCCCTGGGCGGCATGCTGATCGCGCTGCCGATCTACCTGCAGCTCGTGCTCGGCTACAACGCGCTCGAGGCGGGGTTGTCGCTCGCGCCGCTGTCGCTGACGATGTTCGGCGTGGCGCTGCTGGCAGGGAAGCGGGCGGGGAAGCGGCGTCCCGCCGCGTTGATCCGGGCTGGGTTTCTCCTGCTCTCGCTGGCGACCCTGATCCTGATCCCGATCGTCCCGAGCGCGGACACGGGCTGGTATCTGGCACTCCCGCTCGTGCTCGCGGGCGCGGGGCTCGGCCTGCTGGTCTCGCAGCTCAACAACTACACCCTGGCGCCCATCTCGGAGGAGCGCGTGGGCGAGGCCGCCGGGGTCAACTCCGCTACCGGCTCGTTCGGGCTGTCGTTCGGTCTCGCGTTCGCGGGCGCCGTCATGCTCGCGACACTGTCGATCGCGTTCACCGAGAAGGCCGACTCCAGCGCGGTGCTGCCGCCGGCCGACAAGGAGCACGTGGCCGACGTGCTGGAGGACGACGCGCAGGTCATGAGCGACGCACAGCTGCAGGAGCTGCTCGCCGACGAGCCGACGGCGATCCAGGCCGAGATCCTCAGCATCAACACCGACGCCCGGCACCTTGCTCTCCAGGTAGCGCTGCTCGTGACGCTTCTGAGTGCCGTGATCGGCCTGTTCAACTCCCTCCGCATGATGCGCCTTCCGGACCCGAAACCGTCCGAGTCGGTCGAGGGGATGGCGCTCGGCTGAGCGCCGGCCGCCTGCTCGGCGATCCCCGGTCACCGGGCGGGTCCTCGAGCGTGCCACGAGGGCCCGCTGAGCTAGCCCGCCACTCCCAGCGCCGCTCGCAGCGCCGGCAGGTCGTCCGCTCCGAAGACCACGCGGTTGCGTGTGGCCACGTAGACCAGGTCGAGGTTCACGCCGGACTTCGCGATCTTGCGGGTCAGGTCCGCCAGTACGCCGGGGCGGTCCTCCACCTCGACGACCACGACCTCGCGTTCGCGCGTGACCGCCACGTGCGAGATCGCCAGCATGTGCCGGACGGCCTCGGCGTGCGGTACGAGGATGTGCAGCTCGGCTCGCTCGCCCGGGCCAACGCAGGTCGCCGCGGCGATGTTCACGCCGGCGTCGCTGATCGCGGCCGCGACCTCCGCCAGCGCGCCCGGTGAGTTCTCGATGTCGATAGCCAGGTCGAACGCCATGGCCCGCGTCGCGCAGCCTATCTCCAAAGTCAGCGCAACTTTGCTAACGCGTCCGTGTTCGTTCGGTCGATGCGGCTGGCCCCGATCGCATCTCTCCTCCTCGCTCTCGCCCTCGCCGCCTCCGGCGCTGCCCTCGCGGCCGGTGGCCCGAAGGTCAAGTGGGCCGTCTCCGGAGGCGGCGCGGGCGACGACGACGCCGACGGCGTCGGCACCGACTCGAAGGGCCGGATCGTCATCTCGGGCGGGTTCACCGGCGCGCCCTCGGCAGGCAGCTTCGACATCTTCGCCACCGGGTACGGCAAGCGCGGGCGGGTGCATTGGACGAAGCGCTACGGCGGCCCCGGCGCCGATCAGGCCTTCGACAACGACGTGGACCGGCGCGGCGACGCCGCCATCACCGGCAGCTTCAACAACACGGTCAACTTCGGCGGCCCGGTGCTCGTCAGCCGCGGAGCCAACCTGCCCCGCTACGGCGACGCCTTCCTGCTCAAGCTCGGCCCCGGCGGCCGCACCAAGTGGGTCCGCCAGATCGGCGGCACCGGCTCCGACGGCGGCGACGAGGTCGCCATCGGCCCGCACCGCAACATCTACGTGATCGGCGACGCCAACGGCCCGGTTACGTTCGGCCCGTCGGTGACGCTGCCGCCCACCGGCGGCCGCGACGCCTGGGCCGCCCGCTACCGGCCCGACGGCACGCTCGTCTGGGCCCGTTCGCTGGGGGGCACCGGCGAGCAGCAGAGCCACGGCATCAGCGCCGACAACGACGGCAAGGCGCTTGTGACCGGAGAGTTCACCGGCACGGCTCAGTTCGGCAACCACCAGCTCGTCGCGACCGGCGCGCCGCCCGACGTGTTCCTCGCCAAGGTCGACAAGCAGGGCCGCGTGCGCTGGGCCCAGCGCTTCGGCGACCGCGACCGCGAGATCGGCCGCGGGGTCGACGCCGACGGCCGCGACAACATCTACTTCAGCGGCGAGTTCCGCGGCACGATTCAGCTCGGCTCCAAGACCCTGACCAGCGCGGGTGGCGACGACAGCTTCGTCGCAAAGGCCGGTCCCGGCGGGGTCGTCCGCTGGGCGCTCGGGATCGGCGGCGGCGGCAACGAGATCGGTCCCGAGATCGAGGTCGACGAGGCGGGCAACAGCTACCTGAGCGGCACCTTCTCCGGGACGGCGCGCATCGGGAACTTCACGCTGACGACGACGGGGCTCCAGGGCGCCTACGTCGCGAAGGTGTCGCCCAAGGGCATCCCCCTGTGGGCCGTGCAGTCGACCGATGCCGGCTTCGCGACGCTCGGCGAGCTCTCGCTCGGCCCCAACGCCGTCAACGTGCTGGGACGCTTCGGCGGCAGCATGAAGTTCGGGGCCTCCGCGCTCACGAGCGCAGGTCGGACCGACTACTTCCTGGCTCAGCTGCGCCGCTGACCTGCCGACCACGGGGCCCGTAGATCACGCGACCGTGTAGTACGTAGGCGTGTGGCGCACGCCAGCCGGGCCCGGGCCGCAATCACCGCGGTCTTCTTTTTGAACGGGAGCGTCTTCGCCTCCTGGTACTCGCGCCTGCCCGACATCCAGGAGCAGCTCGACATCGGCCCGGGCACGCTCGGGCTGACGCTGATCGGCGCGCCAATCGGCCTGCTCGCCGCGCAGCCGCTGACCGGCGCGCTGACGGCGACGATCGGCTCGCGCCGCCTGGTGGCTGCCTCGCCGCTGCTGGTGGTCGCCGCCGTGGCGCCCGCTCTGGCGGTCAACGCGCCGACGCTCGCCCTCGCCACGCTCGCGGTTGGGGCCGCCAACGGCGTGCTCGACGTGTCGATGAACGTCGAGGGGCTCGCGGTCGAGCGGCTCGTCGGCAAGCGCATCTTCAACTCCCTGCACGCGTGGTTCTCGTTCGGCGCGCTCGCCGGGGCGGCCATCGGCGGGCTGGCGGCGGGCGCCGGGGTCGACCCGCTGCCCCACCTCGCGATCGTGGTCACGGTCGGCGCCGCGGCCGCGCTGGTCGCGCTGCGCGGACTACCGCCGGCGGAGGCCGAGCCGCGGCCGGAAGGGCCGCGCTTCGCCCGCCCGTCCTGGCGGCTCGCCGCGCTCGGCGCGATCGCCTTCTGCGCGCTGCTGGCCGAGGGCGCCGTGTTCGACTGGAGCGGGATCTACATCCGCACCGAGACCGACGCCGCCGTCGGGCTCGCCCCGGCCGGCCTGGCGGCGTTCAACCTGGCGATGGGCTTCGGCCGCCTGACCGCCGACGGCGCGGCCGAGCGGCTCGGGGCCCCGGCCTTGGGGCGGGCGGGGGCCCTGCTCGCGGCCGCCGGGCTCGGTGGGGGGCTGCTGCTGGGCGGCGCCGCGGGCGCGATCGCCGGCTTCGCCGTGATGGGAGCCGGGCTGGCGGCGCTGTTCCCGCTGGCGGTGCGCGCCGCCGGCTACGACCCGGCGATCTCGGGACCCGCCGTCGCGGCGGTGTCGAGCGTCGGCTACGCGGGCTTCCTCACCGGGCCGCCTGTGATCGGCGGCCTCGCCGAGCTGCTCGGCCTGGGCGGCGCGCTCGGCTGCGTGTCCCTGCTGCTCGTCGCGGCTGCGGCGCTTGCAGGCCAGCTTTCAACCCGCGCGAGGGCCGCCGCATGACGTGAGATCCTTCGTGGCACTCGCTACGAAGGAGGTCCCCATGGAAGCCGCATCGCCCACCCCCGAGCCCCCTGTCCCGGCGCTCGAGGAGGCCGGAATAGCGCTCAGCAAGCTCTGGTGGTTGTGGCTGGTGGCCGGCTTCGTGTGGATCCTGATCGCGCTCGTGATCCTTCAGTTCGACCAGGCGTCGGTGACGACCGTCGGCGTGTTGATCGGGATCATGTTCCTGCTGTCGGGCTTCCAGCAGCTGATGTTCGGGTCGCTGGCAGGCGGCTGGCTGCGGTGGGTGCTGTGGGTGTTCGGCATCCTGATGCTGATCGCGGGGGTGATCTCGCTGATCAGCCCGGAGAACACCTTCGCGGCGATCGCCGACATCCTCGGCTTCCTGTTCCTGATCGTCGGCACCTTCTGGATCATCCAGGCGTTCGGCGAGCGCGACGTGAACGAGTTTTGGTGGTTCGGCCTGATCTCCGGCATCGCGATGGTCGTGCTCGCCTTCTGGACCGGCGGGCAGTTCTTCATCGACAAGGCCTACACGCTGCTCGTGTTCGCCGGGATCTGGGCGCTCTTCCACGGCGTCAACGACATCATCCGGGCCTTCCAGCTGCGTGACCTCGGCAAGCTGATCCGCGTGGACGTCTAGAGCGCGACGATCGCGTCGATCTCGACGTCGGCGCCCTTCGGGAGCGCCGCGACCGCGACCGCCACGCGGGCGGGCGGCTCGTCGCCGCCGAAGAACTCGGCGTAGACCTCGTTCACCCGCGCGAAGTCGTTCATGTCGGTCAGGTAGACCGTGCAGCGGACCGCGTTCGAGAGCGAGCCGCCGGCCGACTCGACCAGCGCGGCGAGGTTCTCCAGGCAGCGTCGCGTCTGCCCCTCGATGGCGTCCTTGACGAGCTCGCCGGTGCTCGGCTCGAGCGGGATCTGGCCGGAGCAGAAGAGCAGGTCGCCGCTACGCATCGCCTGGCTGTAGGGGCCGATGGCGGCCGGGGCGGCGTCGGTCTGGATCTGTGTGCGGTCGGGCATCGCCGGGAGCCTAGACTCTCTTCCCGCTGATCCTCCCGGAGACCAAGTACGCCCGCAGCGGTGACGTGCACATCGCCTACCAGGTGTTCGGCGAGGGCGATCTGGACCTCGTGCTGGTCCCGGGGTTCGTCACCCATGTCGAGCTGATCTGGGAGTCCGAGCCGTCCGCGCGCTTCCTCACTGAGCTGGGGTCGTTCGCGCGCGTGATCAACTTCGATCGGCGCGGCTCGGGGCTGTCCGACCCGGTGCCCGACGCGCCGACCCTGGAGGAGCGCATGGACGACGTGCGCGCAGTGATGGACGCCGCCGGCTCGGAGCGCGCGGTGCTGATGGGGGTCTCCGAGGGCGTCCCGATGAGCATCCTGTTCGCCGCCACCTACCCGCAGCGAGTGGAGGCGCTCGTGTGCTACGGCGGGATGGCGCGCTCCACCGAGGCCGAGGACTATCCGTTCGCCCCGCCGGTCGAGGCGCTGGTCGAGGCAGGCACCGAGCTGATCCTTCCCTACTGGGGCCAGGGCGCGGTGATCGAGGTGTCCGCGCCCAGCCTGGCCGACAACCCGGACGCGCGGGCTTTCATGGCGCGCCTCGAGCGCGCGAGCGCCAGCCCCGGGATGCTCGCGGCGCTCGCGCGGATGTTCGTGGAGATCGACGTGCGCGACGTCGTGCCGACCGTCCAGGTTCCGACGCTCGTGCTGCACCGCCGCCACGACCGGCTGGTCAACGTTCGCCACGGCCGCTGGCTTGCCGAGCACCTGCCGAACGCACGCCTGGTCGAGATGCCCGGGGACGACCACCTCATGGCCGGCGAGGGGGCTGCCGAGCTGGTCGACGAGGTGCGCGAGTTCCTGACCGGCACCCGCGCCACGCCCGAGCCGGACCGGGTGCTCGCGACCGTGCTGTTCACGGACATCGTCGACTCGACCGGCACGGCCGCTCAGCTCGGCGACCACCGCTGGCGCGAGGTGCTCGAGAGCCATCGGCGCGGCGTGCGCGACGCGCTCGGGCGCTTCGGCGGCCGCGAGGTCAAGACGCTTGGCGACGGGTTTCTGGTCAGCTTCGACGGCCCAGCGCGCGGCATCCGCTGCGCGCAGGCGATCGTCGACTCGTCCGACCAGCTCGGCATTCGAGTTCGCGCCGGGCTGCACACGGGCGAGTGCGAGGTGATGGGGGACGACCTGGGCGGGATCGCGGTCCACATCGCCGCGCGCGTGAGCGCGCTGGCCGAGCCGAGCGAGGTGCTCGTCTCGCGGACCGTGAAGGACCTGGTCGCCGGCTCGGGCATCGAGTTCGCCGAGCGCGGCCGGCACGAGCTGAAGGGCGTCCCGGACAGCTGGGACCTGCACGCGGCGCATGCCTGAGGTCCGGATCGCCCGGCCCGAGGACGCCGAGCGCGTCGCTGCGCTGATGGCGGCCTTCCGCGATCACATCGACCGCGACGTCCCCACCAGCGGCGACATTCACGCGACCGTCGAGCAGCTGCTCGCGGACCCGAACACGGAGTTCCTGCTCGCCGACGAGGGCGTCTGCCAGCTGCGCTACCGGCTGTCGGTCTGGACGGCGACCGAGGACTGCTGGCTCGAGGACCTCTACGTGGGCGCCGGCGCACGCGGGACGGGGATGGGCCGCGCGCTGATCGACGCCGCCTTCGAAAGGGCCCGGGCGCGCGGCTGCGCACGCGTGCAGCTGGACGTCGACTTCTCGAACACGCGCGCGATCGAGGTCTACCGCGCGGCGGGATTCGGCACGGAGCCGGGCGATCGCGGGCGGACGATGCTGATCACGCGCTGGCTTGCGGACGCGAGCTAGACTCCGCTGCGGACCGTGCTAGGCGGGGAGGTAGCGGTGCCCTGTCACCCGCAATCCGCTCTAGCGGGGCTGAATTCCCGAACGAGGGGCTTCGGCTCTCGGGGCCAGTACGCCGGACAGAGGCGTCGATGGCCGGGTCCCGCGCGGCGAGCGCTCGCGAACCAGGTCAGATCCGGGAGGAAGCAGCCTTAAGCGATACCGCTCGTGCGCCGCGGAACAGCCTGGCCGGAGCCGAAGATCGGCGGGCACGCCCGAGAACCAGCTTCGAGGACGGGTGCACGGTCCATGTTCTTGCCGTATGAGCCACGCCGATCTCATCCATACCCTCATCGACGGTTGGAACAAAGGCGACCTCGACGGCGTCTTCGCGCTCTACGCCGAGGACGCCGTGATGCGCACAGGACCGCACTGGCCCGAGCAGGTCACCTATCGCGGCCGCGAGGAGATCCGGGCGACCAGCGCCGACTGGGCGTCGCTGTGGGAAGCGCTGCAGGTGGAGATCGACACGCTCGAGGAGTTCGGCGACAGGGTCGTCGCGACCGGGGCCTGGCGGATGCGCGGGGCAGCCAGCGGCGTCGGCGGCGAGATGCCGATCTTCATCATGTTCACCGTGAGGGATGGGACAATCGCCGCCGTTGAGTGGTTCGAAGACCACGACACCGCCGTCGCCGCCGCTCGCGGCGATTGACCTCGACACGCTGAGGGCCGTCGAGCGGCGCGTGCTCTGGCTCGCCACCGCGATCGTCCACCACGCCAACCGCGTGCGCGAGAACCGCTCGGGCGTGAAGGTGGGCGGTCACCAGGCGTCGAGCGCCTCGATGGTCAGCCTGATGACCGCGCTCTGGTTCGCGGAGCTGCGCGCGGAGGACCGGGTCTCGGTCAAGCCGCACGCCTCGCCTGTCCTGCACGCGATCAACTACCTGCTCGGCCGGCTCGACCGCGACGCGCTCAAGACCCTGCGCGCCTTCGGCGGGCTCCAGAGCTACCCGAGCCGGACCAAGGACCCGGACCCGGTCGACTACTCGACCGGGTCGGTCGGGATCGGCGCCACCGCCCCGATCTGGGGCGCGTTCGCCCGCCGCTACCTGGAGACGCACCGCTTCGAGGCCCCGCCGATGGGCCGCCAGATCGCGCTGGTCGGGGACGCCGAGCTGGACGAGGGCGCCGTCTGGGAGGCGATCGCCGATCCGAGCGTGGCCAAGCTGGGCGAGGTCCTGTGGGTGGTCGACCTCAACCGCCAGTCGCTCGACCGGGTGGTGCCCGACATCGCCTACGGGCGGCTCGAGCAGATGTTTGCGGCGGCCGGCTGGCAGACGATCAACGTGAAGTACGGGCGGCGGCTCGACGAGCTGTTCGAGCGCCCCGGCGGCCCGGAGCTGCGCAAGCGCATCGACGGCATGCCGAACGAGGAGTACCAGCGCCTGCTGCGCGCCGAGCCGGACGAGCTGCGCCGGCGCCTGCCGGGCCGCGGCCGGAAGCTCGCCAAGCTGGTCGCCGAGCTCGACGACGCCGAGCTGCGCGCCGCGCTGCGCGACCTCGGCGGCCACGATCTCGGCAACCTGATCGAGGCCTACCGCGCCGTCGACAACGACCGGCCCACGGTGGTGTTCGCCTACACGATCAAGGGCTGGTCGCTGCCGATCGAGGGCCACCCGGAGAACCACTCGGCGCTGCTCACGCGCGACCAGATGATCGAGCTCGCCGAGGCGCTGGACGCCGACGCCGACGACCCCTGGGCTTCCTTCGACCCGGCCGGCCCGGAGGGCGAGCTGTGCGCCGCCGCGGCGGTCGCGCTCTCCCGCGACGAGCCGGCTCCGGTGGCGCCGCCGCTGGTGCCCGCCGAGCTCGGCCGCGCCCACCGCGGCCAGGAGTCCACCCAGCAGGCGTTCGGCCGCTTCTTCTCCGACCTCGTGCGCGAGGCCCCCGACGTCGCCGAGCGGGTGGTCACGGTCAGCCCCGACGTGGCCAGCTCCACCAATCTGGGCGGCTGGCTGAACAAGGTCGGGGTGTGGTCGGTGGGCGACCGGCGCGACTGGTTCGCGGACGACCCCCAGACGCTCGTGCACTGGCACGAGTCGACCGCCGGGCGGCACTTCGAGCTGGGGATCGCCGAGACCAACCTGGTCGGGCTGCTGGGCGAGCTGGGCGCGACCTGGAGCCGCTACGGCCAGCCGCTGCTGCCGATCGGCACGATCTACGACCCGTTCGTCGGGCGCGCGCTCGAGCCGTGGTCGTTCGGGATGTACGCGGGCGGGCAGTCGATCCTGGTCGGCACGCCGAGCGGCGTGTCGCTGGCGCCCGAGGGCGGCGCCCACCAGTCGATCGTCACGCCGTCGATCGGCATCGGCCAGCCCGGCTGCACGGCCTGGGAGCCCGCCTTCGGGCGCGATCTCGAGTGGACCCTGCTGCACGCGCTCGGCCGGCTCGGGCGCCCGGACGGCGAGAGCGCCTACTTCCGCCTGTCCACGCGGCCGATCGACCAGGGACTGGCCGGCGACCAGTCCCGCGAGCAGGTTCTCGCCGGCGGCTATGCCCTTCGGCGCGCGCCCGGACGCCCGCGCGCGATCCTGGTCGGGATGGGCGCGGTCCTCCCCGACGTCATCGACGCCGCCGACACGCTCGGCGACGACTTCGACCTCATCTGCGTCACCAGCGCAGACCTCCTCTTCCGCGCCCTACGCGCCCGCTCGGGCCTCGGGGAGGCCTCCAGCGCGATCTTGGAGGAGCTCTTCCCGGCCGAGCGGGCGGCTCCGATCGTGACCGTGCTCGACGGCGATCCTCACGCGCTCGCCTTCCTCGCCGCCGTCAACGCCACCCCGCTGACGCCGCTGGGCGTGACCCGCTTCGGCCAGTCGGGCGACCTGGCGGAGGTCTACGAGCACCACGAGATCGACGCGGAGACGATCGTGGGGGCGGCGCTCGACCTGTCGACGTGACCCGCGGCTAGCATGGGTCGCCGGATGCTCTCGCTCTACCGCCGCCACCGCCCGCGCACCTTCGACGAGGTGGTCGGACAGGAGCACATCGTGCGCACGCTGCGCAACGCGATCGAGCTGGACAAGGTGCACCACGCCTACCTGTTCGTCGGCTCGCGCGGCACCGGCAAGACCTCGATGGCCAAGCTGCTCGCCTGCGCGCTCAACGCGAGCGGGGGCCCGCGCGCCGACTTCGATCCCGAGGATCCGGCCGCCAAGGCGATCCTGGCGGGCACGTCGCTCGACGTGGTCGAGATGGACGCCGCCTCGAACAACTCGGTCGACGACATCCGCGAGCTGCGCGAGAACGTGGCGCTGGCGCCGATGCAGGGCGGGCGCCGCATCTACATCCTCGACGAGGCGCACATGCTGTCGACGGCGGCCTGGAACGCGTTCCTGAAGACGCTCGAGGAGCCGCCCTCTCACGTGGTCTTCGTGCTCGCCACCACCGAGGCGCACAAGGTGCCGGCCACGATCGTGGATCGCTGCCACCGCTTCGACTTCCAGCGTCCCTCGCTCGAGCAGATCGCCGGCGTGCTGCGCCGCGTGGCCTCCGGTGAGGGGATCGAGCTGCCCGAGCCCGCGGTCGGCATGCTCGCGCGCTCAGCCACCGGCAGCTTCCGCGACGCGCTCGGCACGCTCGAGCAGCTCGTCACCTACGGCGGCAGCAAGGTCGACCTGGACGACGTGCGCGACATCCTCGGCGTCGCCGACGCCGAGCTCGTGCTCGACACTTCCGACGCGCTCGCCGAACGCGACCCGCGCGCCGCGCTGCTGGCGGTGCAGCGGCTGTCCGACTCGGGCCGCGACTTCACCCAGTTCATGCGCGACCTGTCGGCGCACCTGCGCCACCTGTTCGTCGTCCAGACGCTGGGCGAGGTGCCCGACTCGTTCTCTGTCACGGCCGAGCACACGGACCGCCTGGCGGCCCAGGCCGAGCGCTTCTCGCAGGGCGAGATCCTGCGCGCGATCGACTTCCTGGCGGCGGCGATCGCGACGGTCAAGGACGGGTCGGAGCCGCGCATCCAGCTGGAGATGGCCCTGCTGAAGGCCACCCAGCCGCAGGCCGACCTGTCGCTCCAGGCGCTGATGTTCCGCATCGAGCAGCTCGAAGCTCGGCTGGGCGAGGGCGCAGCGGCCGCCGTACCCGAGCAGGCCGCGGCCGCGCCGCCGCAGGCACCGGCGCGCTCGACCGCGGGCGGGGCCATGGCCGCCGTGGCGGCCGAGCCTCGGCCGGAGACCGATCCGGTCGCCGTCGGCGTGCTCGAGCTTGAGCAGCTGGTGACGATCTGGCCCGCCGTCGCCGAGGCCGTGACCGAGGAGAACGGGATGCTGGGCGCCGCGCTCGGCGCCGGCCGCCCGGTGGCGATCGAGGCCGACCGCGTGACCGTGGCCTTCCCGGCCGACGCGGCCTTCGTGAAGAAGAAGGCCGAGGCCAACCGCGAGCTGGTTCAGCGCGCGCTGCGCGGGCTGACCGGGCATACGCTGGCGGTCGGCTACGAGCTGCGTGAGGACGCCCTGCCCGCGGCGCCCGAGCTGCTCGGCGAGGAGGAGCTGATCGAGCGGCTGCGGGCGGAGTTCGCCGCCGAGGAAGTCTTCGACGAAGAGGAGAGCTAGGCGATGGCCGGCCAGCCCAACATGAACGCCATGCTGAAGCAGGTCCAGAAGATGCAGGCAGACATGGTCAAGGCCCAGGAGGAGCTCAAGAACGAGGTCGTGGAGGCCAGCGCGGGCGGCGGGATGGTCACCGTCAAGGTCAGCGGCGACCTCGAGCTGCGCGAGGTCCGCATCGACCCGGAGGCGGTCGACCCCGACGACGTCGAGCTGCTCCAGGACATGGTCCTGGCCGCCGTCAACGAGGGCGTGCGCGCCGCGCAGGAGCTGGCCGCCAACAAGCTCAACGCCGCGACCGGCGGCCTGGCCGGCCCGGGCGGGCTCGGCGGACTCGGCCTACCCGGGTTCTAGTCTTAGCCGTCTGTTCGCAGCGCCCGTCAACCGCCTGATCACCGAGCTCGCGCGCCTGCCCGGCATCGGCCAGCGCACCGCGCAGCGGCTCGCCTTCCACGTTCTCAGCGTGTCCGACGAGGAGGCGCTGGCGCTGGCCGACGCGATTCGCGAGGTCAAGGAGACGGTCGGCCACTGCGAGGTCTGCTTCAACCTGGCGACCGAGTCCACCTGCCGCATCTGCCAGGACGAGCGTCGGGAGACCGCAACGATCTGCGTGGTCGAGCAGCCCAGCGACGTGATCCCGATCGAGCGGTCGGGCGAATTCCAGGGCCGCTACCACGTGCTCGGCGGGGCGCTGTCGCCGATCGACGGCGTGGACCCCGAGGACCTGCACATCGGCGAGCTGCTGGGGCGGGTGTCGAACGGCGCGGGGGTGCGCGAGGTGGTGATCGCGACCAACGCGACCACGACCGGCGAGGCCACCGCGCTCTACCTCGCCGACGCGCTGCGCGAGCGGGCGCCCGACATCGCGGTAACGCGCCTGGCGAGCGGGCTGCCGGTGGGCTCGGACCTCGAGTACGCCGACGAGATCACGCTCGGACGCGCGCTGCGCGGTCGGCAGGCGCTGTAGCCTGCCGCCATGGCCGTTCGCCTCGTTCGCGGGGCCTGCCCGCACGACTGCCCCGATACCTGCGCGATGCACGTGACCGTCGAGGACGGGCGCGCGGTCAAGGTCGCCGGCGACCCGGACCATCCGATCACGGTCGGCTTCCTGTGCGGAAAGGTCTCGAACTACCTCGACCGCGTGTACTCGGACGACCGCGTCCTGCACCCGCTCGTGCGCGGCGAGCGGGCGACCTGGGACGAGGCGCTCGACGTCGTCGCGAACGGTCTGCTGCGCGCCCGCGACGAGTTCGGCGGCGAGTCGATCCTGCCGTACTCGTACATGGGCACGCAGGGGCTGATCCAGGGGGACGTGATGAGCGCTCGCGTGATGAACGCGCTGGGCGCCACCGCGCTCGAGCGCACGATCTGCGCGACCGCCGGCTACACCGGCACCCTGATGACCCACGGGCTGTCGCCCGAGGTCGATCCGGAGGAATGGCCGAACGCGCGCTACGTGATCGTCTGGGGCTGGAACCCGATGTCGACGGCGCCGCACCTGTGGCGCAAGCTGTTGGATGCCCGCGCGGCGGGTGCGCACATCGTCGTCGTCGATCCGTTCCGCAGCCGGACGGCGCGGGTCGCCGACGAGCACCTGCGGCCGCTGCCCGGCACCGACGCCGCTTTGGCGATCGGGATGATGCGCGCGATCGTCGACGCCGGCCTGCAGGACGAGGAGTGGTGCAGGGCTCATGCGGAGGGCTATGAGGAGCTGCTCGCTTCGCTGGCTTCGGGCACCGTCGAGGACGCGGCCGCGATCTGCGGGGTGCCCGCGGACGACATCCGGCGCGTCGGTTGCGCTTTCGCCTCCACGCGTCCCGCCCTGCTGCGGCTCGGGGTGGGGGCGCAGCGCCACATGGGCGCGCCGGTGGCCTACTCGACGATCGCGTCGCTGCCTGCCCTGACCGGCGCCTGGCGCGACCGTGGCGGCGGCTGCTCCTACATCCCCCTTGCGACGGCTGCGGCGGTGACCGAGTACCCGCTCCAGCGCGAGGACCTGCGGCCGGGACCGGTGCGCACGATCAACATGTCGCAGCTGGGTCAGGCGCTGACCGATCCGGCGCTGGACCCGCCGATCAAGGCGTTCGTCTGCTGGAACTCGAACCCGGCCGCGATCGCGCCCGACCAGGAGCGGGTGCTCGAGGGGCTGCGGCGCGACGACCTGTTCGTGGTGGTGCTCGAGCAGTTCATGACGGACACCGCGGCGCTGGCGGACGTGGTGCTGCCGGCGACGACGCAGCTCGAGCACATGGACGTGCTGTTCTCGTGGGGCCACCACTACCTGACCTGGAACGAGCCGGCGATCGAGCCGCGCGGGGAGGCTCGACCCAACACCGAGACGTTCCGGATGCTGGCTTCCAAGCTCGGCCTCACCGACCCGGCGTTCAACGACAGCGACCAGGAGCTGGTCGATGCGTTGCTCGCCGGGTTCGACGAGGGCCCGCTGCGCACGCGCGGGTGGCAGAAGGTCGATCTCGGCCAGGGTCCAGTGCCGCACGCGGAGGGCGGGTTCGGCACCGAGACCGGCCGCGTCTCGCTGCACGCCGACTACCTGCCGCCGGCAGAGGTGGCGGACGAGTCGCTGGCCGAGCGCTTCCCGCTGGCGATGATCACGCCGAAGACGCACCTGTTCCTCAACTCGACGTTCGCGAACCAGCGCCGCCAGCACGCGGCGCAGCCGGCGCCGGAGGTGGTCCTCAACCCGACCGACGCCGCCGCCCGGGGCGTGGACGACGGCAGCCAGGTGAGGGTGTTCAACGAGCGCGGCTCGTTCTCATGCGCCGCCCGCGTCTCCGACGACGCCCGCCCCGGCGTCCTGGTAGCCCCGATGGGCTGGTGGAACAGGGACTACCCCGAGGGCCGAAGCGGCCAGGCAACGACCTCCCAAGCCCTGACCGAGCTGGGCAACGCCCCGACCTTCAACGACAACCGGGTGGAAGTCGAAGCGCTCTAAACCACGAGGTTGCACTTAACCCCGCTATAGGGGGCCAATGACAACCTCGTGAGCGTGGAGCGCGTTCGGACCCCTTGATTGCCGTCGTTCGCCTCGCGGCGCGAACCGCTCAGCGGATCAGGCCGTAGTCCCGCTTCGCCTCTAGCACGCGCCCCAGCGCCTCGTTGACCCGCCGTCGCGGCAGCCTCCCGGCCTGCACGGCGCGCAGCACGGCCGCGTAGGCCGATTGCTGTTCGCCCTCAGAGCCTGAGATGAAGACCATGTCGGCGCCAGCCTGGATTGCCTTCACCGCCGCGTCGGGCACCGAGTACGACGAGGTGATCGCCGGGTCGGCCAGGTCGTCCGCGATCGCGACGCCGGCGAAGCCGAGCTTGCGGCGCAGCAGGTCGGTCGCGATCGCCCCGCTCAGCGACGCCGGGGCCGTGAAGTCGTTGATCGGGTAGAGCGCGTGGGACAGCGTCACCGCCGGCACGCCTGCCGCGATCGCCGCGCGGAAGGGGATCAGGTCGCGCTCGCGCAGCTGGGCCAGGTCGAGTCCGACAGCGGCCGGCCCCAGCTCGGTCGACTGGTCGGCCGCGCCCAGCCCCGGGAAGTGCTTCGCGGCTCCGAACAGGTGCCCGTCGCGGTAAGCGTGGACGACCGCGTCGGCGTAGCCCGCCACCTCCTCGGGATCGTCGGAGTACACGCGCCCGCTGAGCACGGATCCCGACTCCAGGCCCACGTCCACCACCGGGTCGAGCACGCCGTTCAGGTTCAGCCCGCGCAGGGTGACGGCGGTCTCGGCCGCCTCGGCAGCCGCCTCGTCCGCCGAGCCGAGGTCGGCTGGCGCGCTCGCCGGTGGCAGGCCGGGTAGCCCGTTGAACTCGGCGCCGTCCTGAGCGGCCAGCACCCACGGCACGACGTGGCCGCGCTCGACAGCGACCCTGCGCGCCTCGCCGGCCAGCGCTCCGAGCTGCGTGAGGTCGAGGAAGTTCTCGCGCGCGAGCACGAGCCCGCCGAGGTCCAGTCGCCGCAGCCGCCTGAAGATCTCGGCGTCCGCATCGGTCCCCCGGAAGCCGACCAGGAACAGCTGGGCGACCTTGCGCTCGAGCGGCAGCCGTCGCACGAGGTCCGCGACGCTGCGCGGCGTCGCCGGCCCCTCGACTCGCTCGGCGCGGTGCAGCGGCGGGACGATCCGCGCCAGGAACGACGATCGCTCGAGCGGCCGCCCGGCGCGCTCCGGCACGCTCGCCCGCCCGCCGTCGTCGCCCTCGCGAGCGCCGAGCGTCGCGCCAACGGCGGCCGATGCCACCGCGAGGAGGACGAGCAGGAGCACGGCGAGGCGGGACGGCACGCGCGGAGCGTAGAGCGAGCGCTCTATCTTTCGCCGTCATGCCGGAGACGGTCGTCATGAAGTTCGGCGGGACCTCGGTGGCCGATGCCGAGCGCATCACCCGCGCCGCCAACCGCATCGTGGAGCGGGCGCGTCAGGGCAACCACGTCGTCGCCGTGCTGTCCGCTCGCGGCAAGCACACCGACGAGCTGGTCGGGCTCGCCCACGAGGTCTCCAACCGCCCGCACCCGCGCGAGATGGACATGTTGCTGTCCACCGGGGAGCGCGTGACCTGCGCGCTCGCCGCCATGGTGATCAACGATCTCGGCTTCGAGGCGATCAGCCTGACCGGCTCTCAGGCCGGCATCGTGACCGACAGCGGCCACACCAAGGCGAAGATCATCGAGGTCAAGGCCGATCGCATCCGCCAGGCCCTCGACGGCGGCAAGGTCGTCCTCGTGGCGGGTTTCCAGGGCGTGTCGCAGGGCTCGCTCGACGTGACCACGCTTGGCCGCGGCGGGTCGGACACCACCGCGGTTGCGCTCGCCGCCGCGCTCGGCGCCCAGGTCTGCGAGATCTTCACCGACGTCGCGGGCGTCTTCAGCGCCGACCCGCGCATCGTCCCCGAGGCGCGCAAGCTGCCGGTGCTCACGTTCGAGGAGATGCTCGAGATGGCCGCCTCCGGGGCCGGCGTGCTCCAGCTGCGCAGCGTCGAGTACGCCCGCAACCACGGGGTCACGATCCACTGTCGATCCAGCTTCGACGAGGGAACCGGTACCGTGATCCAGGACGAGGAAGTGACGATGGAGCGACCACTCGTGACGGCCGTGACGCACTCCACTTCGGAGGCGCGCATCACCCTGCTCGGACTGCCCGACCGCCCCGGCATCGCCGCCGCCGTGCTCGGCGCGCTGGCCCAGGCCAACGTCAACGTCGACATGATCATCCAGAACGAGCCGGCCAGCGAGGGCCACCTCGCCGACATGTCGTTCACGGTCCCGCGCGACGACCTGACGATCGCCCGCGAGGCGCTCGAGCCGCTCAAGGAGGAGCTCGGCTTCGCCGCGATCCAGACCGACGAGCACATGGGCAAGGTGTCCGTGGTCGGAGCTGGAATGAAGAGTCACCCGGGCGTCGCGCACAAGACGTTCGAGGCGATCGCCAACGCGGGCGTGAACATCGAGATGATCTCCACCTCCCCGATCAAGATCTCCTGCGTCGTGCGCGAGGAGCACGTCGAGACGGCCGTGCGCGAGCTGCACACGGCCTTCGAGCTGGGCGCCGACTCGGTCCTCCCCGAGGACCCGTCCGGCGACCACCGTCCCAAGGTCACCTCGTGAGGGTCGCGGTAGTCGGAGCGACCGGGGCCGTGGGCTCCACGATCCTCGGCGTCATGCGCGAACGCGACTTTCCGGCCGACGAGGTCGTGCCGTTCGCCTCCGAGCGCTCGGCGGGGCGCACGATCGCGTATGGCGAGCGTGCGGCGCTCGCGAGCGCGCGATCTCAAGTAGGCGACGCCGACCTGACCGTCGTCGCGCTCTCCGACGACTCGGTCCAGGGCTTCGACCTGGCGCTCTTCTCGGCGGGCTCGACGATCAGCTCCGAGTGGGCGCCGAAGTTCGCCGACGCCGGCGCGGTGGTGATCGACAACTCGTCCCAATGGCGCATGCACGAGGACGTGCCGCTGGTCGTCTCCGAGGTGAACCCGGACGCGCTCGACGGCCACCGTGGCATCGTCGCCAACCCGAACTGCACGACGATGCAGACGGTCATGGCGCTCGGCCCGATCCTGCAGGCCGCCGGCATCGAGCGCGTGGTGATGTCGAGCTACCAGGCCGTCTCGGGCACCGGCCAGCGCGCGGTCGAGGAGCTGCACCAGCAGGCCGAGGCGGTGATCGAGGCACAGGAGCTGCCGGCCCCGAGCGTCTACCCGCACCAGATCGCGTTCAACGTGCTGCCCCAGGTCGAGACCTTCAAGGACGGCGACGACTACACGACCGAGGAGCGCAAGTGCATGCGCGAGACGAGCAAGATCCTCGGCCGCGAGGACATCGGCGTGTCCGCAACCTGCGCGCGCGTGCCCGTGTTCACCGGGCACTCGGTGTCGGCCAACGTGCAGACGCGCGACCCGCTGTCGCCGGAGGAGTGCCGCGAGCTGCTCAGCCGCTCACCCGGGGTGACGGTGATCGACGACCCCGCCAACGGCCTCTACCCGACCGCCCTCGACGCCGCCGGCCGCGACGACGTGCTGGTCGGCCGCATCCGCCGCGACCCGTCCCACGAGCGCTGCCTGAACCTCTGGATCGTGGGCAACAACCTGCGCAAGGGCGCCGCGACCAACGCGGTCCAGATCGCCGAGCTGCTGCACGTACGCGGCCTGCTGCGCGCGACGCGCGCCTAGGTACTGAGCGGCCGGCGCTCCTCGTCGACCACGATCGGGTCCTGGCGGGCCAGGCGGGTCAGCTCGCGCCGAGAGCCGATCCCGAGCTTGCGGTAGATGTGCCGCGCGTGCGTCCGCACGGTCTCGATCCCGATCGACAGCTCGTGCGCGATCTCGGCGTTGCGGGCGCCGTCCCGGAGAAGCTCGAGCACCTCGGCTTCGCGCGGCGTGAGCAGCTCGGCGCCCTGGATGCCCGCCCCCAGCACCCCGCCGACCGCGGCCGAGCGCGGCAGCAGGTGCATGCCGCGTGAGGCGAGATGGATGGCGTTGACGATGTCGCGCGCCTCCGTCTCCTTGGACAGGCATGCGGTCGCCCCGAACGAGAGCATCTGGTTGCACTCGGTTGCGGTCGGCTTGTTGGCCAGCACGACGATCCGCGTCTCCGGGTGGGCGCGGTGCAGCTGAAGCACCCGCCCCGGGCTCCCGAGCGTGCCGAAGTTGAGCAGCACCACGTCGGGCCGGAACCGCTCGATCGTCAGCTCCACCCCCTCCATCGCCACGCCGGCAGCGACCAGCTCGAGGTTCGGATCCTCGGAGATCAGCACCCTCAGCCCGATGGACACGAGGTCCTCGAACGCTGTCGCCACCACGGTGGGCATGGATTCGAGCGTACATCGAGGCGGGGGATAGGGGTGACAAATGCATCACCCCAGGGTTACTCCGCCGTCCTCCCCCGGGCTCACCCGAAGATCACACGGAAGGGGTGGCGACGGATCGCGCGCGGACCGGAAGTCTTCACTTGCAGGGAAATTCAGACTTTCCCCGGGGCGGATTGGGGTACGTCCCACGCGAGAGCCGACCAGCTGGTCGGCTTCTCGTTTTCAGGGCGCACACGGCGCTGCCACCCGGGCCGGCGCGAGTGCGGCGAGAGCGTTAGGCGGTCGCCAACTCCTGGACCTTGCGCACCACATCGCCCGTCGAGACCACGTGCTTGCCCATTCCGAGCTCCTTGGGCTCCAGGCCGAGGGCCAACCCGACCATCTGCGGGAGGTGTAGAACAGGCAGGTTGAGGTCGCGCTCGACGAACGAGGCCGCGGCCGGCTGCTGCAGGTCCAGGTTGAGGTGGCAGAGCGGGCACGGCGTGACCAGGCAGTCGGCCCCGGCGTCGATCGCGTCGGCCACGTGTCGTCCAGCCTGGCGCAGCGACGTGGTCCGGTTCATCGTGATCACCGGGAACCCGCAGCACTTGCGCGCCCCCGCGTACTCGACCGGCTCGGCGCCGAGCGTCTCGATCACCTGGTTGAGGTACTGGTCGCGCTCGGGATAGTCGTCGAAGCCGAGCCGCTTGGTCGGGCGGACGATGTAGCAGCCGTAGAACGGCGCGATCCGCAGCCCCTCGAGCGGGCGCTTCACGCGCGAGCGCAGATTGTCCAGGCCGATCTCCTCGACCAGGATCCAGAGGAAGTTCTTGTTCCACCAGCTGTCGCCGGCCTGGTAGGAGAGCCCGTCCGGAGCGAGGTGCGAGTTCACCTCGGCGCGGTACGAGGACGACGCGTCCAGGCGCTCCTGGCACTCCGACTGCGCGCCCTGGCAGGTCGAGCAGATGTTCATCATGCCCGCGGCGCCCTGCACGTCCTGCGCCATCGCGAACGTGCGCGCGTTCAGGGTGTCGACGAGCTCCTGGTTGTGCTCGGCGATCACGCCCGCGCCGCAGCAGTTGGCGCGGTCCAGCTCGACCAGCTCGAGGTCGAGCAGCGGTGCGACCTTCGCCACCGATCCGTGCAGCTCCGGGGTGAATCCCCGGGACACGCACCCGGGCCAGTAAGCCAGCTTCATTCGATTTCCTCGCCCTGCTCGCCGACGATGTAGAGGTTGAGCTCGAGCCGCTCGTCCTTGGACTCGATCTCCTTGATGATGCGGCGCACCTGCTTCTGGTCGGGCAGCTTCGGGTGGTGGAGCGCCTTCATGGGGCTCACCTTGCCGGACCGCAGTCCGCTGATCACGGTCGGCAGGCTCTCGGTCAGCTGCTTCGCTCCGGACGGCCGCAGCTGACCCTTGATCAGCGAGCCGTCGCCGAAGGAGCGCGGCAGCAGCTGGGCCTCGAACAGCGTGCCCCACTTCTCGATGATGTTGGTGAACGCCTTCTCGTGGCCGTAGCCGTTGTTGGAGTCCTTGATCCCGAAGTCGTTGGTGGCGCGCCGGCGCAGCCGCATGATCTGGTTCATCGGCGCCACGTCCTTCGGGCAGACCTCGACGCATGCGAAGCAGTGGGTGCAGTCGTAGATGCCGTGCGGATCCTCGGCGAGGTCTTTCAGGCGCGACTCGGCCTCGCCGTCGCGCGGGTCGCCGACGAACCGGTATGCCTTGGCGAGCGCGGCCGGGCCGATGAAGTCCGGGTCGACCTCCATCGACAGGCAGGCGGACACGCACGCGCCACACTGGATGCACGCCATCGTCTGCGTCACGTCGAGCATCGACTCGGGCGGGACGATGTACTCCTGACCTTCGGGCGGGTCCTCGGCCGGCAGCAGCCAGGGCACGACGCGCCGGATCTTCTTCCAGTGCACCGCCTCCATGTCGGTGACCAGGTCCTTCAGCACCGGCATGTTGCCCATCGGCTCGACCGTGATCGCGCCGTTGCGGGCCCGCTCGGCGGCCTCGCCGATGCGCGTGTTGCAGGCCAGCGCCGACTGACCGTTGATCTTCACCCCGCACGAGCCGCAGATCGCCGCGCGGCAGGAGCAGCGGATCGCCAGCGACGCATCCTCGCGGTCCTTGACCTGGAGGATGCCGTCGAGCACGGAGCGCTCCGGCGGCAGGTCGACGTCGTAGTCGGCCCAGTAGGCGGGCTCACCCGACTCGGGGTCGAAGCGGCGGATCTTCAGCGCGAACTCGGTCAATACGTCCTTTCCTGCGGCTCCCACTGGGTCATCGTGACCTCCGAGTAGGAGATCTCTGGCTCGCTGCCGTTGGGCGAGACGTTGATGTGCTTGAGCCACTCCTCGTCGTTGCGCTCCGGGAAGTCGGTCCGGTACTGCGCGCCCCGGCTCTCCTTGCGCTCGATCGCGGAGACAACGATCGCCTCGGCGTTGTCGAGCATGAACTGAAGCTCGAGCGCGCCCAGCACGTCCTGGTTGAAGACGCTTCCCTTGTCGTCGATGCCGACGTCGGTGGCCTCCTGCTTGAGCCTCCGCACGATCTCGAGCGCGGTGTTGAGCCCGGCGTCGTCGCGGAACACGGCCACGTACTTGTCCATCGCCTCGCCCAGCTCGGCCTTGATCTCGCTGACGCGGCGGCCGTTGCCGTCGCGCCCGACGATCGCGTCGATCCGGCGCTGCTCGTCCTTGAGCTGGGCGAGGTCGGGGTCCTGGATCGGCAGCCCGTGGACCGCCTGCGCGGCGTGCTTGCCCGAGCGGCGGCCGAACACGAGCGTGTCGAGCAGCGAGTTGGCGCCGAGCCGGTTGCCGCCGTGCACCGAGACGCAGGCGCATTCGCCGGCCGCGTAGAGGCCGGGGATCGAGGTGAGCCCGTCGACGTCGGTCCTGATCCCGCCCATCGTGTAGTGGTTGCCGGGCTTGATGTGGATCGGCTCGCGCGTGATGTCCACGCCGGCGAAGTCGCGGCCGACGTTGACGATCTCGCGCAGCGCCTCGTGGATGCGCTTGCGCGGCACGACCGTGATGTCGAGCGCGACCGTGCCATCCGGGAAGCCGCGGCCCTCGTTGATCTCCGTCTGCTCGGCGCGCGAGACGACGTCGCGCGAGGCCAGCTCCATCTTGTTGGGCGCGTACTTCTCCATGAACCGCTCGCCCTGCGCGTTGTAGAGGTGGGCGCCCTCGCCGCGCGCGCCCTCGGTGATCAGCAGCCCCAGCCCGGCCAGCGTGGTCGGGTGGTACTGGATCATCTCCATGTCCATCAGCGGGGCGCCGATCCGGTAGGCCATGGCGATCCCGTCCCCGGTGCAGATCAAGGCATTCGTGGTCGGGTTGTAGAGCTGGCCGTTGCCGCCGGTGGCGAGGATCACGGCCTTGGCGGAGAACAGCTCCATCGCGCCGTCGCGGATGTTGCGCGTGATCGCGCCGGCGATGCGGCCGTCCTCGTCCTGCACGAGCGCCGTGGTGAACCACTCCTCGTAGCGGTACACCTCGTCGAACTTCATGAGCTGCTCGTAGAGCACGTGCAGGATCGCCTGGCCGGTGATGTCGGCCACGTAGTAGGTGCGCGCGGCCGAGGCGCCGCCGAAAGCGCGCGTGCCGAGCCGGCCCTCCTCGTTGCGGTGGAACGTGACGCCCAGGTGCTCGAGGTCGAGCAGCTCGCCGGGTGCCTCGCGGCACATGACCTCGATCGCGTCCTGGTCGCCCAGGTAGTCGGAGCCCTTGATCGTGTCGAAGGCGTGCGACTCCCAGGAGTCCTCCGGGTTCAGCGCCGCGTTGATGCCGCCCTGGGCGGCGTTCGAGTGCGAGCGCACGGGGTGGACCTTGGAGATGATCCCGACCGATGCACCGTGCTCGGCCGCGGCGAGGGCGGCGCGCTGGCCGGCGAGGCCGGCTCCGATTACCAGTACGTCGTGCTTCGGCATGAGGCGGTGGCGATTCTATTCACGAGGTCACGCCGGAAGCGCCCCGCGCAGCGCGCGCCGGACCGCGTCCACCGTCACGATGCCGCGCAGCACGCCGTCTCCGTCGACCGCCATCACCGCTCCCAGGCGGCCGAGGCCCTCGTGTGCGAGCAGCGCCTCGAGCGGGTCCTCGAGCTGGGCGCGCAAACCGTCGCCGCCGTCGTCGCGGGCCATCACCGAGGCGATCGGACGCCCGGCGCGCGCCGCCTCGGGGACGCTGCTCACGGCCTCGCGCGAGACCACGCCCACCAGGTGCCCGGCCTCGTCGACGACCGGGAACCAGGCCCAGCCGTAGCGCAGGAAGTACTCGCCGTCGGCGCGGTCGAGCGGCAGCGCCTCGGGGATCGCGACCGGCTCGCTGTCCATCACGTCGGACACGCGCAGGTGGTCGATCCGGTCCGAGAACTCGGCCTGCGCTTCCGCCGAGCGGGCGGCGGATGCGAGGAAGAAGCCGATGAAGATGAACCAGATCCCGGTGATCGAGCCCCAGGGGATGACGTCGGCGACGGACAGGATCCCGAAGCCGACCATGCCCCAGCCGGCGACGCGCCCCAGCCGGGCTGCGAAGCGGGTGGCACGATTGCGGTCGCCGGTGATCTTCCACGCGATCGCGCGGGCGATTCGGCCGCCGTCGAGCGGGAAGCCGGGGATCAGGTTGAAGATCAGCACGAAGAAGTTGACCGTGCTCAGGTAGCCGAGCACCGCCACCGTCTCGCTGAAGTTGCCGATCTCGAAGCGGCTGGCGTCGAAGACCGAGCCCGAGCTGGACAGCATCGAGGCGGCGCCGAAGCAGACCGCCCAGATCACGAGCGTGACGAGCGGCCCGGCGATCGCCACGCGGAACTCCACGCCCGGCGAGTCCGTGTCGCGGCCCAGCTTGGCGACGCCGCCGAACATCCACAGGTCGATGCCGAGGATCGGGATCCCGTTGCGGACCGCGATGGCCGCGTGGCCGAGCTCGTGCAGCAGGATCGACAGGAAGAACAGCAGCGACGAGATGACGGCGAGCGTGAAGGCCTTCGTGTCGTCGCCGGGGAACAGGTCCTGGTACCAGCCCGACAGGGACCAGATGAACAGGAACAGGACGAAGAACCAGCTGATGTCGACGCCGATCCTGATTCCGAAGATCCGGCCCAACTGGATGGAGTTCCCTCCGAACACTGAGAGGGATGGTAGGCGTAGCGAGCGGCCGTTCAGGAAACGCTGGGCTTATGGCTCGTAAGTGGTGGACGCTCCTGGCCGCCTGTCTGGCGACCTTCATGCTGTTGCTCGACGTGACGGTCGTGAACGTCGCGCTGCCGGACATCCGCACCGAGCTGGGCGCCTCGTTCACGGACATGCAGTGGGTCGTGGACGCCTACGCGCTGGGTCTGGCGACGCTGCTGCTGGCCTCGGGCTCGCTCGCCGACCTGGTCGGCCGGCGGCTCGTGTTCGTGACCGGCCTGTTCGTGTTCGTCGCCTCCTCGCTCGTCTGCGGGCTCTCGGACGCCCCGACGATGCTGAATATCGCCCGCGGCGTGCAGGGGCTGGGCGGGGCGATGATGTTCGCCACGGCGCTGGCACTGATCGCGCAGGAGTTCGCGCCCCGCGAGCGCGGCACGGCGATCGGCCTGTGGGGCGCCACGACCGGGTTCGCCGTCGCGGTCGGGCCGCTGGTCGGCGGCGTGATCACCGAGCACCTGGGCTGGGAGTGGATCTTCTTCGTCAACGTGCCCGTCGGCCTGCTGACGGCCGCGATGACGCTGGCGCGCGTGCCCGAGGGCGAGCGAGACACGAGCGCGCGCATCGACTGGGTCGGGCTGGTCGCGTTCAGCGGCGCGCTGTTCTGCCTCGTGCTGGCGCTGATCCGCGGCAACGACGAGGGCTGGGGCAGCGCCACGATCGTCGCGCTGCTGGCGGCCAGCGTGCTGCTGCTGGCGGCGTTCGTGGCGACCGAGCTGCGCGTATCGACGCCGATGCTGGACCTGACCCTGTTCCGGATCCCCGCCTTCACCGGGGCGCAGATCGGCGCCTTCTCCCTGCACGCGACGCTGTTCGCGATGTTCCTCTACCTCGTGATCTACATACAGAGCATCCTGGGCTACACGCCGCTCGAGGCCGGCCTGCGCTTCCTGCCGATCTCGGTGCTCTCGTTCATCGTGTCGCCGATCGCCGGCAAGCTGGCCGAGCGATTGCCCGTACGCGCGTTCATGGGGGCGGGGCTGATCCTCGTGTCCGCCGGACTGCTGCTGATGAGCGGAATCGAGCCGGGCGACGACTGGACGACGCTGCTGCCCGGCTTCATCGTCGGCGGGATCGGGATCGGGTGCACCAACCCGGCGCTTGCCACCACGGCGGTCGGAGTGGTCGAGCCGCGTCGCAGCGGAGCGGCGTCAGGCATCAACGGCACGTTCCGCCAGGTGGGCATCGCGACCGGCATCGCGGCTCTCGGGGCCATCTTCCAGGCGAGCGTCGCCGACAAGCTGGGGAGTCACCGGCTCGCCGAGGCGGTCGTGTCCGGGCAGGTGCACACCGCGATCGCGCAAAGCGCGTTCATAGATGCGTTCAACGAGATCCTGGTGGTCGCCGCGGTGGTGGCCTTCGTCGGCGGCGTGCTCTCGTTCGCGCTGGTGCGGTCTCGCGACTTCGTGGCGCACCAGCAGCAGCAAGAGCCCGTCCCGGCCTAGCCGTCCTCCGCCAGCCGCTTCAGGGCGGCCAGGCGCTGGTCCCACGCGGAGGCGACGTCCGCGAGCCAGCGCGAGGCCGACTCGAGCGGCTGCGGCCTCACCGAGAACAGCACCTCGCGGCCCTGGCGGCGCTCGTCCAGCAGGCCGGCCCGGTCGAGGATCCCCAGGTGCTTCACCACGGCCGGGCGGGTGACGGGGAGCTGGGCGGCGATCGTCGTGGCGGTCGCCTCGCCGCACGCCGCCAGCAGGTCGAGCACCTGGCGGCGCGTCGGGTCGCCGAGCGCGGCGAACAGGGCGACGTGCTCAGGCACCTAGGCCGCGGCTCGCTCGGCGTGCTCGGCCAGGTGTCCGAGCTCGATGCCCCAGCCCTCGGTGTTGTCGTCGAGCTGGCGGCGGCGCTCGGCGTCGGTCGTGTCGAGGGTCGCGAACCCGGTCTCGACGACGCGGACGCGTGTGCCGCCCTCCGCGGGCGCGAGCGTGAACTCGACCAGCGTGGAGTGGCCCTCGGCCGGCTCGACGTCGGGGCCGTTGGCCCAGCGGTACGCGAACAGGTTCGGCGGCTCGACCCGCTCCACGCGGGCGAGCACGGTCCCGTGCTCCTCCCAGCTGAGCCTCATGGCGCCCCCGGGACGGAGCTCGATCTCGGCGCCGGCGTCGGAGAACCAGCTGCCGAAGTGATCCGCCTCGGTGATCAGCGCCCAGACCCGTTCGATCGGGGCTTCGATGAGGACTTCGCGTTCTATGCGGTCTGGAGTGCTCATGAAACCAAATGGTTACACATCCGGGTGGCGCATGTCGAACGACCCTTGGCACAATGGCGCGCTCCAATCGATAGAGAGGACAGTCTTGACACATCGAGTCACCTTCATCCCGGGCGACGGCACTGGGCCGGAGCTCGCGGAGGCGACGCGGCGAGTACTCGAGGCCACGGGCGTCGAGTTCGAGTGGGACTTCCAGGACGCGGGGATCGACGTCTACGAGGAGGAGGGCAACCCGCTGCCCGACCGCACGCTCGATTCGATCCGCGAGCGCGGCCTCGCCATCAAGGGCCCGACGACCACTCCGGTCGGCTCCGGCCACCGCTCGATCAACGTGGCGCTGCGCAAGGAGTTCGACCTCTACTGCTGCATCCGTCCCTGTAAGGCCTACGAGGGAGTGCGCACGCGCTTCCCCGAGACCGACATAGTGATCGTCCGCGAGAACACCGAGGACCTGTACGCCGGCATCGAGTTCGAGAAGGGCTCGGCCGAGGTCGAGAAGCTGCGCACGTTCCTCGCCGACGAGCTCGACTCGCCGACGCGCGACGAGTGCGGCATCTCGATCAAGCCGATCTCGGTGTTCGGCTCGGAGCGGATCGTCGAGTCGGCCTTCCAGTACGCCAAGGACAACGGGCGCAAGAAGGTCACCGCCGCCCACAAGGCCAACATCATGAAGTTCTCCGACGGGCTGTTCCTCGAGGTCGCCCGCGAGGTGGCCGAGCGCCATCCCGAGATCGAGTTCGAGGACCGCATCATCGACAACCTCTGCAACCAGCTCGTCTCGCGGCCCGAGGAGTACGACGTGGTCGTGCTGCCGAACCTCTACGGCGACATCGTCTCGGACCTCGCGGCCGGGATGATCGGCGGGCTCGGGCTCGCGCCCGGCGCCAACATCGGCTCGACCGGGGCGATCTTCGAGGCCACCCACGGCTCGGCGCCCAAGTACAAGGGCCAGAACCGCGTCAACCCGACCGCGCTGCTGCTGTCCGGCGTGCTGATGTTGCGTCACCTCGGCGAGACCGAGGCCGCCGAGCGCATGGAGAGAGGCATCGCGGAGACCATTCGCAAGGGCGACAAGGTCACCTACGACCTCAAGCCCACGCGTGACGACCCCTCAGCCGTGGGTACGAGCGAATTCGCCGACGCTGTTATCGAGGAGATGAACGCCTAAATGCCTACGACCGTCACCGTAACCGGCGCGGCCGGCCAGATCGGCTACGCGCTGCTGTTCCGGATCGCCAGTGGCCAGCTGCTGGGGCCGGACGAGAAGATCGACCTGCGACTGCTCGAGATCCCGGACGCCGTGCGCGCCGCCGAGGGCACCGCGCTCGAGCTCCAGGACTGCGCCTTCCCGCTGCTCGCCTCGACCGAGATCTACGACGACCCGGTCAAGGCGTTCGACGGCGTCCAGGTCGCGCTGCTCGTGGGCGCGCGGCCGCGCACGAAGGGGATGGAGCGCGCGGACCTGCTCGAGGCCAACGGGCAGATCTTCAAGCCGCAGGGCGAGGCGCTCAACGCCGGCGCCGCCGACGACCTGCGCGTGCTCGTGGTCGGCAACCCGGCCAACACCAACGCGCTGATCGCGCTCAGCAACGCGCCCGACATCCCCGCCGAGCGCTTCAGCGCGATGACGCGGCTCGACGAGAACCGCGCCGTGGCGCAGCTGGCCGACAAGGTCGGCGTCGGGGTGGAGGACGTCCAGGACCTCGTCGTCTGGGGCAACCACTCGCCGACGATGTTCCCCGACCTGTTCAACGCCAAGGTCAACGGCGAGCGCGCCGTCGACAAGGTCGACATGGACTGGTACGAGAACGAGTACATCCCGCGCGTCGGCAAGCGCGGCGCCGAGATCATCGACGTGCGGGGCGCGTCCTCGGCGGCGAGCGCGGCGAACGCGGCGATCGACCACGTTCACGACTGGGCGCTGGGCGCCGACGGGCTGCGCTCGATGGCGGTCTTCTCGCGCGGGGCCTACGGCGTCGAGGAAGGCGTGGTGTCGAGCTTCCCGGTCCGCGTGACCGGCGGGTCCTACGAGATCGAGGAGGGCCTCGAGGTCGGCGACTTCGCGCAGGGCAAGATCGACGCCACCGTCGCCGAGCTCAAGGAGGAGCGCGACGCCGTGCGGGAGCTGGGCCTGGTCTAACCCGCGAGGAAGGCGCCGAGAGCCTCGGTCAGCTCCGCCGGCGCCTCCTCGGGGATGAAGTGACCGCCGGGCGTCCGCCCGGCGGTCACGTCGATGGCCCACGAGTGCCAGACGTCCGGCGCGTCGGCGAGCTGGGTCTCGTCGGCGCCGGTGATCACCAGCACCGGCGCCTCGATGCGCCGGCCGGCGGCTCGGTCGGCGGCTTCGTGCTCGCGGTCGACGTGGAAGCTGGCGCGGAAGTCGCCGCAGATCGCGGCGATCGTCGAAGGCGTCAGCGCTTCGAGGTAGGCGGCGCGGCTGTCGCGCGGGATTGCGTCGGGATCGCTCGCCCAGGTCGAGAAGGCGTGGTCGAGCAGCGCGGCGCCCGCCGCCTCCAGCACGCGCTCGGGGAATGGCGCCGGCTGGGCGAGCAGGAACCAGGGCCAGTAGCCCAGCGACGGACCGTCGCCCATCCGCTCGAACTGGTCAAGAGTCGGGACGACGTTCAAGAACGCCGCCCGCGTGACGCGGTCGGGATGGTCTAGCGCCATTCGATACGCAACGCGCGCGCCGCGATCGTGACCCACAACGGTGAACCGCTCGTGGCCGAGCTCCTCCATCAGCTCGACCAGTTCCGCCGCCATCTCTCGCTTGGAGTAACCCTCCCCGTGCGGCCCGCCCGCGGGCGCCTCGGAAGCGCCGTACCCCTTCAAGTCAGCCGTCACCACCGTGTGGCGCTCCGCCAGGCGCGGCGCGATCTGCCGCCAGCACAGGTGAGTCTCCGGAAAACCGTGTAGGAGCAGGACCGGAGACCCGGCACCCTGACTCTCTACGAAGTAGGTCAGGCCGGATGCCAGCCCTTGTCGCGCTTTTTGACCTGACCCTCTTTTTGGAGGGTCGGCATTACGCGATACAGGTAGTTCGCCTTGATGCCCATCGCGTTGGCGAGCTCTGTGATGGTGATGCCGGGCCGGGCCCGCACCAACTCGAGCGCCTGCTTGGCGCGGTTGCCGCTGCCGCGCGGACGGCCGCGCTTGCGCGGGCCGGAGCTCGACCGACGCGTCCTGGTGGTGGTTCTTCCACCACCTACGCCGGCGAGCGCGGCAGCGGCCTTCTCGAGTTGGTTGAACTCGTCCACCAGTGGACGTAATTCACGCAACCGTGCGTCTATTTCCTTGCGCTTCTCTTCCAGGAAGTCAGCCATTAACCGTCACTCTACTAACTCTTTTAGGCGCTGCAAGGAGCCTTCCAGTTCCTTTTGGGTAACGCGGGAGACGGCTCGCCCGGCCACCCGGCCGAGTGCGCCGCCGGGCAGGTCGTATTCGTTGACGTACGAGAAATCGGTGCCGCCCTCGTTCGAGTCGAATCGGTACTCGACGCGTGCGTGCGAGGCAACCGGTCCGCGGCCCTCCCAGACGACGTGCTCGCAGGGCTGGTTCTCGACCACGCGCCATCTGACCTTGAACTTCTTGCCGGTCAGCTTGAGGATCTGGGTCAGCTGCGATCCCTTCTTGAGCGGGGCCTTGGGCGAGCTCTCCAGGTGGTGGTGGACCGTCACCCAGTCCTTGAGCCGCTCGGGATCCATCACGATGTCGTAGACCGCCTTCGGCGGAGCGGCGATGTGGGTGGTGCGCTCGACCCTCATCGCGCCCCCAGCGGCTCGAGCGACTCCCACTCGCGCAGGGCGCGCTCGACGGCGCGGTCGAAGCCCAGCGGCTGGATGCCGTAGAGGCGGGGCGCCTCGTCAGGGTCGCGTGCGAGCAGGTCGGATTCGAGGCTCTCCATCAGCGGCCGGACCAGCTCGAGCGGCTGGCCGGTGACCGCCGCGACGACCGCGGCGGCCGGCGGGGTCAGCGACGCGCCGAAGCCGAGCGGCGTGCGCCCCACGCCCATCGCCTCGGCGATCCGCTCGAGCATGTCGGCGTAGCTGAGCACGTCGGGGCCGGCGATGTCCAGCGAACGCCCGGCCGCTTCCGGCACTTGGGGCGTGCGGGCGAGGTACTCGATCACGTCACGCTCGGCGACCGGTTGGGTGCGGTTGTGGCGCCACGCCGGCAGCGGCAGCACGCGCAGGCGCTCGACCAGGCGCACCAGGATGCGGAACGACGACGAGCCGGCGCCGATCACGATCGAGGCGCGCAGGGCGGTCGACCCGGAAACGGCGTCGAGCAGGATGCGCTCGACCTCCAGCCGCGAGCCGAGGTGGGTCGACCGCGCGGCGGCCGGCTCGATCCCGCCGAGGTAGACGATTCGCTCGACGCCGGCCTCGGCGGCAGCGGCCGCGAAGTGCTCGGCCGCGATGCGGTCGCGGTCCGCGAACGGGTTGCCGTTCGCGCCAACCGCCTCCATCGAGTGGACGAGGTAGTAGGCGGTGGCGCAGCCCTCGAGCGCCTCGGCGAGGCCGGCGCCGGTCAGGAGGTCGCCGGCCAGCGGCTCCACGCCGTCGATCGGCTCGAGGCGTTCGGGCCGCCGGGCGAGCGCGCGCACGCGGCGGCCGTCGGCTGCCAGACGGCGCACCAGCCGCGCGCCGACGTAGCCGGTGGCTCCAGTCACGAGTTCCATTGGCCTCCTGCATCCTGTCGAAAACCCGCTCTTACCGGGGGAGCGGGGCGTCGACCCTGGAAAGTGCGGCAAAAGGAAAAACGTCCGCTTTGCGGGGTCGGGCCTGGCAGGACGCGGGCCGCTGGTGTTGGATGCCCGGCGTGCCGAAGACGAAGCCCGCCCGCTGCGAGGACTGCTACTTCCACCAGAACATGCTCTGCGCGCTCAACCTCGACAAGCCCTGCACGACGTTCCGCCCCGCGGAGCGTGGCCTGGCCCCCGAGCGCCAGCTGGCCTTCGTCTTCCGGGCCGAGCGGACCACCACGGCCTACGCCTTTCCGCAGCCCAACGCCTGAACCCGGTTAGAGTCGCAATATGCGACTGACGGTGCTGGGCAAGTCGCCATCGTGGCAGGACGCCGGAGGGGCCTGTTCGGGGTATCTACTGGAGGAGCACGGGACGGCCGTCCTGCTCGACTGCGGCAACGGCGTGTTCGGCAAGCTGCGCGAGCACATCGACTACGTCGACGTGGACGCGGTGGTGATCTCCCACCTGCACGCCGACCACTTCCTCGACCTCGTCCCGTACTCGTACGCGCTCACCTACGCCCCCCGCCAGCAGCCCGTTCCGGTCGACCGCTGGCCGGGCACCGACAACCCCGCCCGCCCTGAGCTGCACGGCCCGCCGGGAGCGCGCGAGACGTTCCAGAAGGTCGTCGGCTGCTGGGGCAACGAGGACCTGATCGAGAACGCGTTCGACCTCACCGAGTACGACGAGTCGAGCGAGCTGTCGATCGGCCCGGTGCGGGTGACGTTCCAGGAGGTACCGCACTACACCGAGACGTTCGCGATGCGGCTGGCGTCGCAGAACGGCTCGGGCGAGATCGTCTACGGGGCCGACTCGCGGCCGACCGACGCGCTGACGAAGTTCGCCACCGGCGCCGACCTGGTGCTGGTCGAGGCCACCCTGCCGCGCCCGGAGCGCACCGGCGAGCGCGGCCACCTCACGCCGGCGGAGGCCGGCGAGCACGCCCGCGCGGCGGGCGCCAAGCGGCTCGTGCTCGTGCACATCTCCGACGAGCTCGACCCCGAGTGGGCCCGCCGGGAGGCCGAGCAGACCTTCGGCGGTCCGGTCGAGGTGGCCAGCGAGGGCGCGACCTTCGAGGTATGAGCGCCCCCGCGCTGTCGGCGAAGGCCCGCGCCGCCCTCGACGCCATCTGCGACACCTTCGTCCCCGGCGGGGAGGGGCTGCCGTCGGCCACCGAGCAGGGCGTGCCCGAGGCCCTGCTGGGGCTCGTGGCGCGCAACCCGCGCGCGGCGGAGCGCAAGCAGGTCGCTCAGCTGCTCGGCCTGTGGGACACGAGGCTGCTGTGCGCGATCGCCGGCGGCGGGGTGCGCCGCTTCACCTCGCTCTCGCAGGCGGATCGCGAGCGGGTGCTGCTGTCGTGGGCCGACAGCCGCGTGCCGCAACGCCGGGCCGCCTTCCAGGCGCTGCGCAAGGGCGCGCTGCTCGCCTATTACGGCTCGGGCAACGGCGTGCGCAACCCGGCTTGGGACGCGATCGGCTACCCCGGGCCGCTCGGCCCGCCGGCGGACCCGCCGCCCCGAACGATCGAGCCGCTCGAGGTGAGCGGGGACACGACGCTCGACTGCGACGTGGTCGTGGTCGGCTCGGGCGCCGGCGGCGGCACGGCCGCCGCGGTGCTGGCCGCGGCCGGGCTGGACGTGATCGTCGTGGAGGCCGGCGGCTACTTCAGCGAGCGTGACTTCGACGGCGCCGAGCTGTCCGGCTTCGACCGCCTCTACCTCAACGGGGGCGGCATGGCCAGCGCCGACGGGAGCGTGGGGCTGCTGGCGGCGCAGGCGCTCGGAGGCACGACCGTCGTCAACTACACGTTCTCGTTCCGCACGCCCGACGGCGTCCGGCGCGAGTGGGCCGACGAGCACGGGGTCGCGGCCGCGGCCTCGGACGAGTTCGACGCGAGCCTCGACGCCGTGTGGGAGCGGATCGGGGTCAACGCCGAGCACAGCCTGCCGAGCCGACGCGACGAGACGATCCGCGAGGGGCTCGACAAGCTCGGCTGGGACTGGCAGGTGATGCAGCGCAACGTGCGCGGCTGCACCGCCGAGGTGTGCCGACTGTGCCACTACGGCTGCCAGCTCGGCGCCAAGCAGTCGACGCTCAAGACGTGGGTTCAGGACGCGCACGACGCCGGCACGCGCGTGCTCGTCGAGACGCGGGCGGAGCGCGTGCTGATCGAGGGCGGCCGGGCGACCGGGGTGGAGGCGCGCACGGCTGCCGGGCACCGGGTGACCGTGCGGGCGCGGGCGGTGGTGAGCGCGTGCGGCGCGCTCCACACGCCCGTGCTGCTGGCGCGGTCGGGCATCAGGTCGAAGGCGCTCGGCAAGCACCTGCGGCTGCACCCGGTGCTGGTCGTCTGGGGGCAGTTCGACGAGCCGGTCCGCCCCTGGGAGGGGATGCTGTCGTCGACGTTCTCCGACCAGGACGCCGACATGGACGGGCGCGGCTACGGCGTCAAGTACGAACACGTGGCGATCCCGCCGAGCATCCTCCTGTCCTTCTCGCCCTGGCGCGGCGGCCGCGAGCACGCCGAGCTGATGCAGGCGCTGCCGTACACCGGCGGGCTCGGCGTGCTGCTGCGCGACCACGGCGTGGGCGAGGTGCGCGCCGGCCGCGACGGCGAGCCGATCGTCCGCTACAAGCTCACGCCCGCCGACGTGGACCACATGCGCCGCGGGGTGCGCGGCGCGGCCCAGGTGACCGAGGCGATGGGCGCGCGACGGATCTACTCGTCGCACTCGAGGTGGGTCGCCTACGAGCCCGGCGTGCGCGGCGACCTCGACGGCTTCATGGGCGCCGCCGACGCCTGCGGGTGGGGCGCCGGCCAGGCGCAGCTCGTCTCCTTCCACATCATGGGGAGCGCCCGCATGGGGCGCTCGGCCGCCGACTCCGTCTGCGACCCGACCGGTCAGGTCTGGAACACGCCCGGCCTCTACGTCATGGACGGCTCGGCCTTCCCCACCGCCTCCGGCGTGAACCCGATGGTCACGATCGAGGCGCTGGCGCACATGAACGCGCGCGGCCTGGCGGCCACGCTGGGGTAGGCACAGCCCCCGGCCGCACCGGCGAATCCGACGTTTGACACCCCATGGGTGTCAAAGATCCGATTCAACCCCGGCATCACGAGGTCGTGAACCTGCGGAGGTATTCTCGATCGCCGTGTCGTCGTCCCGTGACCTGTTCGCGAACTTCGAGCGCATGCGCCGCGACATCGACGAGCTGTTCGGCGACGTCTTCGAGCGCCAGAGCGGCCTGCGCGGCCGCGGCTTCTCGCCCCGCGTCGACGTCTTCTACGTCGACGACCCGCCGCGCGCGGTCGTCAAGGCCGACCTCGCCGGCATCGAGATCGGCGACGTCGCCCTCGAGATCCGCGGCCGCCAGCTGCTGATCGCCGGTGAGCGCCGGCCCGCCCAGGCGGCCGGGCGCCTCTATCAGCAGATCGAGATCGAGCATGGCCCCTTCCGGCGTCTGGTCGAGCTGGGCGCGGAGGTGGTGGCCGACGAGGCGCGCGCCTCCTACGAGGACGGCATGCTCGAGGTCGAGATTCCGCTGGCGCGACCCGACGAGAGCGTCCGCCGGGTCCGGATCGAAGAGTCGTGACCATCGAGATCAGCGAGCGCACGGAGCTGCCCGAGGCGCTGCCGGTGATGCCGCTGCGCGACAGCGTCGCGTTCCCCGACACGCTGATGCCGCTGGCGGTCGAGCAGGAGCGCTCGGTCGCGCTCGTCAACGACGTGCTCGCCGGCGACCGCATGCTGGTGATGGTCGCCGCGCGCGAGGGCGCGAGCGAGCAGCCCGGGCCCGACGAGCTGTACGACGTCGGCGTCGCCGGGGTGGTCGCGCGCATGCTCAAGGTGCCGGACGGGACGCTGCGCGTCCTCGTCCAGGCGATGCAGCGGGTGGAGCTGGGCGAGTACGTGGCGACGGAGCCGTACCTCGTCGCGCGCATCGCCGAGGCGCCCGACACCGTCTTGCCGTCGCCCGAGCTGGAGGCCCTCCACCGCAACGTGCAGACGACCTTCTCGCGCATCATCGAGCAGGTCCCCTACCTGCCGCCCGAGCTTCAGCTGGCCGTCGCCAACCTCGACGACCCGGCCGAGCTGGCGCACACGATCGCGGCGGCGCTGCGGATCAAGACCGAGGAGAAGCAGGCGCTGCTCGAGGAGCGCGACGTCGCCAAGCGGATGCGCATGCTGTCCGAGCTGCTCGCGCGCGAGCTCGAGCTCGTCGAGATCGGGACCAAGATCCAGTCGCAGGTCCAGTCCGAGATGGACAAGGGCCAGCGCGAATACTTCCTGCGCCAGCAGCTCAAGGCGATCCAGGAGGAGCTGGGCGAGGTCGACGAGACGCAGGCCGAGGCGACCGAGCTGCGCGAGCGGCTCGAGCAGGCCGGGTTGCCGGACTACGCCTGGAAGCAGGCCGAGCGCGAGCTCCAGCGCTTCGAGCGGCTGCCGCCGCAGGCGGCCGAGCAC
>JBQGCL010000211.1:0-3129 GCA_052038485.1 Thermoleophilaceae bacterium | reverse complement strand
GCCACCGCGGCCCGTACCTCGACCGGGATTCCGTTCAGGACCGCGTTGCCGGACAGCGGGTCGACCTTCGATTCGTCGGCGAGCACGTTCGTGTTGACGCCGGCGTGGTCGCCGGCCACGCTCAGCTTCACCCCGGGCGCGTCGTGGCCCCAGCCGTGCGGGATCGAGATCACGCCGGGCATGATCCCGTCGGTCACCTCGACGGGCGCCTCGATCTCCCCGGCCGCCGAGCTGACCACCGCCCGGCCGCCATCCTCGAGCCCGAGGCGGGTTGCGTCGTCGGGGTGGATGTGCAGCGTGCAGCGGTCCTTGCCCTTCACGAGCGCCGGCAGGTTGTGCATCCACGAGTTGTTCGACCGCAGCTGGCGCCGGCCGATCAGCACCAAGCCGCCGTTCAGCTCGCGCGCGAGCGCGCCGTGCAGGCGCTCCGCGTCGGCCACGATCGCCTCGGGCGCCAGCTCGATCCGGCCCGACGGCGTGCGCAGCACCTCGGGCACGCGCTCGCGGTGCGGCCCCAGGTCGACCCCGTGCGGGCTGCGCTCCAGCACGTCGAGCGTGAGCCCGTCGGGCTCGGCGCCGAAGCCGTCGCCGTAGGCGCCCACACGCAACATGAAGTCGAGCACGCGCTCGGGGCCGCGCCGGGGCTCGAGGGCCTCGAGCAGCTCGGCCGGGTCGCGTCCCGCGACGCGCGAGCCGGCGTCGCCGACCTCACGCTGGACGATCGTCGCGGCGACCATGTCGTCGAGCGCAGCGATGTCCGCGTTCGGGCCCTGCCCGGCGAGCACGCCGGCCAGTCGCAGGAAGATCTCCCACTCGGCCGGGGCCGACGACTCGAACACCGCCGGCGAGTAGTTGGCCACGTTGCGCACGGCGAGCTGGTAGAGCGCCAGGTCGTAGTGCGACTTCTCGAGCGGCTCGGGGGCGGGCAGGATCACGTCGGCGTGGCGGGTGGTCTCGTTTACGTAGATGTCGACCGCGAGCATGAAGTCCAGGCCCTCGATCGCGCGCCCGAGACGGTCCGAGTTGGGCGTCGACACGACCGGGTTGCCGGCCACGGTCACGAGCGCGCGCACCTGGCCCTCGCCGGGCGTCTCGATCTCCTCGGCGAGCACCGCCACGGGCAGCTCGCCGTAGGCCTCGGGCAGGCCGCGCACGCGGCTGTGCCAGCGCCCCATCCGCGCGCCCTTGCCGTTGCCCGGCGTGCCCGACGAGTTGCGCTGCCCGGCCGCGGCGAGCGGGAACATCGCGCCGCCCTCCGAGTCGAGGTTGCCGGTCAGCACGTTGAGCACGTCGACGAGCCAGCTGGCCAGCGTCCCGAACTCCTGGGTGCAGGTGCCGATCCGGGCGTAGACCGCGCCGGTCGGCGCGGCGGCCAGCTCGCGCGCCATGCGCCGGATCTCGTCCGCCTCGATGCCGCAGGCGCCCGCCACCAGCTCGGGCGTGAAGTCGCGCACGAGCGCCGTGACCTGCTCGAGCCCGTTGAGGTGCTCGTTGAGGCGTCCGGGCGCGACCAGGTCCTCCTCGACCAGCGTGCAGGCCATCGCGGCGAGCAGCAGCGCGTCGGTGCCGGGACGGATGAAGTGGTGCTCGTCGGCCTCCTCGGCGGTGCGCGTGCGGCGCGGGTCGACGACGACGACCTTGCCGCCGCGCTCGCGGATGCGGCGCAGCCGCCCGCGCATGTCGGGCGCGGTCAGCAGGCTGCCGTTCGAGACGAGCGGGTTGGCGCCCAGGATGAGCAGGTGGTCGGTGCGGTCGACGTCGGGCACCGGCACCGACAGCAGGTGCCCGAACATCAGCCCCGAGCTGACCTGCTTGGGCATCTGGTCGACGGTCGACGCCGAGAAGATGTTCTGCGAGCCGAGCGCGCGCAGCCACACAGGCCCGTAGGCGAGCGCGGACAGGTTGTGCGCGTTCGGGTTGCCGATGTAGACCGCCACGGCGTTGCGGCCGTGCTCGGCGAGCAGCGGCGACAGACGCCGGTCGATCTCCTCGAACGCCTCGTCCCAGGTGGCCTCGACGAGCTCGCCGCCCCGCCGGATCAGCGGCGTGGTCAGCCGGTCGGGGTCCTCGTGCAGCTGCTTGAGCCCATGCGCCTTCGGGCAGATGAAGCCGTGGCTGAGCACGTCCTGGTCGTCTCCCCGGACCGAGACGACCTCCCTTCCGTCCGTCTCCACCTCGAGTCCGCAGGTGGCTTCGCAGAAGGGACAAGTCCGGTAATGGAGAGCCATGTGCGCAGGTTACTCCTGGCGCACCTCGATCCAGAGCGCTTGGGAGGCGCACAGCAGCCGCCCGGCGGAGTCGAACAGCGCGCATGCGCCGGTGTGCTTACGGCCGTCGACGGCCAGCGGCCAGGACAGGATCGCGTGGGGCTCGCCGATCACGACCGAGGCGCCGAGGCGCGCGGTCAGCCGCCCCAGCACCATCGGCGGCCCGGCGGCGAAGTTGGCGACCGGCGCGCTGGTCGGGCAGTCGAGCGCCGCCCAGACGCACTCGGGCCGGACGTGGCCGCTGCCGTCGTCGAGCGAGTCGTCGGGCGTCCAGGCGGTGGCGAACATGCCGTCGCGCAGCGCACCCGGGAACAGGCGCAGCCCGTCGCCGGGCTTGCGCTTCGGCCCGCACACGAAGCAGGAGGGGAAGGGATGGTGGTCGCACCAGTGGTCGCGCCCGGCTTCGGAGGCGACGGCGGCCTCTTCGGGCGTGATCGGCGCGGGCACCTCGAGCAGCAGCTCGGCCGGCCCGCCCTCGGCCACGCGTGCGTCGCCGTCGAGCAGCTCGACCTGGTCGCCGGCGCGGGCAACGGTCAGCGTCCGGTCGACCGGCGGCGGGAGCCGCAGCGACACGCTCACCTCCTCTGCGCCGACCAGGTTCGCCACCAGGCCGCAGGTGTAGCCGCCGTTCGCCGAGGCCGGCGGGCCGTTGAACCGGGCGGGGATGGTGAGCGTCTCGTCCACGCCGCCGGGAAGGATCTCAGGCGCGCCGGTACAGGCTGTGAAGCAGCGCACACAACGCCGCGGCGGCGCCGAGGAAGGCGACCTCGACCTGGAGCACTCGGTTGTCGAAATCGGCGATCAGGAGAAACAGGGCGAACGCGATCGCGCAGGCGACCCACGCGACCGCCGCGTGCGGCGC
>JBQGCL010000210.1:0-10415 GCA_052038485.1 Thermoleophilaceae bacterium | reverse complement strand
ATCGGCGAGAAGCTCGGCGACGTGTCGCTGCGCCTCGGCCGCGTGGACGAGGCGATCGCGGTCTGGCTCGAGTGCCTCGACTGGCACCGCGCCGAGGAGGACCTCGAGCGGGTGGCCGACCTGCACCGCAAGATCGGCGCCGCGCTCTCGCACAAGGGCGAGCGCAAGGCCGCCATCGAGCACTACCAGAAGGGCATCAACCTGCTCAAGGACGGGCCGCCGCGGCTGGAGCTGGTGCGGCTCTACGAGGAGGCCGCCTGGCTCTACCTGCACACCGGCGACAACATGCTCGCCATCTACGCTTCCGAGAAGGCGCTGCGGCTGGCGGAGCGGCTCGGCGAGACGCGCGCGGCGAGCCGCGCGCACGGGATCTTCGGGCGGGTGTTCGGGCGCATCGGCGACACCGAGAAGGCGCGCCAGAACCTCGAGCGCGCGGTCGAGCTGGCGCGCGCCCCGCGCGGCAGCTCGTGGCCGGGCGGCGCGCGCGAGGACCAGAGCGAGACGATCCTGGCGCTGTCGGCGCTCGGCCGCCACCTCGAGGTGTCCGAGGCCGAGGTCAGCGCGGCCCGGGCGGCCTACGAGGAGGCGCTGTCGCTGGCCGAGCGGATGGGCTCGCTGCCCGCCCAGGTGGAGCTGCATGCGTCGCTCGCCCAGCTGGCCGTCTACGGCGCCGACTGGGATCAGGTGGAGCGCTCGACCGAGGCCAGCGCCGAGCTGGCCGAGCGCGAGGGCCTCGTCGGCAAGCTGTGCCTGCCGACCGCGCTGCGCGGGCTGCTGCGCTGGCGTGAGGGCCACCTCGACGAGTCCACCGTGCTGTTCCACCGCGCCCATGAGCTCGCCGAGCAGGTCGGCTGGTCGGAGCTCGCGTTCCAGGCGCTGTTCGGGCTGGCCCAGTCGCTGCGCGACCTCGGCGACCTGACCGGCGCGCAGGCGGCGCTCGACCGGGCGCTCGACGTGTGCGAGCGGGCCGGGCTGATCGCGCAATCGATCCAGGCAACCGCGGCCCGGGCGGTGATCCTGATGCTGGCCCACCGGCGCGACGCGGCCGTCGAGGCCGCCGGCGAGGCCGCGGAGCTGGCCGAGCGGCTGCACTACCCGATCGGCCGCGCGGCGGCGCTCGAGGCCCAGGGCGTGTGCGCCGACGACGCGCGCGACGGAGCAGACCTGCTGCTCGAGGCGTCGGAGGCGTGGGCCGAGCTCGACCGCCCGCTCGAGTCCGCGCGGGCACGGCTGCTGGCGGGTCAGGTGCTCGTGTCCGAGGACGCCGACCGCGGGCGCGAGCTGCTCGTGGAGTCCGCCGACGAGATCGACCGGCTCGGCGTGCGCCACCTGTCCGAGCGGGCGCGCGCCCTCGCGGCGAGCTAGAGCGCGTCCTCCGCCTTCTTGTAGGCGATCTGGAGCAGGTCGGACCCGAACACCGCGGTCAGCACCGAGGCGACCCATCTCGTCGCACGCGGCGCGACCACGAAGCCGGCGGCAAAGGCCGCCGCGATCCAGAGGCCGATGCAATAGGGGCAGATGACCAGCTCGCCGACCGCGCGGCGCAGGCCCCGTCCGCGCGCCTGCTCGCTGACCTCGCCGGGGCCGGCGTCGCCCTCGAAGCGGGTGAACGGCGCGCGCACGGTGCTCGTCACGCGGTCCTTGGCGACCAAGCGGGAGGTCTTGTGGGTGGCCAGCGTGATCAGCGCCAGGTCACCGGGCGGCACGCGCTCGGGCAGCTCGCGGCCTGAGCGCCGCAGCCACGCCGCAAACCCGCCGACGGCCAAGCCGAACGCGCCCATCAGGGCGGCGTAGCCACCCAGCGGGCGCTCCTGGGAGGGCGAATGGCCGGCAAACGGCTGGACGTCCTGCACGCGGGTCGTCGTCATCTGGCGGTGCTACCCGGCGCGAGCCGGCGAAACCGCTACGGCGCCTTGTCGGCGCCGGCGATCACGATCACGGTCGCGTCCCCGGCGAGCGCCTGGCTCGACGGGTTGACCGGCTCGCGCTGGCCGATGCCGAGCCGGCGGCTGACCGCGCGCGCCTCCGCCTCGTGACCGGGGGCGTACTGGACGACCGACTCGGCCAGCTGCTGGTCGGAGAAGTTGGTGATCGTGCCGACCTTGAAGCCGGCGGCGCCCACCTCGTCGCTGAGCGTGGCGGCCAGGCCAGGGACGGTGGTGCCGTTGAGGACGGCGACCGTGACGCTGGCCGGCTTGATGGCGCCGCCCTGCTTGGGCTTCTGCTTGCCGGAGCCGTCGCCGCCGGAGCTGTCGTCCGAGCTGCTCTGGCTCGCCGGGGTGCCGTCGTCGTCGTGAGTGAGCTGGATCACCCCGTAGGCGGCCGCGCTGCCGAGCACGAGCAGGCCGACGAGGACGACGATGAGGTAGCGGGTGCTGAGCCCGCCGCCGGACTTGGGCCGCGGCGGGAGGATCGCGGTCTCCTGCGGAGAGTGCCGCGAGGTGACCCCGGGCCGGCGGGGAAAGCGGGACTCGGCCGAAGGCGGGCTAGGAGGAGCTCCGCGACTGCCGGCCGGAGTGGCCGCCGGCGCCTGCCGGGGCGGGACGGGCGCCTGAGGAGGCCCGCCCGGGATGGTGGGCGGCGAGCCGGGGGGCGAACCGCCGCTCGGCGAGGCGGGCGAGGGGCCGCCCGGGCTGCCCGAAGCGGGCGCGCTCGGTGCGCTCGGCGAAGGCGCGCTCGGCGCCGCCGTTCCGGCCGCCTGCGCCGCCGGCTGCGCGATAGCGGCTTCCGCGCCCGGCTTCGCGGCGCCAGCATCCGCGTCAGGCTTGGCCGCATCCGCTGCCGTGGCGGACTTCGCCGCATCGGCTGCCGTGCCGGACTTGGCCACATCCGCTGCCGCGCCGGACTTGGCCGCCGCCACCTCCGCATCCGCTCCCGTGCCGGGCTTCGCCGCATCCGCTGCCGCGCCGGACTTGGCCGCCGCCGCATCCGCATCCGTTCCCGCGCCGGGCTTCGCCGCATCCGCATCCGCTCCCGCGCCGTCGCCGGGGCCGGTGGACGGCTTTGCGGTCGGCGGCGCGCCGGGCGCGCTCGCTGCGCTCGCGGCGGGAGCCGCTCCCGCACTCGCGGTCGCTCCGGCCGGCACGGGGGTCGCCGCCGGCTTGCTCTCCTGTGCCGTTGCGGGCTTGGCCCCCGTCACGGCCGCCGCCGCTGCGGCGGGCGTTGCCGCCGCCGGCTTCGCGGGCGCCGGGACCGGTACGGGCCGTGGGGCGGTGCTCGGTTGCTGCTGCGGCTGGGCAATCACCCGGCCGGGCACCGTGGGCGCCCCCTGCTCGGAGCGCTCGGGCGCGCGCCCGGCCCATTCGCGCAGCCGCTTCACGTCGCGGGCCTGCGAGAAATACAACGCCGAGAGCACCGCCAACCCGACCACCGAGGCAATCCCGGCGTAGGCGCCGATGTCCGTGACTATCTCCGGCAAGGGTCGAACTGTAGAACGCGGGGCGGCTTACGTCGCCGTGGCCAGCGCGCGCTCGGCCGACAGCTCCGCCACAAGGGCCGCCAGCGCCGCGGCATCGCCGCCGTAGACGAGTGCCTCGATGCGTGCGAACGCGCTTTCGACCCAGTCCGGCTCCAACGGCGGCTGGATCGCGTAGACGATCTTCTCCGCCGGCGTCGGCTGGGGCCGCTCGCCGGGGTTGAACAGCTCCTCGTGGATCTTCTCCCCCGGCCGCCGACCGACGATCTCGATTGCGATCTCCACGTCCGGCTCGTAGCCCGCCAGCCGGATCATGTTCGCCGCCAGGTCGACGATCTTCACCGGATCGCCCATCTCCAGCACGAACACCTCGCCGCCCGCGGCCAGCTCCCCGGAGCGGATGATCAGCTGCACCGCCTCGGGAATCGTCATGAAGTAGCGCGTCATACGGGAGTCGGTCACCGTCACCGGCCCGCCCTTCGCGATCTGCCGCCTGAAGATCGGCACCACCGACCCGGACGACCCGAGCACGTTTCCGAACCGCACCGACGCGTAGCGCGTCGACTTGAACCGGTTCTGCGCCGCCTCCACCGCCCACTCCGCCAGCGCCTTGGAGGCGCCCATGACGGTCGCGGGCGAGACCGCCTTGTCGGTCGACACCAGCACGAACCGCTCCACCCCCGCCTCGCCGGCCGCCGCGGCCACGATCCGCGTGGCGACGGCGTTGTTGCGCACCGCCTCGACCGGGTTCTCCTCCATCAGCGGCACGTGCTTGTAGGCGGCCGCGTGGAAGACGACCGACGGCTCGTACTCCTCGAACACCTCGCGCATGCGCGTGGCGTCCTTGCAGTCCGCCAGCACCGCGGCCGCGCGCGCGAAGTGGCGCTCCTCCTCCAGCTCACGACGGACCTCGAACAGCGAGTTCTCCGCGTTCTCGACGAGCACCAGCAGCTTGGGCCCCACGCGCGCGATCTGGCGGCACAGCTCGGACCCGATCGAGCCGCCCGCGCCGGTCACGAGCACGGTCTGGCCGGCCAGGTACGCGCCCACGCGGTCGATCTCCACGCGCACCGGCTCGCGCCCCAGAACGTCCTCGACCTGGACCTCGCGCACCTGGCGCATCAGCTGCGCGCCGCCCGACAGCAGCTCGAAGGTCGTGGGCAGCATCCGCACCGGGATCGCGCGGGCGCGGCAGGCGGTCACCACGCGCTGACGCAGGACGCCCGGCGCCGACGGGATCGCGATGATCACCTCGTCGGGCTTGACGGCGTCCAGCACGCGCGGCAGCTCCTCGACCCTGCCGAGCACCTTGTGCCCGGCGACGCGCATGCCCTGCTTGCGCGGGTCGTCGTCGACGAACCCGACCGGCGCCGCACGCAGACCGGGGTTGCGGCGCAGCTCGGAGGCCACCTGCTGGCCGCCGTTGCCGGCGCCCACGATCAGCACCTCGTGGCCGCCGCGCTCGAGCATCGCGCCGCGCGCGGGCCGCTCGAACGCCCAGCGCACCGCGAAGCGGGCGCCGCAGAGGAATACCAGCGCCAGCACGAAGTCCATCGCGATCACCGTGCGCGGCGGGTCGTGGCGGCCGATCGAGAACAGGAACAGCACCACGATCAGCGCACCCGTCGAGACCACGGTCGCCTTCAGGATCGTCTCGAAGTCCTTCTGGTCGACGAACCGCCACAGCTTCGAGTAGAGCCCGAACGCCGCGTAGATCGCGACCTGCATCGGGACCGTGATCCAGATCGTGTCGGTGAGCAGCTCCTGGTAGCGGTGCGGGATGCCCTCGTCGAACCGCAGCACGTACGCGAGGTAGTAGGCGAGCGCCAGCAGGGCCGCGTCCACGCCAACCTGGCCGACACGGCGAACGTTCACTGAAGAAGGCAGGGATCTCATGTTTCGCGGGCGGCGAGCAGCATTGTGACTAGTTCGCGCGGGTCGCGCCGGACGCGCAATCCTCCGTTCGCGGACCGGCGGCCGATCTCGATCTGACTGGGATCGTCGAGCTTGCGCATTCGCCCCTCGCGGAGCAGACCCTCGTCGACGGCCCCGAGCCGACCCTCAAAGGTAGTGAATACGGGCGTGCCCAAGGCGACCGCCTCGCGGTTCATCGTGCCGCCGGCCGAGATCACCAAATCGGCGTAGGCGACCAGGCTCTGGGCGTCGATCGCCCGCTCGGGGACGATGAAGGCGCCCAGCTCGGCTCGCTGGGCGGCGGTTCGGGGCAGAACGACCGTCTGGGTGCCCTCGAGCCGCTCCAGCACGCCCGTGAACAGCGGGTTCTCGAAGCGGTGGTAGAGCGACACGTCGGGCGGCGTCCGCACGACCACCAGCGGCTGCGAGCGGTCGATGCCGAGCTCGTCGAGCACCGCGGTGCTGGGCTCGAAGTCGGCCAGGTAGTACTCCTCCTTGAGGCCGGCGTACGCGTGGATCTTGCCGCGCGCGCCGTAGCGCTCCAGCCGCTCGGGCGGGATCGCGTCGGGCACGACGACCGAGCGCGCGAGCCGGCAGTTGACCTGGTGCTGAGCGGTCGCCCACTCGTAGTCGAAGGCGGTCGCGCTGGGAATGCGCAGCAGCTTCGCCGCGACCATCACGTCGTTGGAGCCGTGCCCCATCGCGACGTCGAAGCGCCGCCCGCGCGCCCAGCGGGCCAGCTCGAAGCTGCGCGAGGCCAGTCCGAGCGCCTTGCTCGCCGGCCGCCCGCCGCGATGACGCCCGACGGCGGTGTGCTCGATGCCGAAGCGGTCGCATAGCTCGAGCGTCTGCGCGAAGTCGCGCGCGGTCACCGCGACCTCGTGCCCGTCCGCGCGCATGACGTCGATCAGCGGCCGCATCACGAGCACGTGTGGGCTGTTGGTCAAGTCGACCCATACGCGCATGGGGCCAGCTACCCTACTTCGCTCTCTTGACCGTGCTCGCTTCGATCACGGATCCGCTCGTCAACGCCGCCGTCGACGTGGTGGACGCGATGGGGCTCCCGGGGGTGTTCGTGCTGATGCTCCTGGAGAGCGCCTGCATCCCCGTGCCCAGCGAGGCGACGATGCTGTTCGCGGGCTTCAACGTGTCGGAAGGCGAGTACAGCCTGTTGGCGGCCACCGCCGTCGGGTCCCTCGCCAACCTGGTCGGCTCGTGGATCGCCTATGCGGTGGGCTACTACGGGCGGATCGACATCCTCGAGAAGCACGGCAAGAAGCTCCACATCAAGAAGAGCCACCTCGAGTGGGCCGACCGCTGGTTCGAGCGTCACGGGGACGCGACCGTGTTCTTCACACGCATGCTCCCGATCATCCGCACGTTCATCTCACTGCCCGCGGGAGTGGCGAAGATGCCGTTCTGGCGCTTCACGGTCTTCACGCTCGCGGGGTGCATCCCCTGGGTGCTGATGCTCACCTTCATCGGCAAGCAGGCCGGAGACAACTGGGAGGACTGGAAGGACAACCTCCATTACGTCGACTATGCGGTCGCGGCGGCGATCGTGATCGGGGCGGCCTACCTGTTCGTCCGCGCGCGGCGGCGCAAGAAGGCCGGGGGCGGCGACCCGGCGCCCGAGTCGATCTGACCGCACTGCCGCTGCGCCGCGCGCTGGTGCTGGGGCTGCTCCAGGGGCCGGCCGAGCTGCTGCCCGTATCGAGCTCCGGGCACCTCGCACTGGTGCCGCGCCTGCTCGGCTGGGACTACGCCGGACTGCCCGCCGACGCCCGCAAGACGTTCGAGGTGGCGCTGCATGCCGGGTCGGCCCCCGCGCTGGCGCTGGCACTACGCGGGGAGATCCTGCGCGACCCGCACCTCCAGGCGCTCACGTTCGTCCCGCCCGCGATCGTCGGGCTCGCGCTCGAGCGGCCGATCGAGCAGCGCCTCGGCGGGGTTCGCTCGGTCGCCGTGGCGCAGCTCGTGGCCGGCGCCGCGCTGATCGCCGCCGACCTGCGCCCGGAGCGCCGCGCCGAGGCGGGCTGGCTCGATCACCTCGCGGTCGGCTGCGCCCAGGCCACCGCCCTCGTGCCGGGCGTGTCGCGCTCCGGTGCCGCGCTCACCGTCGCGCGCCTGCGCGGGCTGTCGCGCCCCGCCGCGGCGTCCCTGGCGCTGCGCTCGGCGCTGCCGGTGACGGTCGGCGCGGGCCTGCTCAAGGGCGTTCGCGCGGCGCGCGAGGGCGTGGCTCCCGAGCTGCGGGGCCCGGCTGCGGTCGGCGCCGCGGCGGCCTGCGTGTCCGCGCTGGCGGCGCTGCCGTTGGCCCGCGGGACCCGCTGGCGGGCGGTCGGCGTGTATCGGTTGTTACTTGGCGCGGCCGCGCTGGCGCGCGCCCCGAAGTCGACTTAACCTGGACTCAAGCGGGGGATAACGGATGTCCCCCTGTCCCACAGCCGATGCCCTCCTCCGCCCTAGTCGACTCGGTCGCTACGCCCGACCCACCCGGGGACCGCACCCTCGCGCGGCTGACCGAACACGTCCGCGCCCTGCTACCCGCCACCGCGGTGATGGTCGCAACCGTCGACGAGCGGCGCACGATCGTCGAGCTCTCGGCCGGCTGGTTCGCCGACCCGCGGCTGAGTGAGGCGATCGGCCAGGGCGGCAGCCACCGGCTCGATCCGCGCGGCCGAGCGGTCACCGACTCGATCCTGACGCGCGACAAGCCGCTGTTCCTGTCGCGGCTGCGGATCTGGGAGATGGCGCCCGACCTGCTCAAGTCGCTGGTCGAGTCGCACGGCCCCGAGCGCGCCCGCACGATTTGGCGCGCCTGCCGCGAGGCCGCGGTGATCGCCAGCCCGCTGCGGAGCGAGAGCGGACGCGGGCTCGGGCTGCTGGTGGTCGCCTCGACCAACACCGAGCGCCCGCTGCGTGCACGGGACGTGCGCACCGTCGAGGTGGTCGCCGACCTCGCTTCGCTCGCGCTCGAGCGCGCCGACATGCTCAAGGTGCAGACGCGGCGCGCCCAGGACGAGGTTCTGCTCAAGCGCGCCGGCGACGCGATGTCCAGCTCGCTCGAGCTGAGCGACGTCTACCGCAGCGTCGTCGAGCACGCGGCGACGACGACCGGCGCCACACAGGCGGTGCTCACCCGGATCGACGCGCGCGCGGGCGAGCTGCGCACGATGGCCGTGCTCAATCCGGCCGGACCCGAGCTGAGCAACGCCGGCCTTCGCGAGGTGGCCCGCACGCGCGGACCCATGCTTCAGCGCGACCGCTCGCTGATGCACGCGCCGATCGAGCTGGGGCCGCGGCTGTACGGCGTTCTGAGCGTGGCGACCGAGGACCGCTTCGACAACGTCGAGCTGGACCTGCTCACACGGCTGGCGCGCTCGTCCGCGGCGGCGATCGCCAACGCCATCGACTTCCAGCGCGAACGCCATATCGCCCGCTCGCTCACGCTCGGCTTCGTCCCCGAGTCGCTGCCGCAGGTGCCCGGCTGGGAGACCGGCCTGCTCTACGCGCCGGCGCTCGGCGAGCCGACCGGCGGCGACCTCTACGGCGTCTGGCAGCTTCCCAGCGGCGAGGTCGCGGCGCTGGTCGGCGACGTGGCCGGCAAGGGCGTCGAGACGGCGGCGCTGAGCGCGATGGTCCGCTTCTTCATCGAGGCGCGCAGCTGGGACGCCGAGTCTCCGGCGCGGGTGCTCGAGCAGACCAATGCGATGCTCGCCGGGCGGCTGCCGAGCGACACGTTCGTGACCGCCTTCCTGGCGGTGCTCGACCAACGCAGCATGCGTTGGGCGAGCGCCGGCCACCTGCCGCCCTTCCACCTGTCGCGCGGCGAGATCCGCGAGCTGGAGGCGACCGGGGTGCCGCTGGGCGTCGACCAGGGCGCGCGCTACGCCGACCGCAGACTCGAGCTCGCCGACGGCGACATCGTGTTCGCCTACACGGACGGGCTCCCCGAGGCGCGCCGGCTCGAGGAGAGCTACGGCGGTGACCGGCTCGCACGGCTCGTGTCGAGCCTGGCGCGCGACGTCGCGCCCGAGCGGCTCGCCGAGCGCGTGCACGAGGAGGTCGTCGCCTGGAGCGGCGGGCTCGGCGACGACGCGGTCGCGCTCGCGCTGCGCCGCCGCTAGGCGCGGCGCCCGCCGCCGCCCGCTTCGCTTGAATGACCGTGTGACCGATTCCGCCTACGCGCGCGCGGGCGTCGACCAGACCCGCTCGGGAAGCGCCGTGCGCGCGCTCGTCGAGGTGCTCGGCACGATCGCCACCGGCCGGCCCGACCGCGCGGCGCTGGGCTCGGGCCACTACGCCAACGTGCTGCGCATCGACGACAGGCGCGGCCTGGCGCTGTCGACCGACAGCGTCGGCTCCAAGGTGATCGTCTGCGAGCAGCTCGGCCGCTTCGACACGATCGGGCTCGACCTGATCGGCATGAACGCCAACGACGTGATCTGCGTCGGTGCGGACCCGATCGCGCTGCTCGACTACATCGCGGTCGAGCACGCCGACCCGGACATGCTCGAGCAGATCGGGATCGGGCTGAAGGAGGGCGCCGAGCAGGCCCAGATCGAGATCCCGGGGGGCGAGCTGGCCGTCCTGCCCGACCTAATCCGCGGCCACCCCTCGCCGCATGGCTTCGACCTGGTCGGCTTCTGCGTCGGCCTCGTCGACCTCGACGCCATCGTGACCGGAGCCGCCGTGGAGCCGGGCGACGCGCTGATCGGGATCCCCTCGAGCGGCATCCATTCGAATGGGCTCAGCCTGGCGCGCCGCGTGCTGCCCGACCTGGACGAGCAGGTCGGCGCGACCACGGTCGGAGCGCTGCTGCTGGAGCCGACCGTGATCTACGTGCGCGCGATCCGCGAGCTGATCGCTTCGGACGTCGAGGTGCGCGGGCTGGCCCACATCACCGGCGAGGGCTTCCTCAACCTGCTGCGCCTCGAGGCCGAAGTGGGCTACCTGATCGACAACCCATTGCCGGTGCCGCTCGTGTTCGACCTGATCGCCGAGCGCGGAGGCGTCGAGCCGGCCGAGCTGTACGAGGTCTACAACATGGGCTGCGGCTTCTGCTGCGTGGTGCCGGCCGACCAGG
>JBQGCL010000209.1:0-13495 GCA_052038485.1 Thermoleophilaceae bacterium | reverse complement strand
GGGCAGCAGAATCGAGCCATACGCCGGCCGCACCTCGCCAAAGCCGCGGGCGACGAAGCGCTCGTAGAGCAGCTCGTTCCAGCGCGCGGACGCCTTGGCGAGCAGGAAGCCGAGGTTGGCGGAGGTGGCCCGGCCGGCGGGCGTGGAGGCGGGCGGAGAGGCGGGCGGCACAATAGTCTTATATCAGACTATCGCCCTCGCCGAGCGCGGTCTCGGCCACGAGAAAGGGCCCGGCTCGGGCCGCCCGGTCGCCGCCGTAAGCGCTCGGGCGACCGGCGCCGGCCATGCTTGCGCTTGCGCGACGAGCGCTTGCGCGTGGGTGCCGGCCGCGCTGCGGGCGCGGGCGGCGGGGGCTCCGAAGGGCCGGCCGTCGCCATCGCTCCGCCCAGCTCGGGTACGGCGCCCGCGCCCAGGCGCCAGAAGCAGATCTGCTGCCCCAGCGTCCACAGCGAGGTCGTGATCCAGTAGACCGCCAGGCCCGCCGGGAAGCGCGCCACGATCCCCACGAACAGCAGCGGCAGCGCCAGCATCAGCCCGCGCTGCCCGCCCTGCATCGTTCGGGTCGCGATCAGGCTCCCGCTGATCTGCGAGATCAGGTACGCGGTCACCAGCGCCACCAGCACCGCGCCGTGCGGCTTCTCCGTCAGGTGCGGGATGAACAGCAGGCCGGAGTCGCCGAACAGGCCGTTCTTCACGTCGTGGCGCATCAGGTAGTAGAGCGAGATGAAGACCGGGATCTGGATCAGCAGCGGTGCGAACGCGGCCAGCGGGTTGATTCCGTGCTCGCGGTAGTACGCCTGCATCTCGCGGCTCAGCCGCTCGCGGTCGTTCTTGTAGCGCTGCTGGAGTTCGCGCATCTGCGGCATGTGCTTGCGCAGCTCGCGCTGGGACCGGAACTGGCGCACCACCAGCGGCAGCGTGCAGACCCGCACCAGGATCGTCAGGCCGACGATCGCCAGTCCCCAGCCGAGCCCGATCGAGTGGAGCGCCTCGAGCGTCCACTCCTCGACCGAGATCAGCGGCTGCAGGATGTTTGCCACGAACATGCCGCGAGGCAGGCTAGCTACCGCCGTTGGTCCAGACGAACAGCACCGGCGCCGCCACAGCCAGCACACAGATCAGCCCGAAGTAACCCCAGCCGAGCACCCGCGCCAGCGGCCCGTTCACGAACCTCCCCATCACCGCCGCGTCGTTCCCGACGAGCAGGATCGGCAGGTAGGTCAGCGGCAGCACGGGGATCGAGAAGATCACCGCGTACTCGGTCAGCTCGATCGGGTCGACCCCAGACTGGGCGATCGCGAACCCCGCCAACAGGAAGCCGGCCAGCGACAGCGTGAAGCGCGGCTCGTCGAGCAGCCTGAAGCGCTTGCCCCACTTCCAGCCCTGGTGCTGGGCGAGGTTGTAGGCGGCCGAGAAGGCGGTGTCGACGGTCGCGCCGCCGACCGCGAACAGGATCCCCACCAGCGCCAGGACCAGCCCGAGCTCTCCGTACGGGACCTGCGCCACCAGCGCCGCCGTGCCCACGCTCTCCGGCGAGATCCCCTCCGGCTTGAGCACCTGCGTCGAGGCGATCAGGATGCTCGCCGCGATCACCCCGCCGATCCCGAACCCCACGAACGCGTTGGCGCGGTTGACGCTCATGTCGCGCTCGTCCCACCCCTCCTCGACCGCGCCGCTCGAGTAGAAGTAGATCTCGTACGGCATCAGCGCCGCCGCGATCAGCCCGACGACGAAGTACCAGTAGACCGCCGCGCCGTGCGACTCCGGCACGAAGCCGCGCCCGATCTCGCCCCAGTCCGGGTCCAGCTTGATCGAGGCCGCGAGGTACACGAACAGCGCGAGGCCGAGGTAGCCGAACACGCGCTCCAGCCCGCCGAACGGCAGGAAGTAGATCGCCGCCGCCACGCCGATCACCGCGACCAGCACGAAGAACGACACGCTGACGTCGAGGAAGTAGTCGAGCACGAACCCGAGGCCACCGAGCTCCGCGCCGAGCGTGAGGACGTTCAGCACCAGCGAGGCGACCAGCGTGAAGGTCGACAGGCGTGGGCCGTAGCGCTCCTTGACCAGCACGAAGTTCGGCTTCTTCGCCACCGCCACGATGCGCCCGCTCATCTCGGCGAACACCATGATCCCCAGCACCCCGACCGGGAGCGCCCACAGCGCCGGATAGCCCACCGACGCTCCGGCCTGCGCGTTGAAGACGAGGTCGCCGATGTCGACGAAGCCGCCGATCGCGGCGATCACGCCGAGCGCAATGCTGAACAGGGTCCTCACAGACCCTCCGCCAGCCGGCCGGCGCGGTCGCCGAGGCGGGTCAGGGTCGCCTCGGCGCTCCGGCCTTCAGACGTCGAGTCCGGTGCCGTCTGGATCTGTCCGAGCGCCTCCGCGATGCGGCCGGCGAGGTCGACGGCCGCCGCCTTGCGCAATGCCACCCGGCCCTCGGCCGAGGCGTCGTGCAGCTTCTCCGCCTCGTGGTCGACCGTCTCCCCGAGGTCGCGCGCGTGCACCCGGGCAAAGGTCGCCTTGGTGCGGTCGCGCGCCACGCCGTTGGCGAGCAGTGCACCCTCGGCGGCCGAGGACTCGAGCGTCTCGATGCTGCGCTTGAGCTCGTCCGGCTGCATCGGCCCGCCGCAGCCCGCGAACGTAACGGCCGCCGCCACCACGGCGACCGCTAAGCACCTCCTTGCCATGGCCGGTGACTCCTACCCGCCCGGAAGGGAGAGGAATCAGGCGGCCGCGATCGCCCGGTGGCGTGTGCCCAGCGCCGTCACCAGCGCCAGCGCGACCACGATCGAGCCGAAGATGCGGAAGGTCGGCTCGAGCCCGAGCGTCGGCACGAACAGGCCCGCGATCACCGTCGGCACCGAGAGCGACAGGTACGCGACCACGTAGAAGGCCGACATCACGGCCGCCCGGTGCTCGGCCGGCGCAGCCAGCGAGATCGAGCGGATCGCGCCCATGAACGCGACTCCGAAGCCCGCGCCGGTGATCACCGACACGCCCAGGAAGAGCGGCACCGACTCCGACGACAGCGAGGCAACCGTGCCTGCCATCCCGAGCGCCAGCACCACCGAGCCGATGCCCATCGCCGTGCGCGGCGTCAGCTTGCGGAAGGCGAGCTGAGCGAGCCCGCCGGGGCCGGCCAGCGCCAGCACCACCGCGCCGCCGGCGAGGTGGCTGTGGGTGTCGAACAGCTCGCCGGCGAGCGAGGGCGCCAGGGCGAGGTAGAGGCCGCCGATCGACCACGAGGCGATCACCCCGAGGCTCGCGAGCACGAACGCCGGGCGGATCGCGCGCGGGACCTGCGGCCGCTGCGGGCGCAGGCTCGGCCGCTCGGTGCGCTCCACCGGCTCGCGCAGCGCAAGCGTCCCGGCCAGCGCCGCCGCGAACAGCACGAACACGACCAGGAACGGCGTGACGCGCGGATCGGGCGCCTCCTGCACGAGCACCGACGAGACCGCCGCGCCGAACCCGATCCCGAGCGCCGAGCCAACCCCGTTGACGAGCCCGACCTGGCGCGCGTCCCCGCGCGGGTGCAAGTCCAGCATGGCCGCCCCGGCGGCGCCGAGCGCCGCGCCCGTCGCCAGTCCCTGGACCGCGCGCGCGGCGAACAGCCAGACGACGGACTGGGCGACGATGTAGAGCGCCGTCGCCAGCAGCAGCGCGGCCAGCGAGCCGATCAGCACCGGCCGCCGGCCGATCTCGTCGGACAGCCGCCCGATCAGCAGCAATGAGGTCAGCACGCCGAGCGCGTAGACCGCGTAGACGGCGGTCAGCACCGGTGTGGAGAAACCCCAGCTGGCGGCGTAGTCCGCGTAGAGCGGCGACGGCGTGGCGGACGCGAACAGCGCGAGGGCGATTATGCCGGAGACGAGGACGAAGTCGAGCGGCGGGGCTAGGCGGAGCGGCGGGGCGAGGCGACCGGCGACTGCTGGCATATTTCCAATTCTATCGAAATATCGAAGGTCGTGTTGAACCGGCCTACAATGAACGTTGAGTCATGGCCGTACGTGAGATCCGACATCCCTCCGCCTCGGAGCTGGACCTCGCCAACATCCTGCGGACGGTCGGCGACCCCGTCCGGCTGGAGATCGTGCGCGCGCTCTCCGACGACCACGAGCGCACCTGCACGGCGGTGGGCGACATAGTCGGGGTACCCGCGTCCACGCTCTCGTACCACCTGCGACTGCTCCGCGAGGCGGGCGTCACGCGCACGCGCGCGGAGGGCACCGAGCGCCACGTATCGCTGCGGCGCGACGACCTCGAGCAGGCCTATCCCGGCCTGCTCGAAGTGATCACGTCCTAGCCGCCGTTGGAAGCGGCCGCGTAGGTGCGGTTGGGCTCGCCGCGCAGGGCGGTCGGCCCAGGCAGCGGAGTGCCCTTGGCCGTCGCGCCCGCGACCACCGGCAGCACCAGGCTCGACGCGCGCGCCCCGCCGAGCGAAACGGTGTTCTGGGCGTTGCCCTTGTCGACGGTGGAGAAGTCCCAGCGCGGCCGGTCGCCGCCGGTCGCCGTGATCGTCACGCGGATCTTCGAGCCCGCCCGGAACGCGTGCGCAACCGGGAAGATCGGAACGCGCACGAGCGCGAAGCGGCCCTTGGGCAGGCGCGCGGCATCGGACTTCAAGTGCGTCGGGAAGGGGTCGAGCGCGGTCGACAGCTTGCGGTTGAGCTTGCGGTGGGAGGCGCGCAGCCAGCCGGTCTGCACGTAGGTCTCGTTGCCGTCGGGGCGGACCTCGCTGAGCGTCACCTGGAGGTCGGTGTCGGGCCGCGACGACCTGAGCCACAGGTCGAGGCTGGACGGGCCGGCGATCACGACGTCGCTCGGCAGCGCGGCCGAGATGAAGCCGAGCCCCTTGCCGGCCGCCACCGGCGCCCAGTTGTAGGGCGGCTGCGCCTTCCAGGCGTCCTCGGCGCCGTTGCCCGGCAGCGTCTGGCGCGGACGCGCCTTCGGGTCGGCCGTGTACGCGGCCGTCGACGAGCTCGACGGCTTGGCGCCGAGCGCCCCGCCCGAGCCGAGGTAATAGCGCGTCGCCTTGGCCTCCCTGGGCGGCCAGGCGCTGAAGCCGAGCTCCCAGGTCGACTCGATCGAGCCCGGCCCGAGCGGCCCGCCGCCGTTGTCCATCAGCACGCGCACGTGCGGGTCGCGCTTGAAGATCGCCTTCGCCTCGGCGACGTTGGTCATGTTCGCGAAGCGCGACTGCTGCACCGGCGCCGCGGGCGCTCCCGCCAGCGCGCCGTAGAGCGCCCCGCTCAGCGACAGCACCCCGCCCGGGACCACCGGGATCCGGTTGGCCACGTAGAGATTCAGGAACTCGGCCCAGCGCGTGATCGTCATCGGCCCGAGCGAGTCGACGTGCACGCCGTTCTGGAGCGAGATGAACACGTTCGGGCGCCCGTTGAGGTACTTGAGGCTCTCGGCGAAGTGGCCGCTCGTCTGCTCGTCGTGGAACTGGCCGACCAGGAACGTCGGCACCCGCGACTGGCGGAGCCACGCGCCGGGTGAGCGGCGGTCGAACAGCGACGGAGTTCGGAACGGGTTGAGCTTCTGGAGTCGGAGCGCGTTCTGGGTCTGGAGGCGCAGCTTCTGGTTGGCCTTGCAGTGCTTGTCGCCTGCCTTGACGAGCGCCTGGGCCCACGGCTGGCCGCCGCCCGGCGCCGGCTTGGCGTCATCCATGCGCTCGACCACCCAAGACTTCGCGAAGCCCGAGTTGAAGATCCCGCCCGGGTAGCCGGTGCCCGTGTAGATGTCGTCGGTCACCGACAGCGGCGCGATCGCGGCCAGGTGCGGCGGCCGCGTCCCGGCGGTGAACAGCTGGGTGATCCCGGAGAACGAGATGCCGACCAGCCCGACCTTGCCGCCCTTGACCCAGTTCTGCGCGGCGACCGCCTCGACCGCGTCGTATCCGTCGTAGGTGGTCGGGTAGTCGAACAGGTCGAACGCGCCGCCGGAGCAGCCCGAGCCGCGCATCTGCACGCTCACGACGGCGAAGTCGAGCAGGGGCGCGATCAGCGAGCCGACCGCCGTCGAGGTCGCCGGCGCCAGCGGGTCGTTCTTCCCGATCGACTGGAGCAGGTCGTGCGGCGCGGCGACCTGATAGCCGGAGTACTCGATCACCGTCGGGAACGGGCCGTCGCTGAGCTTCTTGCCCGCCGGCAGCCGCACGGTCATGGCGATCTCCACGCCGTCGCGCACGGTCACGTAGTTCAGGCCCGGCTTGAGCTTCTTGCGCTTGTAGAACGAGCGCGACGGATTGGCGCCGGGGCGCAGCACGCGGAAGGCCGGGCTCAGCTTGCGCCCGTGGCGCACCTTGTAGCCGCCGCCCGGCTTCAGCTCGCGGAAGATCTTGCTGCCGAAGCGGTCCGCCTTGCCGGACGCGACCACGCGCCCGTGCGAGTCGAGCAGCTGGAGGCGCTGGCCCTTCTTGGCCCCGAGCACGTAGGCCTGCTCGACGCTGCCGCGCGCCTTGAAAGCGGCCTGCGCGGTCGCCGGCAGCAGCAACGCGGCCAGCACAACGAGCACGATCGAGGTGCGAGTCGAGAAGGACAGGCTGCGGACCGTATCCGATGTGAACGGCGCCGACATGCCAACCTCTCCGGCGTGGAGCTCGGACGGATCGGGATCTGGAAGCGCCGCCAGGACGATCTCGAGGCGCTCGCCGAGATCGAGGCGCTCGGCTTCGGGACCTTCTGGCTGGGGCGCAGCCCGTCGCTGGCGGAGGCGCGCGAGCACCTCGAGGCGACCACGACGATCACGATCGCCACCGGCGTGCTGAACGTCTGGCGCCACTCCCCCGAGGCCGTCGCCGCCCAGCACGCCGAGCTGCGCCGCGACTTCGGCGCGCGCTGGCTGCTCGGCATCGGCATCGGCCATCCGGAGGCCACCAGCGAGTACCGAAAGCCGCTCACGAAGATGCGCGAGTACCTCGACGCACTGGACGCGGCCGACCCGCCGGTGCCGTCCGACGAGCGCGTGGTCGCCGCGTTGGGTCCGAAGATGCTGGAGCTGGCCGCCGAGCGCTCCCTGGGGGCGCACCCCTACTTCACCCCGGTCGAGCACACGCGCTTCGCGCGTGAGCGCGTCGGTCCCGGCAAGCTGGTGGCCCCCGAGGTCACGGTCGTCGTCGACCCGGACCCAGACAGCGCCCGCGACAAGGCACGCGGATTCGCCGCGGCCTATCTCGGCTTGACCAACTACGCGGGCAACCTCCTGCGTCTCGGGTTCACGGAGTCCGACGTCGCCGACGGCGGCAGCGACCGGCTGATCGACGCGGTCATCCCCCACGGCTCCGCCGAGGAGATCGCCGAGGCCGTGCACGCACACCTCGAAGCCGGCGCCGACCACGTCTGCCTGCAGCCGGTCGGCCACGGGGACGACCCGCTCGAGGACTACCACGCGCTCGCCCGCGTGCTGCTCTAGTCGGGCAGCATCGGCGGCGTCCACCCCTCGTCGCGGCCGAGCAGCACGGCGCGCTTGATCGAGTCCGTGCCGAAGCGGTCGCGGACGTCGTCGAGCGTGGCGTCGAGCGCGCGCCGGCGGTCGAGCGGCAGCGCCAGCTGGACGGCGTCGTCGTTCTCCAGGTTGGTCAGCGAGATCCCGAGCAGCGAGCAACCCTGCTGCTCGATCAGCGGCAGCGCCGCGACCAGCAGCCCGCGCGCCGTGACCAGGATCGTCTGGGTGTGGGCAGTCGCCTCGTTGAGCGTGTGCGAGCGAGTGGCACGCGAGAAGTCGGCGAAGCGCAGGCGCAGCACCACCGTGCGGCAGACGCGGCGCGCGGCGCGCAGCCGGCGGCCCAGCCGGTCGACGATCGCGACGAGCGTCGCGTCGAGGTCCGCCGGCGACTTGAACGTGCGCAGACCGAGCGCGCGCTGCGAACCGATCGAGCGCCGACGCTGGCCGGTCCGCACGCGGCGCGGGTCGCGGTTGTGGGCGAGCGCGTGGATGTGCCGGCCCGAGCCCTTGCCGAGCATCTCGACGAGCGCGGCCTCGCCGAGCCGAGCCACCTCGCCGACGGTCGCGATCCCGCGCTCGTTCAGCTTGGCCGCGGTCACCTTCCCGACGCCCCAGAGCGCCTCCACCGGCAGCGGGTGCAGGAAGTCGAGCTCCCCGTCGGGCGAGACGCGCAGCAGGCCGTCCGGCTTGGCGACCGCGCTGGCGACCTTGGCGAGGAACTTCGTGCGGGCGATCCCGACCGTGATCGGCAGGCCGACCTCGTCGCGCACGCGCAGTCGCAGCCGCTCGGCGATCTCCGTGGGCGTGCCGGAGATCCGCTCCATGCCGCGCGCGTCGAGGAACGCCTCGTCGATCGAGAGACCCTCGACCAGAGGCGTCGTGTCCTCGAAGATCGCGAAGACAGCCTTGCTCGCCTCGGAGTAGGCCTCGAAGCGCGCCGACACCACCACCGCCTGGGGACATAGCCGGCGCGCCTTGCTCGCGCCCATGGCGGTCCGGACGCCGTGGGCCTTGGCCTCGTAGCTTGCCGCGAGGACGACCCCTGGGCCGACGATCACCGGGCGGCCGCGCAGCGCCGGGTCGTCGCGCTGCTCAACCGACGCGTAGAACGAGTCCAGATCCGCGTGCAGAATCGTGGCACTGTCCGACACGAACAGATGTTCGCATCCGGCCCAGACGCACGGCCCCGATCGCTGGACGACCCGTCAGACGGAGAGGGAGGGATTCGAACCCTCGATGGAAGTTGCCCCCCATACTCGCTTAGCAGGCGAGTGCCTTCAGCCACTCGGCCACCTCTCCGGGGAGCGTCGATGGTAGCCCGCCGGCTCAGGCGAGCACGCCCTCCAGCCGCAGCAGGAACTCCTTGCGCTCCACGCCACCCGTGTAGCCGCCCAGCGCTCCGCCGGTGCGGAGCACCCGGTGGCAGGGCACCACGACCGGGATCGGGTTCGCGCCCAGCGCGTTGCCGGCGGCGCGCACCGCACGCGGGCTGCCGGCGCTCCCGGCGACCTCGGCGTAGGTGCTGGTCTTGCCGAACCCGATCCGGGCCGTCGCCCGCAGCACCTTGCCGGTAAACCCGCGGGTGAGCGACCAGTCGATCGGCACGTCGAAGTCCGAGCGGCGGCCGTCGAAGTACTCCTCCAGCTCGCGGCGGACCTCGTCAAGGCGCGCGGGCGCCTCGAGGATGCGCGGCGACAGCCGGCCGGCGAGATCCTCGAGGACCTCCCCCTCGGCGCCGTAGCTGAGCCGGACGAGGCCGTGCGGCGTGGCGGCAACCAACAGCGTGCCGAGCGGGGAGTCGACGGTGGCGTAGGCGACGTCGAGCAGGTCCTCGGCCGCGGCGCGCTCGGTCAGGTCGATCGTGGGGGCGCTCGGCAGGCCGATGGCGGCTTCGCGCAGGGCGATTTCGATGGGGGTGGTCATGCGGTCCATTCCTCTCTGAGCTTCTTCAGGCCCTCGAACACGTTGTGCCGGGCCGCGTCCTCGGTGCTCTCGAGCAGCTCGGCGAGCTCCTCGTAGGGCATGCCGAGCACGGCGCGGCAGAACACTGCTGTGCGCTGCTTCGGCGGGAGACCGCGAACCGCGGCCCACAGCTCCGGCTCGCCGTCGACCGCCCGGATGGCGGGCGGCGCGGTGGTCGGCTCCGGGACCGACTCGACCGGCATCGGCCGGCGTGCGCGCGAGCGGTGCAGGTCGATTGCCTTGTTCTGCGCGATCCGGTAGAGCCACGCACGCAGGTTCTCGGCGCTGCGCAGCCTCGGATACGCCCGCAGGGCGGCGATCCAGGTCTCCTGGAAGCAGTCGTCCGCCTCGCCCCAGCCGACGCTGGCCACGCAGAAGCGGTACAGGTCGGTGCGGTGCTCGTCGAGCAGGGCCTGGAAGGGCGGCAGCTTCACGCCCTTCTAACGGTGCCAGGCGCGCCGTTGTGAGATCGGTCAGACGCCGACGTTCAGCTTCAGCGCGATCCCGTCCTCGGGCGACCCCGACCAGCTCGCGAGCTGGCTCGAGTAGCCGTCGCTGAACACCATGTCGGTGTCGAGCGAGGTCTGGGCGAGGTTCTGGACGCTCTGCTCGTAGCCCTCGGTCGCGTAGACGGCGTCGCAGACGTCCTTCGGGATGGCGAGCTGGGACGTGCGCAGCTTCGTACCGCCGTTCGTGGCCACGTCGACGCTCTCGTAGACCTCGAAGTGCATGTGCGGCCAGCGGCCCGCGTACGCCGCGGGGAAGATGCTCTTGAACTCGACCTTGCCCTGCTTGTCGCTCACCTGGACGCCGCGCAGGTAGTTCTGGTCGGCGACGGCCTCGTCGTACATCGAGTACTGCCCCTCGCGGTTGCAGTGCCAGAGGTAGACCGCGGCGCCGGCGCGCGAGAGCGTCAGCTCGATCGTCGTGAGCACACCTTCCGCGACGCCCGACGCCCCGCCGAAGCTGGATCTGATGTCGCTGCGCACCACCCCGCTCTCCGCGAGCACGTTCGGGCCGTTGGAGCCGTCGCCCGGGTAGGGGCCGGCGGTCTCCTCGGGGATCTGGGCGGCGGAGCTCTTCGGGCTCGAATCCCCACCCCCGCACGCCGCGAGGGCGGTCGCGCCCAGGCCGCCGGCGATCAGGCCGAGCGCGTGCCGGCGGCTGATCAGCCGGGGCAGGTCGTGCGACAGGCCGAGGTCGTGCTCTTCGGTCATGGGCCGGGAGGATCGGCCCGGCGCCTGGGCCTTCGGTTGGGAGAACCTGGGGATCTCCTGAGACGCACGTCGCCTCAGGCGTGGATGAAGACGGGCGAGCCGAGCGGGATGTGGTTGATCAGCCAGCGCGCCTCGGCCGACTCGGCGCGCATGCAGCCGAGGCTGACTGGCTGGCCGATGCTCGACTCGTCGTTGGTGGCGTGAACGGCGAGGCGGTCGCCGCCGGGCCAGTACGGGGGCAGGTTGGTCTGGTGGCCGGTGAGCGCGAGCACGCAGCAGCCGTAGGGCGACCCGGGCGAGGTGACCTGGAGGCGATCGGTGACCGAGAAGCGGCCCCTCGGCGTCGGGTTGTCCTTGCGGCCGATCGCCACGCGCAGCTTGCGCACGGTGCGCCCGTTGTGGCGGATCTGGAGGGTGCGCTTGGACAGGTCCGCGTGGAGCGACCAGGCGACGCAGTCGAGCGTGGTCTGGCTGCGCCGGATCCAGGCGACCTCGCCGTTCTTGAGCTCGGCGGCCTGGACGCCGAGCCACTCGCCGCGCTGGCTGACGACGCCGAGCACGCGCGCCGAGCCCCACTCGGTCTTGGGGGTGATGCGCAGCCGCTTGGAGCCGCCGGGCTCGCGATAGAGGATGGCCGACTTGCGCAGCGAGGCGGTCGAGTAGCAGGAGGTTTCGTTGGGCTCTGTCGGGAAGGGGGCGGCGAGCGGACCGCCCTTCTCGGGCACGAAGTCACGCGTGCCGTCACCACCGCCTCCGGTGCCGCGCGGCACGACGCGCTCGCTGCCGCCGAACTGAGTCGCCCCGATCACACCGGCCGCACCGACCAGCGCGGCGATGCCAAGCCCGACGAGCGCCATGGGCACGGCGCGCCGGGGCGGATCGGGAGCCTCCCGATGCCGGTCGGCGAGCATCTCGGCGATCGGATCGGGCTCCGCCGAAGCGGCGCCTGCGGGCTCGGCCGGCTCCGCTTCCGCCTCGGCCGGCTCTGGCTCCGCCTTGGCCGGCTCCGCTTGGGCTTCGCCCGGCTCCGCCCGCGTCGGCTCCGCCTCAACCGGCTCCGCTGGCGTCTCCGCAAGCTCGGCCTCCGCCGGCTCGGCTGCTTCGGCCGCCGTTTCGGCGGCCTCGGCCGGCGCCAGCTCGGCCGGGGGCGGCACCGGGGCCAGGGGCGGCGGAATCGAGATCTCGGGCTCTTCTTCGGGCGCCGGCACGGCCGCCAGGCGGGAGCGGCCGCCGCCGGCCGCGAACTCCTCGCCGCCGAGGCTGATGGCCGCCTGGCTCCAGGTGCTCGGCTCCAGCAGCGCCTTCAGGACCGCGCCGAGGTCCTCCCCGCGCTGGAGCTCCATCTCGTCGGCGAGCCGCTCGATCGCTCGCGCCCGCAGGCGGGCGACCTCGGAGGGCGAGCACTCGTACAGCCGCCCCAGCGCCTCGTCCGGAACCCGCCGGCGCAGCGACAGCGACAGCAGCTCGCGATCCCGCGGAGGGATGCGGTCGAGCGCGTCGGCCAGCTGTTCAGGGCGAATCACGGGCGGCTCTCAAGCGTAACGCCGGTCCTGGCCGGAGCGGGGCGATTGACGCGCGCGCATAGATTCCGCTTCCATGGGGGGCGCATCGGAGGGGTGGCAGAGTCCGGTCGATTGCAGCTGCCTTGAAAGCAGCCGGTCCCGCAAGGGGCCCGGGGGTTCAAATCCCTCCCCCTCCGCCTCATGACCCAACTGGCTCACCGTCACGGCAATCACGTGCACGCCCACCCTTCGACCGGGCCGCACCGGCACCTGCTGCGACCGCGCAGAGCCCGCCCGCTCGCCCACGCCGCCCACTGGCACTCGCACGGCCTGGTCGACGACTCGATCAAGCGCTCGCGCGAGGGGATGCGCGCGGTCGTGCTCGCCCTGCTCGTGCTCGGCGTCGCGGCGGCCGCGCAGACCGTTGTCTTCGTCGCGTCCGGCAGCGTGGCCCTGCTCGCCGACCTGATCCACAACGCCGGCGACGCCTCGACCGCGATCCCGCTCGGAATCGCCTTCGCCCTGCGCAGCGCCCGCGCCGAGCGCTGGGCGGGCCTGGCAGTCGTGCTCGCGATCTTCGCCAGCGCCTGCGTCGCGGGATACGAGGCGATCGACAGGCTGATCGACCCGCGCGAGGTCGACGCGCTCGGCGCGCTCGCCGCCGCCGGCCTGATCGGGTTCGCGGGCAACTGGGCAGCCGCGGGGATTCGCACGCGCGCCGGCCGCCGCCTGGACAGCCCGGCGCTGATCGCCGACGGCGCGCACGCGCGCGCCGACGCGTACGTCAGCCTCGCGGTGATCGCCAGCGCGGCCGCCCTTGCCGCCGGCCTCGACGCCGCCGACCCGCTGATCGGCCTGGGCATCACCCTCGTGATCCTGCGCATCACCTGGGACTCCTGGCGGACCGTGCGAGGCACCCATAGCCACTGACGTCCTGCGGTCGTTGGCGGGCGCCGAGCCGCGCCCGTTCTGGCTGAGCCAGCCGGACGCGCCCGGGCCCGAGCCGCCGCTCGAGGAGGACGTCGACGCCGACCTGGGCGTGATCGGCGCCGGCCTCACCGGGCTCTGGGCGGCGCTGCTGGCGCGCGAGCAGGGACTGGAGACCGTTCTGCTCGAGGGCGAGCGGATCGCCTTCGGGGCGAGCGGTCGCAACGGCGGGTTCACCGACGCGTCGCTGACGCACGGGATCGAGAACGGCCGGGCGCGCTGGCCCGGCGAGATGAACGAGCTGGAGCGGCTCGGGCGCGAGAACTTCGCGGCGATCAAGGAGACGATCGCCCGGCACGAGATCGATACCCGATTCGAGGAGACCGGTGAGCTCTCCTTCGCGTTGGCGCCCTACCAGGCCGAGTACATCCC
>JBQGCL010000208.1:0-6855 GCA_052038485.1 Thermoleophilaceae bacterium | reverse complement strand
AGCTGCACGGGGGCGATGTAGTTGCCGGCGGCCGCGACGATCACGGCGCCGCGGCTGTGCGCGTACCGGAGCGCCGCGATGATCTCCGGGATGTTGGAGGCGCTGACGCGCCGGTCGAACTCGAGCGACAGGTTGATCACGTCGGCGCCCTTGCGGGCCGCGTAGCGGATCGCCTTGGCGATCGCGAAGACGCTGCCCTCGCCGAAGTCGTCGAGCACCTTGAGGGGCATGACCTTCACGCCATAGGCCGCGCCGGCGACGCCGAAGCCGTTGTTGGTCACCTGGGCGAGCGTGCCCGCCACGTGGGTCCCATGGCCGTAGCGGTCGTTGGGGTGGGCGTCATGGCCGACGAAGTCCCAGGGGTGCACGAAGGTGGAGCGGCTGAGGTCGGGCGCGCGCCGGTAGCGACCGCGATTCTCGTAGGCCACGCCGCTGTCGAGCACAGCCACCACCGCGCCCGCGCCGCCCGGCGCGCCCGCCGCGGCGGCCAGCGCCCAGGCCTCGGGCATCCCGATGCCGTAGGTCCCGATGAAGTTCCACTGGAGGTCCAGGTCGGGGTCGTTGGGGACGAACTGCGAGGCGTGGGCCACGTAGTTCGGCTCGGCGTAGGCCACCTCGGGGCGACGGCGCAGCTCGCGCGCGCTCTCCGGGACCGACTGGCCGGCGCGCGTGTCGACCTTCTCCACCTTGCCGTTCTCGTACCCGACGATGACCTCGCCGGGCACGAACTCGGCAGCCGCGGCCGTCGCGGTGAGCGCGAGCGGCCCGAGGATGGCCAGCAGAATCAGGAGGAGGCGAGTCGGCATTGGGTTACGGTGCCCGGCGGAGTGTACGAACGCGTCTGCATCACGGGGTCTACAGGTTTCATCGGCGCGCACCTGGCGGAACTTGCGGCCGAGGCCTACGGGACGCCACGGGTGACCTACCGGGACGAGGCGCGGCTCGCCCGCCTGGGCGGGCTCGAGGCCGAAGCCGTCAAGGCTGACGTACTGGACCGTGGTGCGTTGCGGCGCGCGTTTCGCGGCTGCGACCTCGTCTTCCACGCGGCGGGGATTGTCGGCTCGCGCCCGCCCGAGCTGATCTGGCAGGTCAACGCGCTGGCGCCGCGGCTGGCGGTCGAGGCCGCCGCCGCCGAGGGGGTCCGGCGCGTGGTCGTCACCTCCAGCGTCGCCGGCATCGGCCCGGCCCCGGCCGACCGGCCCGGGACCGAAGAGGACGTCTACAGCGGCTGGGGGCTCGGGCTGACCTACCCGGACGCAAAGCACGAGGGCGAATCCGAGGCGCTGGCGGCGGGCGCGCGGCTGGGCGTCGAGGTGGTGGTCGTCAACCCGTCCTACGTGTTCGGGGCGCCGGTCGACCGCACCCAGCCGGGCGAGACCTCGACCCGCATGATCGGCAACTACCTGGCGGGGCGGCTGCCGGCCGTGGTCGACGCCCAGACCAACATCGTCGACGTCCGTGACGTGGCCAAGGGACACCTGCTCGCCGCCGAGCGCGGCCGGTCCGGCGAGCGCTACGTGCTAGGCGGCCACGACACCGGCTGGGTCGAGCTGCTGGCGCGGGTGGCCGAGCTGTCTGACGTGCACTATCCGCTCGTGGTGCTGCCGCCGGGGGCGAGCGCGCTGCCGTGGCTGGTCGCCGGCGAGGGCGTCGCGCTGATGGCCCAGAACTGGCGCTACTCGTCGGCCAAGGCGCGGCGCGAGCTCGGCTACCGCGCGCGCTCGCTCGACCGCACGCTGCGCGACACGATCGCCTGGTACCGGGAACTGCCCGCCGACGGCCGGCCGCCGTCGCCGCTGTCGGTCGCGGCGGCGGGGGTGCGGCTGGCGGGAGCGACCGGCCTGCTGGGCGCGCTGTCGGTGGCCGAGCGCTACGTGGGCCGGCGGCTGGTGCTGCGGCCGTGAGCTTCTTCCCGCGCGACGAGTACTTCATGCGGCTTGCGCTGCGCGAGGCCGAACGCGCGCTCGCGCACGACGACGTGCCGATCGGCTGCGTGATCGTGCACTCCGGCGAGGTGATCGCCGCCGCCCGCAACGAGCGCGAGCTTCGCGGCGACCCCACCGCGCACGCCGAGATCCTCGCCCTTCGCGAAGCGTCCACGCAGATGGGCGGCTGGCGCCTGCTCGACACGGTCCTGTACGTGACGTTGGAGCCGTGCGCGATGTGCGCCGGGGCGATCGTGCTGGGGCGCGTGCCGCGGGTCGTCTACGCCGCTCCCGACCCCAAGGCGGGGGCTGCCGGGAGCGTTCTCGACGTGCTCGGCGAGCCGCGGTTGAACCACCGTCCTGACGTGGCCGGCGGGCTGCTCGCGGAAGATGCGGCCGAACTGCTAAGGCAGTTCTTCGGTTTACGGCGCAAATAGCCGATAAGACCCTCGTGCGGCCATATTCGGAGCAGGTGCTGCGCGCGCTCGAGAACCGGTACGGGCCCCTACCGGAGGGGGTTCCGTCTGTGGCGTACATCTTCGAGCCGGGCATCGAGGGGCGCTGCCTCTACATCAGCCCGTCCGTCGAGGACGTGCTCGGCTACCCGCGCCGCCAGTGGCTCGAGGAGCGCGGGCTGTGGGATCGCCTCCTGCATCCGGACGACGAGGAGCGAGTGGTCTCGAACGAGGCCGAGTGCGCCCGCTCGGGCGAGAAGCTCGTCCAGGAGTACCGCCTGCGCTCGGCCGACGGGCGCGATGTCTGGATCCGCGACGAGATGACGGTCGTGTTCGACCGCCAGACGGGTCGCGACCCCCTCTTCTACGGCGTCTTCCTCGACGTCTCCGACCGCAAGCGGATGGAGGTCGAGCTCGAGCGGCTGGCCCTGTACGACCCGCTCACCGGCCTGCCCAACCGCGCGCTGTTCGGCGACCGGTTGCGCCAGGTGCTCACCCGGCGCGGGCGCGAGACGGCGACGGCCGTCTACTTCCTCGACCTGGACCGCTTCAAGCGCATCAACGACTCGCTCGGCCACAGCGCCGGCGACGCGGTCCTGCGCGAGGTCGCCGAGCGCCTGACCGCCGTCGTGCGCCCCGAGGACACGGTGGCGCGCTTCGGCGGCGACGAGTTCACGGTCCTCTGCGAGAGCGTGGGCGGCGTGCTCGAGGCGGTGGCGATCGCCGACCGGCTCCAGCGGCCCCTGCGCCAGCCGTTGCGCTTGGGCGGGGCCGAGCTGAGGCTGTCCGCGAGCATCGGCGTGGCGCTGGTGGAGGCGGGCGAGGGCGGCGACGGCCAGCGCCTGATCGAGGACGCCGACGCCGCGATGTACCGGGCCAAGGAGCGCGGCGGGGCGCGCACGGAGCTGTTCGACAACGCGATGCGCGACAACGCCGTGCACGCGATGAGGGTCGAGCAGGAGCTCCAGCGGGCGCTCGAGCAGGGCGAGCTGCGCCTGCGCTACCAGCCGAGCGTGGACCTCGCGACCGGGCAGGTGGTCGGCGCGGAGGCGTTGGTGCGCTGGGAGCATCCGCAGCGCGGCCTGATCGTGCCGGACAGCTTCCTCGGCGTCGCCGAGGAGACGGGGCTGATCGTGCCGCTCGGATCGTGGGTGGTGGGGGAGACCTGCCGCCAGCTGGCCGAGTGGCAGGCGCGGCCGGAGACGGCCGACCTGCGCGTATCGGTGAACCTGAGCGCGCGCGAGCTCACCCACCCCGACGTGGTGAGCACCGTGCTCAGCTGCGTGCGCGACTCCGGCATCGACCCGCGCTCGCTGGCGATCGAGGTCACGGAGAGCACGGCGATGGCGGACGGCGACACCGGCTTCCGGGCACTGAGCGACCTGAACGCGGAGGGCATCCGGGTGGCGATCGACGACTTCGGCACCGGCTACTCGTCGATGGAGCAGCTGCGCCGGATGCCGGTCGACATCGTCAAGGTGGACCGCTCGTTCGTGGCGGGGATGGCGTCCGACTCAACCGACCGCGAGATCGTGGCGGCGGTGATCGGGATGGCGCGGGCGCTGAACCTGAGTGTGGTCGCGGAGGGGATCGAGACGCGCGAGCAGGCCGAAGCGCTGCGCGAGCTGGGCTGCGACATCGGCCAGGGCTTCCTCTTCGCGAAGGCTGTGCCGGCCGTCGAGCTGGAGCAGCTGGCCCAGAGTGCGCAGTACATGACGCTCTGACTACCCTTGGACCCCTCGGAGGGGTGCCGGAGCGGTTGAACGGGGCGGTCTCGAAAACCGTTGTGGGCCTTTCGGTCCACCGAGGGTTCGAATCCCTCCCCCTCCGCTGATCGAGTTGTCGCGCCCTACGCCTAAGAAGGTCTGAGGGCGCGATTCGGGAGATCCTGCCCGAGCTCGCCGCACGCTGAACCCAGCTTGCCGTCGGCACTCTGCCGCACCGCCCCGACGACGAACTGGGACCTCGCAGGATCCTGGTCGCACTCGCCTGGAAGGGATCGGACGCGGCGCCTGCATAAGACCACGGATTAGGACTCGTAGTAGGTCCCGATGTCGAGGCAGGCGTGCGGTGGGAGGCTTGTCGCAAAGGTAACAAGCTGGGAAAGGAGGCTGCGATGACCCGCAACCTGGGGGCACTTGACCGCGGTCTTCGGCGGCCGAATCGCGTCGGCCATCGCCTCCGCGGCGGCCACGCCTAGCCGGCCGATCTAGGGAACGCTCCGCCGGGGAGGTGCGTGATGCAGCTGGAACAACGCGATAAGGAGCTCGCCGCCATCGGTGCTGCCATCGGCTGTAACTGCCGGCCGTGCATCGAGCACCACATCCCGGCGGGGCGCGAGGCCGGACTCTCCGAGGCGGAGCTCGCGGCTGGGATGGAGACCGCCCGAGCCGTCCGGGATGAGGCGATCGCGCTGCTCACGCCGAGGGTCGATGAGCTTCTTGGGCGCGGCACGCGAGCTTCTGGCCCAGCACCGCTCGCCGAGAGCTCAAGGTCGCGCGCGCTGGTTTCGTTGGGGGCGAGTGTCGGCGCCAAACTCACACGCCTTACTCCGACGCCACATCACCCCCGCCCTCGGGCTCGGACTGAGCCCAGCAGAGGTGGCGGTGGCGGCGAGATGGCCAGCTACGTCCAGAAGCGCGCGAGCGAGATGACAGCCGACGCGGCCACGCACAGCTGGGCGGCGTTGGCGCGGCCAGGAGCTGACCACAGGACACCACACACGACTGGAGGAGACGACCATGGCACGGAAATCGATCGACTGTCGGGACTACCCCGACGACACCGGCTGCACGCTCTATCTCTCCGGCGAAGAAGACGAAGTCGTGCGGGCTGTGGCGGAGCACGCCGCGTCTGTGCACGGCATGGAGGACACGCCGGAGCTACGCGAGCGGTTTCGCAGCATGTTGAAGGACGAACCCGCGATGACTGCGCCCTGAGTCGAACCGCGCGGTCGTCGCGGCCCAGGAGGTGGAGCCATGAACATCACACAGATAATTCCCCTGGCTGACGGCTGGGGCATGCACGGCGGCGGCGCGGGCTGGTGGATCGTCGGGGTCCCGATCATGCTGCTCATGATGGGCGCGATGATGTGGATGATGATGCGGGGAATGGGCGGCGGCTCCGCGTCGGCGCCCAGCGACGGGCCCGGCGCCCCGGAAAGCCCCCTGGAGATACTGGAGCGCCGCTTCGCCGAGGGCGCCATCTCGATAGAGGAGTACCGGGCGCGCCGCGAGGCGCTCATCGACGGGACCGATGAGCCAAGCGGCGACCACGAGGACGAGCCGCTGACGGCGTCTCGAGTAGGAGGAGGGTGATGGTGATGAAGAAGGCGATCTTTGGATTGGCGGCGGTCGGCGCCGTGATCGGGCTCGGACCAGTCGTGAAGCGCCGCATCGGTCGCACGATCCGCGAGCACTGCCAGCAGATGGCCGCGAAGTGCAAGCAGATGATGGCTGGGCAGTCCGGCGAGCGCGGTGAGGCAGCCGGGATGCCCGAGCACTGCAAGCAGATGGCTGCGCACTTCCGAGGTGACGGCGACCTGGCGGAAACGCGCGAGCGCTCCGACCAGGAGGCTCCGCAGTTCGTAGGTCAGGGACGGGCGGTTGGCACGGCTTGACCGCCTCTCCGACCACATCCATGATCGGCTGCGCCCTGATCGCAGGCACTTCCGGTCGGGGCGCGGTCGACGGGCGGAGCGAGGCGAAAGGAGCGCCTGAGGAGCCACTCCGCGAACACGCGGCGGAGGATTGTCCGAGCGAGAACACGCCGAGAGAAGCTCAAGGAGAAGGTGAGAGCGATGCCATTGGTGAGGATGATTCCCGAGGAGGAGGCCACGGGCAAGGTCAAGGAGATCTACGACGACATCAAGTCAAAGCTTGAGATCGACTCCGTCCCCCCGCTCTACCGGACCATGGCTCCCAGCCCGGCGACTCTGGAGGCGGGCTGGAAGAAGAAGTACGCCGCCATGGATCGACCTGGGAAGCTGGACGGCCTCACGAAGCACATGATCGCGGTGGCGGTGTCAGCGACGAACGGCTGCACGTACTGCACGGAGGTTCACCTGGAGGCGGCGAAGGAGGCGGGCCTGGACGATGAGGCGGTGGTCGAGTTGATGGCGATCGTCGACGCCATGAGCGGCCTGAACAAGTTCGTGGAGGGGCTCCAGATCTGTGCCGACTGAAACGGCCCGGCTGCCCGGTCGCGTTCCAGCTGCGGATGGTGCGCGCAGTGCGCCTCGAGGGCCGCTGACGAGCACGTCACGCCATCCGCTCACAGCCAGACGCTGGAGCCGTATGGTTGATCACTATTTGGTCCAAAAGGCACCGACCAGTTTTCATTCCCTCTGACATTCCCCCGGCTGGCGGACGTCGCTCCACGACTGGGGTTTCCAGGCTGAACGTAACGGGCTCGAAAACCGTTGTGGGCCTTTCGGTCCACCGAGGGTTCGAATCCCTCCCCCTCCGCTGATGACT
>JBQGCL010000207.1:0-9317 GCA_052038485.1 Thermoleophilaceae bacterium | reverse complement strand
GGCCACTCGTCGAGGTCGGTGGGCCACCAGGCCCATTCGTCGTGCTCGTGGTCGGGCACGGGGTCGGCCGCGTCGGCGACCGTGGCCAGCCCGACCAGCATCGCCACCCGGTTGGGCAGCCCGAGCAGCGCCTCGACGGTGAGCCGCTCGGGCTCGAGCTGCCACTCCTCGCGCAGCTCGCGCGAGAGCGTGTCGGCCGGGCTCTCGCCGAGGTCGACCGCGCCGCCGGCGCCGAGCGCCCAGCGGTTGGCCCAGGTCGACACCCAGGCGGCGCGGCGGCCGGCCAGCCAGCGGCCATCCGCGCTGCGCACCACGCAGAGCGCTGTCAGGCTGTCGCAGGCGTCGTGCTCGAGCAGGCGCAGCGCCCAGCGCACCGGCTGAAGCTCGAGCACCAGCCGTCCCTCCTGCTCGCGCCACCCGGCGAGCCGGGTGGCCAGCCCGTCGTGGGCGGGCGAGCCGCGCTCGCGCAGCACCTTGACCGCCGCATCGGCCTGCGCCTGCACCTCGGCGGGCGGCTCGAACGCGTCCGGCAGCCAGCGCGCGTCGACCTGGTCCGACTGCCAGGGTCCGCGCGCGAGGATTCCGGGGGCGACGCTCACCACCCAGAGCCTACGGAGCGCAGCAGCACGCGAGCGCAGACCGAGCCCGCCCGCGCCGCCGGCGCCAGCTCGGCGGGGTCGCCCCACCGCCACTCGACGTACTGCGTGCCCTCGCCGGCCTGCGGGACGGACGGTTCCCCGGAGGCGATCCGCGCCGCCCAGTCGCGCATCGCGATCCGGTAGCCGGACCGTTCGGCCTCCTCCTCGCCGATCGGCCGCAGGGGCTCCACCGTCACGCCGAGCTTGTCGCGGCCGACCCGGAGAAGCGCGTCGCGTTCGGACTCGTCCTCGCGCAGCGAGGCAGCCGGCAACCCCCACAGCCCGGGCAGGCTGTCGTCGTCGTCCGGCCGGCGCACCAGCAGCACGCCCGCGGGTCCTTCGATGACGAGTGAGACGGAGCGCTTGAGGGGCTTCAAGAGCCCAGGCCGGCAAGCTCCGCGTCGGGCTCGCGCTCGAGCGCGTCCAGCACGGCCATGAACGCGGCGATCACGCGCGAGTCGAACTGCGTCCCGGCGCAGCGCAGCAGCTCCACCCGGGCGGCCTTGGTGCCGATGCCGGACCGGTAGACGCGGTCGGCCGTCATCGCCTCATAAGCATCCGCCACGGCGATGATCTTCGCCTCCAGGGGGATCTCGGCGTCCTTCAACCCGGCGGGGTAGCCCTTGCCGTCCGGACGCTCGTGGTGGGCCACAACCCAGCCGCGCAAGTCCTCGAGCCCCTCGCCCGCGAGCACCTGGGCGCCGATCTCGGGGTGCGTGCGCACCTGCGCCATCTCGCGCGCGCCGAGCGGTCCCGGCTTCTGCAGCACCGCGTTGGGCACACCGATCTTGCCGATGTCGTGCAGCCGGCCGGCCATCTCGATGCGCTCGACATGGGCTGACTCGAGCCCCAGCTGCTCGGCGATCAGGGCGCAGTAGCGGGCGACCGTCCGGGAGTGGTGCGCCGTACCGGCGTCGCGGATGTCGAGCGCCTCGGTGAGCGACAGCAGCGTGGTGAGGTGTGACGCGTCGAGCCCGCGCCCGCCGCCCTCGGGGGCGAAGATCGCCGAGATCTCGCTGTTGAAGATGACCGAGCGGTTGCGCCCGAGCGCCTTGGCGGCGTAAAGGGCCTGGTCGGCGGACTCGATCACGGCGTCCGCCGATCCGCCGTGGTCGGGGAATCGGGCGATGCCGAAGCTGAACGTGAGCGGCACCGGGTCCGAATCGAACTCGCCGGCAACGGCGGTCCGCATTCGCTCTGCGGCGAGATACGCATCGTGCTCGGAGGAGTTCGGGAGCAGCAGCGTGAATTCCTCCCCGCCGGTGCGGGCGACGACGTCGCCGGCGCGCCGGTTGGAGGACAGGATGCGGGCCACGCGCACCAGCGCCCGGTCGCCGGCCCGGTGCCCGAGCTCGTCGTTGACCGACTTGAAGTGGTCGAGGTCGCCGACGACGACGCTGAGCCCGTTTCCCGCGCGGCGGGCGGCGGCGAGCTGCTCGCCGACCTCCTGGTCGAGCGCGAGCCTGTTCTTGAGCTGGGTGAGCGCGTCGGTGCGGGCGGCCTCGGCCAGACTGTTGACCAGCTGGGTGACCCCACCGCGCACCACGCGCAGGACGACGCCCACGGGCACGATCACCGCCACGAGCGTGATCCAGCTCGCGGGCACGTCGGGACCAGGGACGGTCTCGAGCAGCACGTAGAGGTAGGCGAGGCTCATCAACACCAGCTGGACGATCGCCTGGCGGATCGGGAAGAAGTAGGCGACGTAGAGGGCGAGCCAGGTGTAGAGCAGCTCGCCCGACGCGGCGCCGCTGTTGTCGGCGACCAGGAGGTCTGCCGAGATCAGCAACGTGCCCAGCGTCGCGGCGGCGTACAGGGAGAGCGGGCTGGCCTGGTCCGAGTTGAGGTGAAGCCCGACCGCGGCGAGCGCGCAGGCGAACGGGATGGCGAAGCGGGCGAGCGCGGGGGCATCCGAGCCGGGCAGCACGGCGAGCAGGACGAGCAACACGGCCAGCCCGGCGAAGATGCCGCTACCGACACGCGCAGCGAAGGGCGTGCTGGGCTCTACGGTCGGGACGGCACGTGCCGGCGGGGCCTCCCGCTGGGCCACCGGGGGCAGCATGCGACATTTTTCGTCCGAATGTCACCCGCTTGTGAGGGGCTGTCCCCGGCGGTGGCCAAATCGCCGATTGCCCTTGGCCGCTAGGCGCCGAGCTCGTCGCGAAGCGCGCCGAGCTGCTCGCGCAGCGCCGCGACCTCGTCCTCGAGCCGCTCGACGCGCGCCGCGAGGCCGTCCTGCGCCGGCGGAGCGGGCGCGGGGGGAGCCGCGGCGGCGGGCACCGGAGCGGGCGCAGGCGGAGCCGCGGGCGCTTCGCCGGCCGCCGGAGCGGGCGCGGGCGGAGCCGCTTCGCTGGCCGGCGCGGGCCCTTCGCCGCCCTCCGCTCCGGGCTCGGCCAAGCGGTGCGCGTAGCGCTGCCCGCGCTCGCCTGGCCGGCGCGGCAGGGCCGCGACCAGGTCGCGCTCGATCAGCTCGCCGAGTGTGCTCTCGACCTCGTCGCCCGACCCGAACGCATGAATGCGGTCGGTGCGCTGGCGCAGCTCGCCGGCCGTCTGCGGGCCGCGCAGCATCAGCACGCACATCAGCGCCAGCTGCGGGTCGTTGAGGCCGAGCGCCTGGTCGAACACGTGCTTGTACTTGACCGACCGCGCCGTCGACCAACTCGCCAGCGTCGTCCACTTGCGCCGCCCGAGCCGCTCCAGCGCGGACCGGATCGTGGCCTCGTCGTAGTCGACCACCGGGTCGCGGTTGGTCGACTGGTTGCAGGCCAACCGCAGCGAGTTCAGCGTGAGCGGATACCCGTCCGGCGTCGTGCGCTGCTTCTCGACCAGACAGGCGACCACCCGGATCTCGACGGCGTCGGGTTCCACGGCCGCGTAGCTTAGAAAGGGTGAGCGTCTACTCGCTCATCCTGCGCACGCCCGGCGTGGCCGTGATCGTCCTGGCCACGCTGGTCGGCCGCATGTCGCTCGGCATCGCCGGGCTGGCGACGGTTCTCTACGTCCGCGAGATCACCGGCTCTTACGCGGTCGCGGGCGTCTGCACCGGTGCGCTCGCGCTCGGCAGTGCCCTGGGCGCGCCCTTCCAGGGCCGCCTGGTGGACCGCCGCGGAGCCGCGATGCTCGCCCCGCTGGCGATCGGCCACTCGGCCGGGCTGGTCGGCATCTGGGGCGCCGGCGCGGCCGGCGTCCCGGCAGCCGCGCTTGCGGGGATCGCCGCGCTGACGGGCGTGATGATGCCGCCGGTCAGCTCCGTCCTGCGCTCGCGCTGGCCCTACCTGCTCGGCGACCGCCCCGAGTTGCTCGGCGGCGCCTTCGCGCTCGACTCGGTGATGATCGAGGTCATCTTCGTCGTCGGCCCGCTCGTCACCACCGTCGTCGTGGCCACCCTCGGCCCGCAGTACGCGCTCGTCGTGGCGGCCGTCTGCGTCCTGAGCGGGACGCTCACGATGCTCGCCCGCCTCGCCCGTCACCCCGGCCCGGAGCTCACCCCGCACGGCCGGCACGCCTTCGGGCTGGGCGCGCTCGCCCATCCCGGGCTGCGGACGCTCGTGCTCGCCAGCCTGCCGGTCGGCTTCTCCTTCGGCGCGATCGAGGTCGTCGTGCCGGCGTTCAGCGAGGCCGAGGGCTCCAAGGCGCTGGCCGGCGTGCTGCTGGCGGTCTGGTCGTGCGGCAGCGCGTTGGCGGGCCTCGCCTGGGGCGCGCGGGCAGAGCGCTTCCCGCTGCTCCAGGCGCACCTGCGCTTCGCGCTGGTGCTGCCGCTCGCGCTGGCGCCGCTCGCGCTCGCCACCTCGCCACTGGCGATGGGCGTGCTCGTGGTCGTGGCGGGACTGCCGATCGCGCCGCTGATCGCTTCGCGCAACCAGCTCGTCGAGCGCGTCACGCCACCGGGCACCGCCACGGAGGCCTACACCTGGCCGCTCACCGCGCTCGTCACGGGCGTCTCGCTCGGCGCTGCCGCCGCGGGCTCGCTGGTCGAGGCGAGCTCCTGGACCACCGCGGTCATCGTCGCAACGGGAGTCGCCTGCCTCGGCGCCGCGGTGGTCGTCAGCCGCCGCGAGACGCTCGCGCAGGTCCAGCCCGCCTGACGGTAGAGTCGCGCCTCATGGGAGTCATCAAGGGGGACCGCAGCGTCGAGATCGCTGCGCCGATCGAGCGCTGCTACGAGATCGCGGCCGACGTGGAGAACGCGATCGAGTGGCAGGGCTCGCTCAAGGACGTCGAGGTGCTCGAGCGCGACGGCGAGCGGCGGCCGCTGCTCGTCGAGACCGAGTCCGACGCCAAGGTCAAGAGCGTGAAGTCCGTGCTGCGCTTCTCGTACGATCCGCCGACCGGCATCCGCTGGATCCAGGAGAAGGGCGAGACGAAGTCGTTGACCGGCTGGTGGACCTTCGAGGATCTCGGCGACGGGCGCACGCGCGCCACCTACGGGCTCGAGACGGACCCCGGCCGCGTGCTCGGCTTGCTGCTGCGCGGACCGGTCGAGGCGAAGGTACGCGACTTCCTGGTCGGCGGCGCCGCCGAGGGTCTGAAGGAGAAGGCGGAGAGCTAGTTGCAGCTCGCGGGGCGCTTGTGCGCCCGCAGCGTCTTCTCGTACGCGCGCGGGTGCGAGGTCATCGTCCCGTCCACGCACATGTCGATCAGCCTGCGCCACGTGGCGGGCTCGTCCCGGTCGTCGTTGCCGAACCAGTTCTGCCAGGCGTAGCCCTCGCTGTGGGCCCGCGCCACGGCCACCGCGGTCGTGATCTCGAGCGCCGTCCCGCCGAAGGTGAACGTGATCGGCACCTGGAACGCCACGACGCCGGGGCCGGGCGAGTTCATTCCGAGCCACGCGCCGATGCCGGCGATGCCGGGCGCCACGCCGATGCGCGGCACCAGCTTGTGGAAGCGGTCGACCGCCTCCTGCTTGAACGAGACCACGATCAGGTCGCGCCGGCGCGTGTCCTTGAGGAGCCGCGCGAGCACGTTCGCGTTCTTGATGTACTCGGAGGTCGCCTCGTCGGGCGTGCGGCCCTTGATCTCGATGTTGATCGGCGTGTGCGGGAACGCGCGCATGACCTCGGTCAGGGTCGGCACGCGGAAGTCGGCGGGGCGGTAGCCCCTGGGCGGCTTGCGCTTGCCGGTCGCGACGCCGCGGAACTTGTATGCCGAGGCGGGGTGGTCGTGGCTGTAGTGGTCCTCCTCGCGGGGCGCGAACCAATATGCGGCGTCGAGGCGCTTCATCTGCTTCAGCGTCTTCGAGGCGACCGTCCCGTGTCCGTTGGTCTTGCCGTCGACCGTGGTGTCGTGCATCACGATCACCTTGCCGTCCTTCGTCACCCCGATGTCCAGCTCCAGCATGTCGGCGCCGGCGCGCACGGCCTTGCGGAACGCGTACAGCGTGTTCGAGGGGAACTCGTCCTCGCCGCCCTGGTGGGCGATGTTGAGCGGAGCGCGTTTCTGGATCCAGCGGTTGGCCGCCCCCGCCGGTGCGGCGGCGAGCAGCAGCAGGGCCAGGGCCAGTGCGAGTCGGCGCATTGCCCTCACCCTATCCCGCAAGCGCTGCGCGGGCGGCATGCATGTCCGGGTGCGCCTCCATCCACTCGACCTTGCCGTCGCGAACGCGGTGCACGACGGCGGCAAACTGCCCCACGTCGATGCCGCTCGTCACGCCGCGGCCGCTGAAGCGCATCCAGACGATCACCGCGTCGCCCTCCTCGACGATCTCGATCGGGTCGAAGCGCACGTCGTCCATCAGCCCCTCGAAGCCGGCGAAGTAGCGGCGCACCCCCTCGTGACCGCGGTAGACGTCGGGCTCGGCCGACATCGACGGTGGCACCTCGGCCACGAAGTCCTCCGAGATCAGCCCGATTGCGGCTTCGATTCCCCCGTCGTTAACCCGCTCGAAGAGCAGGCGCACGGTCTCCACGTTCGACTCGCTCATCGGCGAGGCTCACGTTACAGAGCGCCTCGACCAGGTCGGCGAGCCTCTCTCGCAGCTCGGGATCGGCCAGCTCGCCGGCGTCCGTGAACGCGCCGTCGGCGAGCCCGACCGGCAGCTCGTCGTCGAACACCTCCGCGCCGGTGTGGTTGAGCACCTTGCGCAGCTCGGCCTGGGCCCAGACCGCACCGAACAGGCCTGTGCTGGCGCCGACCACGACGACCGGCCTGCCGCGCAGGACGTTGTCGGGGAACGGCCGCGACGCCCAGTCGATCGCGTTCTTGAGCACACCCGGGATCGAGGCGTTGTACTCGGGCGTGGCGATCAGCAGAGCGTCGGCCGCGGCGATCGCGTCGCGCAGGCGCGCGACCGGCTCCGGCACCGGCTCCACGTCGATGTCCTCGCAGTAGGCAGGCAGCTCGGCGAGCCCCTCGAACAGCTCGAGGCTCGCTCCGGGCGGCAGCTCCATCGCCGCCGCCCGGAGCAGCCGGGTGTTGTGGGAGTCGCGCCTCAGCGACCCCGAGATCCCGAGGACGTTCATCTACGCCTCGGGCTGGACCAGCTGAAGGCCGACCTCGAGGGTCACCTCGTACGCCAGCGCGTCGGCGCCGTTGGGCAGCGCCATCTGCCAGTCGAAGCCGAAGTCGCGGCGGTCGAGCGTGAGCGACAGCTCGAGGCCGGCGCGCAGGCCGCCGCCGGCAGCCGGGATCGGCTCCCCCCACGTGCCCTCGACCGTCACCGGACGCGTGGTACCGGCGATCGTGAGGTCGCCCTCGAGGCGGGCGCTGCCGTCGTCGGCGAGCTCGACGCTCGTCGAGCGAAACGTGACCTCGGGGTGGTTGCCGGCGTCGAAGAACTCCGGGCCGAGCACGTGCGCCCGGAACATCTCCGGCTGTCGGATCGAGATCGACTCGACGCGCGCCGCGCCCTCGAGCGCGAGGCCGTCGTCGCCGGCCGTGAGCGTCGCGCTCACGTCGTCGAGCGTGCCGCGGAACTTGCCCCGGCCCGAATACTCGATCGCGAAGCCGAACGACGAGTGGACCGGATCGGCAACAAACGTGCCCGCAAAGGGCTGGACTGCTGTGCTCATCTGGATTCCCCCAGTTCGTGGTGAACTACTATCGTGGTATTATACCACTATATGTTCGAAGGTAATCTCGGGGTGATGGCCCAAGCGCAGCAGGCAGTCGGCGTCGATCGCATCCCGTACGGGTTGCTGCTCGCCCGACTGGGGCAGGAGTCGACCGCCCGCTTTCGCCGTGCCCTGCGCCCGCTGAACCTCGGAGCGCAGCAGTTCATCGTGCTCAAGCAGCTCCAGGTGTTCGGCTCGTGCTCGCAGGGCGAGCTCGCCGACGCGCTCGGAATCGACTACTCCAACCTCGCGGGGGTCACGCAGCAGCTCTACGAGCGCGGCCTGATCGAACGCCACCGCGACCCGGCCGACCGCCGGCGCTACGTCGTTCAGCTGACCACCGCCGGCGGGCGGCTGCTGGCCGACGCCGACAACGCCATCCTGGCGGGCGAGGAGGACATGCTGAGCTCACTCGAAGGGGGTGAGCGAGACCAGCTCTGGGAGCTGCTGCGCCGGATGGCCGACGCGCTCGAGCTGTGCCCCGGCAACGAGGTCGAGGCCGTGGAGGCGTGCGCCGAGGCCGCCACGGACGAAGAGCCGGTCGCCTAGGGCGCCAGCACGACCTTGAAGTAGCCGTCCTCCTTCTTCTGGAACTTCTCGTAGGCCTCGGGCGCCTGCTCGAGCGGCACTCGGTGCGACGCGAAGTCCTCCGCCCCGAGTGGGTCGCCGTCGGTCAGCAGGGGCATGATCTCGTCGACCCAGCGCTTCACGTTCGCCTGGCCCATGCGCAGCTGGATCTGCTTGTCGAAGATCGTCAGCATCGGCAGGGGGTCCGCCATGCCGCCGTAGACGCCGATCAGCGAGATCGTGCCGCCCCGCCGGACGATGTCGATCGCGAGGTAGAACGCGTGCAGGCGGTCGATGCCGGCCTTCTGCATCAGCGTCTCGGCGATCGCGTCGGGCAGCAGGCCGGTCACCTGCTGGGCGAGCTTGGCCCCCGGCGAGCCGTGCGCCTCCATCCCGACCGCGTCGATCACCGAGTCGGTGCCGCGCCCATCGGTCACGGACCGGATCACCTCGGGCAGGTCGTCCTGCTCGCTCAGGTCGAGCACCTCCACGCCCCGGGCGCGCACGCGCGCCAGCCGCTCCGGAACCAGGTCGACGCCGATCACGCGGTACCCGCGCTCGCGCGCGATGCGGGCGGCCATGTCGCCGATCGGCCCGAGTCCCAGCACGGTCACGCTGCCGCCCTCGGGGATGTCCGCGTACTCGACCGCCTGCCAGGCAGTGGGGAGCACGTCGGAGAGGAACAGGAAGCGCTCGTCGGGCGGACCCTCGGGAACCTTGATCGTGGTGTTGTGGGCCAGCGGCACGCGCAGCAGCTCGGCCTGACCGCCGGGCACCTCCCCGTACAGCTTCGTGTAGCCGAACAGCGCCGCGCCCATGCCGTGCTCGCGCACCTGGGTCGTCTCGCATTGCGTGTAGAGCTGCTGGTCGCACATGTAGCAGTGCCCGCACGAGATCTGAAAGGGGATCACGACACGGTCGCCCGCCTTCACCTCGGACACCTCCGCGCCGACCTCCTCGACGACCCCCATCGGCTCGTGCCCGAGCACGTCTCCCTCGTTCATGAACGGCGCCAGCACCTCGTAGAGGTGCAGGTCCGAGCCGCAGATGCCGCTGGACGTGA
>JBQGCL010000206.1:0-33408 GCA_052038485.1 Thermoleophilaceae bacterium | reverse complement strand
GCTGATCCCGCTGCTGGCGGCGCGGCTGCGCGAGCGCCACGCCGAGGAGTGGCTGGCGGAGCTGGATGCGGCCGGGGTGCCGGTGGGGAAGGTGCGGACCGTGCCGGAGGCGCTCGCGGCGGCGGCGGCCGCCGGCCGTCCGGCCACGCTGCGCGTCGATCACCCGACGGCGGGGGCGCTCGATTTGGTGGCGTCGCCGATCTGGGGGCCGACCGCGACCGCCCCTTCGCCGCCGCCGCTGCTGGGAGAGCACACAGGGCAGGTGCTCGAGGAGCTCGGGCGCTCCGCCGAGGAGGTTGCGGCGCTCGCCGAGCGCGGCGTCATCGCGCTCCGCTCACGAAGTTGACTTTTGCCCCCTATAGCGCGGTTAACTGCAACTTCGTGGCTAGCGACGGCCGGCGCCCACGGCGGGGAGCGCGTCGTCGTCGGCCCGGTTGACGCAGTCGATGATCTCGCGCGCGATGTCGAGGTTCGTCCGCGACCGGGCCACAGCCGCTCAGGTGGTCAGTGCGGCTCTTCCGGCGACGACGCCGGCGGCCGCGACTCCTCGGCCAGTGAGGTGATCGTCAGCGCGCCGCGCGCCGCGCTCTCCATCACCTCGGTCGCCTCGTCGGCCGAGCGCGCGTAGAGCTCGACCAGCATGTGGATGACGATCCGCTCGTCCTCGTGCTTGTGGAAGCGCACGTGGGTGAAGAACTCGCGGGTGCCGTGGTCGCCGAACGCGACGAACGCCAGCGACTCGGCGGCCTCGGGGCCCGAGCACGACTCGACCTGGTCGGCGTCCACGGTCACCGTGCAGGAGGCGACCCACGGCGTGCCCGTGACCATGCGCTCCCAGCGGTCCTCGACGGGCTCGACGCGGGACACGCGGCGTCCGTTCTCCTCGTAGAAGGTGAGCGCCAGGTGGGGCTGGTCGTGCAGGCAGTCGAGGCACTGGACGACCGCCTCCTGGACCTCCTCGACGGGCTCGACGGCCTCACCGGTGTCGGCGTCGACCTTCAAGATGCCCTCGTAGTGCAGCTGCACCTCGAGGTTCTGCGACCAGCAGCGATAGCAGCGCAGCCAGCTCGACTGCGTGCCCACGGACTCCTGCGCGGATCCCTCCATGTCTCCATTATGGCCGTCGCGGCGATCCTGGCCGGTTGTCTGGGCGCGGATGACGAGCCGCGGCCCGCCACCGGCGCCGCGCGGGAGATCGGGGAGGTCGTGCAGCGGCTCGAGCGGGCCACCGCCGAGCGCGACTTCGCGCTGATCTGCCGCGACCTGTTCACCGCCGCGGCGCGCGAGCGCGCCGGCGGGCGCGACTGCGCGCGGCTGACGCGTTCGGCGGCCGCCGGGGTCGAGCGCCCCAGCATCGAGCTCGACGCGATCGAGGTGCGCGGCGCGACGGCGCGGGCCACGGTCCGCACGCGGGCGACCGGTCAGGCGACCGTCGACGATGTCCTGGTGCTGCGCCGACGGCGCGGCGAGTGGAGGATCGAGGCTCTGGGCGGTTAGCCGGCGGCCTTCTCGGCGCGCGCCCACAGCTGGAGGTACGCCTCGGCGCCGTTGGCCATGTCCGTGACGACCTGCGGGCCGGCCACGAGGCGCAGGTCCTCGATCCAGTCGGGGTAGAGCCCGTAGTGGTCCACGCCGTCCGTGTTGATGTCGTAGACCCGCGTGCCCGAGTGCTGGCGGTCGATCGTCGAGCCGCCGTCGAACGACTTGAACGGGTAGCGGACCGGGTTGGCCGAGGCGTTCGCGCGCGGCACCGGCTGCGAGTGGAGGCCGTTGATGTCCGAGCCGAACGGGGTTCCGAACATGAAGCCCGCGACTCGGCCCGCCCGCGCCGCCTGCCACTCCTTGGAGAAGCTGGTCGACACGGTCGAGATCGGCCCGACCAGCCCGCCCAGCTTCTGCAGGCGCTGCTGGCTGCCGGGATCGCCCCAGGAGTGGCTCGAGATCACGCCCGGGTACTTGCTCGCCTCCAGGATCGAGAGCGTCTGGCGGCGCGTCTTCATGCTCATGTGGTCGGTCTCGACGATCATGCCCTTGCGCATCATCGAGCGGATCAGGTGCTCGCCCAGCGGGCTCAGGCCCTTCGGGTTGCAGTGCGGCCCGGCGGGATAGACCGGCAGCTGCCCATCGAACAGGGGCTGGGTCAGCACCGGGCCGAACAGCGAATAGATCAGCTGGGCCTGGTCGTCGCCGATCGGCGTGGGCGTGTTGTCGTGATCGGGGTCGTCGCAGTGGTCGGCCGTCCAGAACTGGCCGGTCACCCACTTGTTGCCGGTGTTGACCAGCACCCCGGTCGCGCCGCTGTCGAACTTGGTGCCGCCCAGGGCGTTGTCGAACTTGTGGACGGGGAACAGCGACCGGATCCCGTGCGCGTAGAGCTTGTCGAGCTCGCTGTCGATCGTCGCCGTGCTGCACTTGGGCGTGCCGTTGAACTGCTCGCAGTTGAGCACGCCCGACTCCTCGACGCCCATGACGACGGCGAGCTTGCCCTCGTTGATGACCTTGCGCGCCTGGGTGGAGCTGGTGACGATTCGGAAGAAGCCCTTCCCGGGACCGCCGAACTGGGCGTCGATGTAGTCCTGCAGCGCGTACATGTCGTCGAGCTGCTTGTACGCGCTGACCATCTCGTTGCAGTCGTTCTGCTTGTACGGGTAGAGGTCGCACAGCGCCCGGTTCTCGACCAGGTCGTTGACCATGATCCGCAGCCCGGCGCGCCAGGCGCGCTCGATCCACTTCCAGTAGGTGCCCTCGTGGGTCTGGGACTCGTCGCGCGGCCAGCCCGCGAAGCTCGGCCAGCCCTCGGGGCTGTGCGTGCCCACCGGCGTGCCGGTGTTGAAGAAATTCTCGACGACGGCGCCGGCGCCGTTGGGGAAGTGGTCGGGGCAGTCGACCAATGCGACGGTCACGCCGTACGGGCTCCAGGGCCGGCCGCAGTGGAAGCGCCCGCCGAGGAACTCGAAGGCGCCGAGGTGGATGTGGTCGTCGAAGAAGCCGCGCACCTTCGCCGTCGGGCTCGAGCCCTTGAACGGCGTGCCGGTCACGTTGACCTCGACCTCGGGGAACTTCGCGCAGCCCTGCGTGGCGACGAAGCTCCAGCGCGCCGGCCCTGGGGACTTCTGGACGAGCCGGCCGAGCGCGTCCACGCTCAGCTGCTTCCCGTTGCCGAAGTTCGTCAGCGTGAAGATGCCGCCGTAGTTCTTCACGCCCCAGTCGGCGGGCGGGCCGGGTGTGCCGGTCGGGCCGACCGAGTCGAGCAGCGAGGTCGCGATCATCTTCCCGTCCGGGCCGTAGAACATGTAGCGCCCGAGCGCTGTGGCCTTCAGGTAGAAGGGCGTCGCCGCCGCTGGTGCCGCGGCGGAGGTCGCGTAGCCGGCCGAGTCACGGACGACGTAGCGGTTGGCGAGGGTGTCCTTCACGGCGTAGCAGCCGTTCGCGTACGCGTAGATGTCGGTCGCACTCGCGGTCGGCGCGAGCAGCGCGAGTCCGCAGACGGAGACTGCGATGGCCAGGAGCGCCCTCCTCATCCTGGCGCTGTTCTCCCCATCCGCTGGTAAACGTAAACGCGAGCGTTTTTCGATCGGCGGGCGCCGCCCTCGGGGCTACCCCAGGCAGCCGGCGAGTGCTTCGAGCGTCGTGTCGACGTCGGTCTTCGAGATGCCGCCGATGCACGGCGAGGTGGCGCCGCTGTCGGCGTAGCGGCGCGCGGTCGCGACCGCCTCCTCGGCGGTGCCGATCGCGGCGAGCGTCGTGAGGAAGCCGTCCGAGATCGCGTCGGGGCCGCGCTCGTCGAAGCCCGCGAGGTCGTCCGCGTAGCCCGACAGCTCGATCATCTTGCGGTAGAACGGCAGCGAGAAGTAGGGGATCAGCTCCGAGCGCAGCTGTGCCTTGACCTGATCGGGGTCGTTCGTGACCGCCGCCGGGACCGCGGCGACGATGTCGAAGCCCTCCGCCGGCTTGCCCGCCTTGGCGCGGCCCTCGGCGACCATCGGCACGACCGTGTTGCGGATGTACTCGGGGTTGCAGAGCCACAGCACGACGCCGTCGGCGATCTCGCCCGCCAGCCGCAGCATCCCCGGCGCCAGTCCGGCGAGGTAGATCGGGATGTCGGGGCGCGGCTCGAAGCCCATGAAGTGGAAGGCCGAGTGGAACTTCTCGCCCTGGGGCGGGTCCTCACCGCGCAGGATCGCGCGCACGATCCCGACGTACTCGCGCATCTCCACGATGGGCTTGCCGATCTCCTGCCCGTACCAGTTCTCGACCACCGGCCGGTGAGAGACGCCCAGGCCGACGATCGCGCGGCCGCCCGAGAACTCGTCGAGCGTGGCGAACGACTGGGCGGTCGCCGCGGGCGTGCGGCTGTAGATCGGGGTGACGCCGGTGCCCAGCCTCAAGCGCTCGCTGCGGGCGGCGTAGGCCATCAGCAGGGTCACGGAGTCGCGACCCGCGATGTGGGTCACGTAGGCCGACTCGTAGCCGAGCCGCTCGGCCAGTTCGACGCGCTGGAGCGCCGTCTCCAGCGATCTGCCGACTCCGATGAACGCGCCCAGGCCCACGGCGGGCGCGAGCCTACCGCGTCGCTACCCTGCCCGCCCGTGATTGGTGCGCTGCTCGCCGGAGGGTCGAGTTCGCGGCTGGGCGGCGGCTCGAAGGCCGCGATGCCGGTGGCGGGCCGGCCGCTCGCGTCCTACCCGGCGCTCGCGCTGGCGGAGGTCTGCGAGCGAGTGGCGGTCGTGTGCAAGCGCGACACCGAGCTGCCGGACCTGCCCGGGGTCGAGCGGTGGGACGAGCCGGACTCGCCGCGGCACCCGCTGACCGGGATCGTGTTTGCCCTCGAGAGCGCGGGCGGACCGGTGCTCGTGTGCGCGGCCGACATGCCGTTCGTGACGGCGGACGCCTGCCGCACGCTGGTCGGGGCGGCCGGCGCCTCGGTGGCGGTGGTGGCGACGGCCGACGGCGTGCTCCAGCCGACCTTCGGCCTGTACGCGCCGGCGGCGCTCGACGTGTTCCGCGAGGCGCCGCCGGATGCCCCGCTGACGCGCACCGTCGAGGCGCTCGACCCGGTGCGGGTGGCGCTGCCGGCGGCGCTTGTGCGCAGCGTCAACACGCCGGAGGACCTGGCCGAGGCCGAGGCGCAGCTGGGCTAGCGGCACTCGGGGGAGATCGGCACGGTCAGGACGTAGCTGGTCGGGTGCAGGGGACGCGGGTTCTCCTTGCACCACGCGAGCGTGCCGCGCGGCAGCTGGGCTCGGGCGCTGAAGCGATAACCCTCCTCGAGGACCCGATCGCCGGTGTCGGTGCGTCCGGTCAGGGCGAAGCAGTTGTAGTTGGCGCCCATGCGGCTCCGTACGGCGACCGGCTCGCAGGTCGTGCTCAGCAGCGGTCCCTCGAGCTTGCCCATCTCGATCCGGTCGCGCACGTCGCTCGCTATCGCAGCTTCGAGCCGCTTCCCGACGACTCCCGCCGCCGCGGACGACTCCAGGCCGCCGTCGGCTCGTACGCGGGCTCGCACCGCGGCCGGGAGGACGGCGTGGCGCGGGCGCTGGTCCTCGGCAAGCGCACGCAGGCTGGCGGCGCGGTGCTGGGCGGCGATCGCGGCTCGGTCCCGTTCGCCGGCGCGCCGGTCGCGCTGCACGTAGGGCCAGGCTATCGCGATCCCCGCGGCGGCAAGCACGGCGACTGCGGCGAGGATCCGGCGGCCACGCGGCGTGAGCTTTCGCCAGCCGCGCACGGGCAGCCGCAGGAAGGCGGGAAGCGGGTCGTGGCGCTCGCCGCTGTGCGGCGGGGACCACTTCGGGACCTCTGGGCCGGGTGCGCTCGTAGAGAGGATGATCTCAGCTCTGGCGCGCGCATCAGCACTCGATCTGGCGGCTGCCCGCTTGCGGCCGGCGGACCGCGACCGGCCGTCGCGGCGGCGCGAGCGCGCCTGGGTGCGCGCGGCACAGAGCGGATCGCATGACGCGATGGAGGCGCTGTTCAAGGCGCACTGGGAGCCGGCGCACCGGGCGGCGTTCCTGATCGTGCACGACGCGGCGGCCGCTGAGGACATCGCGCAGGAGGCCTTCCTGGCGGCGATCCGGGCGCTCGACCGGTTCGACCGGCGGCGGCCGTTCGGCCCGTGGCTGCACCGGATCGTGGTCAACCGGGCGATCGACTGGTCGCGGGCGCGCGCGCTGCGGCGCGAGGTGGGGGAGGCGATCGGCGACCAGCCCGCGCCGCCCGATCAGCCCGCCGGCTGGTCCGACGAGACCATCGACGCGCTCGCCTGCCTCGACCCAGACCAGCGCGCCGCGGTCGTGCTGCGCCACCTGCTCGAGTACACGCCCGGCGAGATCGCGCGACTCCTCGACGTGCCGCGCGGGACGGTGAACTCGAGGCTGCGGCGGGCCCTCGACCGGCTGGCGAGGGAGCTGGAGGCATGAGCACGCGCTTCGAGCGCCGGCTGCGTCGCGAGCTGCATGCCGCCCGGCCTCCGCGTGCGGCCGACGCCGAGCGGCGCGCGTGGCACGTCGTCCGGGCCGCTCACGCGGCGCGCGCTCCGGCTCGCTCGCAGCGACGGGGACGGCAGCTGCTGGTGGCGATCGCGACGGCGGTCGTCCTTGCCGCGCTCGCGCTCAGCCCCGCAGGGGCGAAGGTCGGCGACTGGATCGGCGACGTCGTCGACCCGGCCCCCGAGGCCACGCGCGGCTCGCTCGCCGCGCTGCCCGCGGCCGGCCGCCTGCTCGTGGTCGCCGACGGCGGCGCCTGGATCGTCCGGGACGGCGGGCGGCGCCAGCTCGGCTCGTTCACCGACGCGACCTGGTCGCCGGGCGGGCTGCACGTCGCCGGCGCCCGCGGCCGCGATCTCGTCGCGGTCGACCCCGAGGGCGTCGAGCACTGGACGCTGGTCGCCGGCGGGCCCGTGAGCGTCCCGCGCTGGTCGCCCGACGGCTTCCGGGTCGCCTACCGAAGCGGATCCGAGCTGTGGGTGACGACCGGCGACAACAAGGACCGCTGGCGGCTTGCGCGGCACAGCGCGCCGACCCCGCCCGCCTGGAAGCCGCTTGCCGCGCCCGCCTCGCAGGTGCTCGCATTCGCGGTCGGCGGGCGGGTGCGGATCGTCGACGTCGATACGGGGCGGGTGCTCGGCCAGACGCCGCCCGGGCCGGTGGCGCGCGACCTGTGGTGGGGCAAGGGCGGCCGGCTGGTGACGGCCACGGCGCGGTCGGTGCGCATCCACGGGCCGCACGGCCATCTGCTGCGGACGATCTCGCTGCGGTCGACGGCCTCGGTGATGGCGCCCGGCGGCAAGCGCCTGGCGCTGATCAGCCGGCGCGGCCGGTCGAGCAGCCTGGTCGTGCTGGACCTCGACGGGTCGACCCGCTCGCTGCTCTCGACGCGCGGCGAGCTCGAGGGCCTGACCTGGTCGATCGACGGCACGGTGATCGTGACCGGGCTGCCGGCGGCGGACCAGTGGCTGTTCGTGCGGGTGCGCGGCGGGATCGAGGGCGTGCGCCACATCCGCCGGGTGTTCCGTGGCGGGCATGAGCCGCTCCGCGGGGGCTTCCCGCGGCCGGCGGGCTGGTGCTGGGCGGAGCCGGACAACCGGACGGCCGGCGGCGGGCCCCCGTGCTCGCCGGGGTCGGCACCCTAGGGCACGATGACTTGCGCCGTTCTCGCCGCTGATGGGCGCGCTGATCTTCGGCGTGTGACCGTCAGCTCCTGACGATCAGGAGCACGAGGGCGATCGAGAAGGGGATCGTGGCGATGCCAAGCGAGACGCCGAGGTTCGCGGCCCCGGCGAGCTCGGCGATCACGGTGGTGACCGCAAAGACGGCAACGAGGATGCCGACCTGAGCGAGGAAGGGGATCGCGGGCGGCCGCCGGTTCGGAGCGACGGGACCGGGTGCCCAAGCGCCGCGCGGGCGTTCGGGCTGCCGGCCGGCACTGGGTGTCTCTTGCCTCGTCGCACTCTCGCGCCTGCTCCGGCGGCTCATGCGTTCACCTCCTCGAGCGCGCGCACCAGCTCAGCGACCGGCTCGTTCGCTCCGCGGGCCTGTAGCAGGCGCTCCGCTTCGCGCCGCCCGCCCAGCTCCCTCAGCGCGCTCTCCCCGTGCTCGGCGGTGAACTCGCGCAGCGCCGACAGCCGTCGCGCCCGTACGCGCCGAGCCGGCAGGTCGACGCGTTTGCGGTGGGCTTCCAGCTCGGCTGCCAGGTCGTCGACCCCGGTCGGCGGCGGCACCGACGCCACCGCCACCACGGGCACGTCGCTCGACCCGAGCGCCGCGAGCGCCTGGTGCAGGTCGGCCTGCGCCCGCTTGGCGGCGTCGCCGAGGTCGGCCTTGGTCACGACGAGCACGTCGGGCACCTCCATGATCCCCGCCTTCAGAAATTGGAGCACGTCCCCGGAGGCCGGCTGGACGACCACCGCGACGGTGTCGCAGACCTCCTCGACATCGGTTTCGGACTGACCCACCCCAACCGTCTCGACCACCACGACGTCGAACACGGGCGCCAGCGCGTCGGCCGCCTCGCGCGTCGCCGCGGCGAGCCCGCCGAGCCGGCCACCGGACGCGGTGGAGCGGATCAGGATTCCGTCGTCCTTGGGGTCGTGCTCGATCCGGGCGCGGTCTCCGAGCAGCGAGCCACCGGAGCGCTTCGACGAGGGATCGACGGCCAGCACCGCGACCGTCCGGTTTGCCGCCCGCCACTCGGCGACCAGCGCGGACAGCAGCGTCGACTTGCCCGCGCCGGGCGGCCCGGTGATCCCGACCAGGTGCGCGGGCGCCTCCTCGCCGAGGGCGGTGGGGGAGACCTCGGCGAGCAGCACGGCGGCCGCCTCGCGACCCGCCGGCGAGCGGTCCTCGATCAGGTTCAGCGCGGCGGGAGCGGCGGAGCGATCGCCGGCGCGCAGGCGACGTCCGAGCTCGGCGGGATCCGCAGCGGCCATGGGCGGGGCACGCTAGCGGTCAGTCGCCCAGACGCGCGTGCACCCAGTCCAGGATCGCTCCGTTGTAGTCGGCGGGGCTGGACGGGTCCGTGTTCTGCACGTGCCGCGTCGTCACGACGTGCACCGTGCAGGTGCCGGACGCGGGCGGGTTGCTCACGCAGACGCGCATGTTGCGCGAGGCTGAGCTCGAGCCGAGCCCGGCGATCGCCGCCCGCAGCGGCTCGTGCACGCAGTTGGCGGAACCCATCGGCACCGTCGAGCCGTCGCGCAGCGGGCACGACATCTGCGTCGCGCCGCAGACGTTCGCATCCGCGCTGTTCCAGATGTGGATCAGCGGCACCTTCAGCGCCCCGCGGCTCACGAGCTTGTCCGGCTCGTTGTTGATGTCGGCGAGCTGGAACTGCGAGCGCGCCCGGATTGCCGCCAGCGCCTCGGCGTCGCGGTCGCTGCCGAAGTCGCTGCACGTCCCCTGATCGTGCCGCGCCTTCTCCCACTCGATGTTCACCACGCCCGAGTCGGCGATCGTCCCGGCCGGCGGGATCCCCTGCTCCTGGAGGCCCCAGGACACGCCGAGCGACCCCGCCGAGCCGGCGCTCGTGCCGTGCAGGAAGAACTTGCCGGTGGGGTACTTCGCGCGCGCGAACTGGATCGCCGCCTTGGTCGCGAACAGGCCGTTGACCGTCCTGCCGGAGCCGTCCGGCAGCGTGTTCGGGTTGTTGGGGTCGGGCTGGTCTCCGCCCGCGTAGATGTCGTGGTTGCACATCGACACCGACACGAGCCGGAAGCCGAGCGGGTCGTTGCGCACGAGCTCCATCAGGCCGTTGGGGTTGAGGAACGAGATCGACGTCGCGGCGGACTCCTCGGACTTGTTGCCGGCGGAAGGCTGCGGGGTGCCGGTGGAGTCGAAGTAGCCGACGCCACCGCCACGCATCCTCACCCACAGCGGCTTGGTCTCCGTGTCGGACGAACCCACCTTCGTCCCGATCACGAACGTCTGGTAGCCGCTGATGCTGCAGGGATAGGCGAGGTTGCGGTACTGGTCGAACTTGTAGCCGTCCACGGTCGTCGTGCCGACGAACTGGATCTGATCGGTCTTGCCCGCCTCTCCGACGGGATGACAGCCGGCCACCGCGGCGGCGAACACGGCGAGGGCGACGACCAGGGCGGGCTTCATGGCCGCGTCAACACGGCCTGCCGACGAAGGTTGCGCTACGAAACGGTCGCAGCGTTGCGCTCGGCCACGAGGTCCACGATGTCGCCCATGATGCGGCTGACCTCGAAGTCCTTCGGCGTGTACACACGCGCGACGCCCGCCTCGAGCAGAGCCGCCTCGTCGGCCGGCGGGATGATGCCGCCGACCACGACCGGCACGTCGACGCCGGCTTCCTCGAGCTCGCGCAGCACCTCGGGGATCAGCTGCGCGTGGGAGCCCGAAAGGATCGACAGCCCGACCACGTGCACGCCCTCGTCGACCGCCGCCCGCGCGATCCGGGCCGGCGTCAGCCGGATGCCCTCGTAGACCACGTCCATGCCGGCGTCGCGGGCCCGTACCGCGATCTGCTCGGCACCGTTCGAGTGGCCGTCGAGGCCCGGCTTGCCGACCAGGATCTTCACCCGGCGCCCGAGCCGCTCGGACACGGCCTCCACGCGCTCTCGCAGCGCGGCCAGCGCGTCATCCCCCGGGGCGGCCGCGGCGTCGCCGACGCCCGTGGGCGCCCGGTACTCGCCGAACACTTCTCGGAGGGTTGCCGCCCACTCACCCGTGGTTGCGCCTGCCCGGGCGGCGGCCAAGGTGGCGGACATGATGTTCTCGTCGGAGGAGGCTGCGGCGCGAAGCGAGTCGAGCGCGGAAGCGACGGCCGCGGCGTCCCGCGAAGAGCGCCACTCCTCGAGGGCGTCGATGGCGCCGGCCTCGACGCTGGGGTCGACCCGAAGGATCCCCCCGTCCTCGCCGTCTTGCAGCGGGGAGGGCTCGGCTTCGACGAACGCGTTCTGCCCGACCACCACCTGCTCGCCCGTCTCGATCCGGCGCACGCGCTCCCGGTGGGACTCGACGAGCTGGGTCTTCATGTACGGCACGGCCGCCACGGCGCCGCCGCGCTCGGCCACCACCGCCATCTCCTCGCGCGCGCCCGACACCAGCTCGTCCACGAGCCCCTCCATCACGTGCGAGCCCTCGAAGATGTCGGGGTAGTCGAGCAGGTCGGTCTCGTAGGCCAGGATCTGCTGGATCCGCAGCGACCACTGCTGGTCCCACGGCCGCGGCAGCCCGAGCGCCTCGTTCCAGGCGGGAAGCTGGAGCGCCCGGGCGCGGGCGTCGCGGCCCATCGTGACCGCGAGCGCCTCCAGCACGATCCGGATGATGTTGTTCTCCGGCTGCGACTCGGTCAGCCCGAGCGAGTTGACCTGCACGCCGTAGCGGAACCTCAGGAACCTGTCGTCGTCGACCCCGTAGCGGTCGCGGCCGATCTCCTCCCAGAGCTGCCCCATCGCGCGCAGCTTCGCGTGCTCCTCGACGAACCGGATGCCGGCGTTGACGAAGAACGAGATCCGCCCGAACACGCGCGGGAACGACTCGTCCGGCACCCGCTCGCGCACGCGGTCGAGCACGGCCTGGGCGGTCGACAGCGCGTAGGCGATCTCCTGCACCGGCGTCGCCCCGGCCTCTTGGAGGTGGTAGGAGCAGATGTTGATCGGGTTCCACTTCGGCACCTCGTCGACGGTGAACGCGATCATGTCCGCGATCAGCCGCATCGAGGGCTCGGGCGGGAACGCATAGGTCCCGCGCGAGAGGAACTCCTTGATGATGTCGTTCTGGGTGGTCCCCTGGAGCGAGCCCGGGTCCACGCCGTTCTCCTCGGCGACGGTCATGTAGAGCGCCAGCAGCCACGCCGCTGTCGCGTTGATCGTCATCGAGGTGTTCATCTCGTCGAGCGGGATGCCGTCGAGCAGCGCGTGCATGTCGCCCTTGTGGGCGATCGACACGCCGACCTTGCCGACCTCGCCGCGCGACAGCTCGTGGTCGGGGTCGTAGCCCGTCTGGGTGGGCAGATCGAAGGCCACCGAGAGACCCGTCTGGCCCTTGGCCAGGTTGCGCCGGTAGAGCTCGTTGGACTCGCGCGCCGTCGAGTGGCCGGCGTACGTGCGCATCACCCAGGGGTTGTCCCGCTCGGGGAGACGATGCTCGCTCACTCCGAGAATTGTATGGTCGGGTCGCTTTGTCCCGTGCCATAGACGTCCTGCACCTGGGACGAGACCGGGTGATCTGCGCTTACGAGCTGGACGGCGTGATCGTCGATCCGGGCCCGGCCTCCTGTGTCGAGACGCTGCTCGAGCGCCTGGGCCCGGTGAAGCCGACCGCCTTGCTGCTCACCCACATCCACCTCGACCACGCCGGCGCGACCGGGGTGCTGTGCCGGCGCTTTCCCGACCTCCAGGTCTACGTGCACGAGCTCGGGGCGCCGCACCTGGTCGACCCGTCGAAGCTGCTCGAGAGCGCCGGCCGTCTCTACGGCGACGACATGTGGGAGCTGTGGGGCGAGGTCGCGCCGGTCCCCGAGGACCGCATCCACCGGCTCAGCGGCGGCGAGTCGGTCGACGGCTTCCGGGTCGCCTACACGCCCGGGCACGCCTCGCATCACGTCTGCTACCTGCACGAGGAGACCGGCGACGCCTACGTCGGCGACGTCGCCGGGGTGCGCCTCCCGCCCTACGCGCACACGGTGGCGCCGACGCCGCCGCCCGACATCGACATCGAGGCCTGGCTCGACTCGCTGCACACGGTCGCCGGCTGGAACCCGCACTCGCTCTGCCTCACGCACTTCGGCCAGGTGACCGACGTCGCCGACCACCTCCACCGCGTGCGCTCGGCGCTGATCGAGGCCGCCGACTCGGCCCGGCTCGACGGCGAGGAGCGCTTCATCGCGAAGCTCGAGCAGGACCTCGGCGACAACACCGACCCGGCCACCGTGGAGGCCTTCGAGCAGGCCGCGCCGCCCGACCAGCTCTACCAGGGCCTTGCTCGATACTGGCGCAAGAAGGCGGGATGACGCAGACGGTCGAGAAGCCGCGCATCTCCGGCCCGGGCGACACCGGCCTGGGGGGCCACTGGCGCGTGATCGTCCTCAACGACGACCACAACACCTTCGAGGGCGTGGCCAGCGCGCTGTCGAGCGTGCTTCCAGGCGTGAGCTACGACAACGGCATGGCGATGGCCAACCAGATCCACAACAGCGGCCGGGCGATCGTCTGGTCAGGCGCGCGCGAGCTGGCCGAGCACTACTGGGAGCAGCTCGGCGGGTACGGGCTTACTCTCGCTCCGCTGGAGCAAGGCTGAGGGCGCGGCCCTCGCCGACGATCTCGTAGAAGACCGGCAGGATCGGCACGTTGAAGTAGCCCTGGAGCTCGATCCGCTTCTCGGCGATCGTCTCCGAGTACCAGTACCGCTCGAAGTGGGCCTTGCTCGGGAAGACGGCCTCCTGGATGAAGTCGAGCCGACCGTCGATGTTGCGGTAGAAGGCCCAGCCGACGGCGCCGAAGTCGAGCACCGCCTCGGCGGCGGGCGCCCAGCCCTCGGCGAACTTGTCGCCCCGGAACGGGTTCGCGTGCCAGGCGATCTGCACGAGGATCATGCGCCCACCTCCGCCCGGATCGCGCCGGGCCCTTCCTCGGTCTTGCCCTCGCCCTCGCCCTCGGCGCCGACGAGGATGGCGATCTTGCCGAGGTGCTTGTTCTCGCGCATCAGCTGGTGCGCCTCGGGCACGCCCTCGAAGCCGAGCGTCCGCCACAGCACCGGCCGGATCTGCCCCGACTCGATCAGCTCGTTCGCCTTGTTGCACTCGTAGGCGTTGGCGAAATGGGAGCCGATGATCTGCTTCTGGCGCATCCAGAGGTAGCGCACGTCGAAGTCGAGGTTGTAGCCCGTCGTGCCGGCGCAGATGACGACCTTGCCGAACGGCTTGACCGTGAACACGGACGTGGGGAAGGTCGCCTGGCCGACGTGCTCGAACACGATGTCGGGCTGGTCGCCGAGGATCTCCTTGACGCGTTTGGAGAACGCGCGCGAGACCCCGAAGCGCTCCTTCTCCTCCTCGGGCGTCTCGCCGCCCTTGCGCATCATGCCGGCGAACTCGTTGCGGTCGATGTAGTCGACGGCGCCGAGCTGCTTGACGAGCTCGCCCTTCTCGGGGCTCGAGACGACGCCGACGGCGTGCGCCCCGCTGATCGCGCACAGCTGGGTGGCGAACACGCCGAGGCCGCCGGCCGCGCCCCAGATCAGCACGTTGTCGCCGGCCTGGATGTCGCACTGCGTGAGCAGCATCCGGTAGGCGGTGAAGTACACGAGCCCGTACGAGGCCGCCTCGTCCCAGCTCAGGTTCCGGGGACGGGGGAGAAGTTGCTGCGCCTGGACCTTCGTGAACTGTGCGAACGAGCCCCAGGTCGTCTCATAGCCCCAGATCATCTGGCTCGGGGCCGCCAGCGGATCGAGCCCGTGGACCTCCTTGTCCTCGTACGAGGCCATGTTGCAGTGGATCACGACCTCGTCGCCCGGCTTCCAGCGCGTGACGCCGGGGCCCACCTTCCAGACGATGCCCGAGGCGTCAGAGCCGCCGATGTGGTGTCCGTACTCGGGGTGGTCCCCGTAGCGCATCACCGACACCGGCTCGCCGAGAGCGGCCCAGACGTTGTTGTAGTTCACGCCCGCGGCCATGACCCGGACGATCACCTCGAAGGCGCCCGGCTCGGGGACCTCGACCTCCTCGAGCTGGAAGGCGTCCTTCGGCTCGCCCTCGCGCTCCTCGCGGATCACCCAGGCGGGCATGGTCTCCGGCAGCGTGCCGAGCTCCACATCGACCTCGGACACCTTCGTGACGTCTACAGACATGGGCGGGCAGATTATCGGTGCGCCCGCGCCCGCGTGGCGCCTAGCCGGCCGAGACCGCGTCGGCCACCTCGGCGGCGGCCTCGGGCCGCGACGCCGGGTCGGGCCGCTCGGTGGCCTTGGGCTGGATCAGCACCAGTGAGATCACCGCTCCGAGCGCGGCCACGCCGGCCGACAGCCACATGCCGTTCGACAGCGCGTGGATGAACGCGTCGTGGGCGGCGTTGAGTGCCTCCGGCGGCAGCGAGCCGTTCTGGCTGCCCGCGCCGAGGTTCTGGACGATCTGCTCTCGCTGGGCGCTCGTCACGCCGGTGCCGGCCAGGCTGTCGGCGAGGTCGGAGCTGGCCAGGTGCTGGAAGAGCGCGCCGATCGCGGCCACCCCGAAGGTGCCGCCCACCATGCGGCTCATCGACAGCACGCCCGAGCCCAGGCCGGCCTTCTCGGCCGGGACCGAGTTCATCGCGGCGGTCGACATCGGCGACATCACCAGCGCGATGCCGATGCCCATCAGCACGAACGCGGGCAGCAGCAGGCCGTAGCCGGTGTCGACGTCGATGCGCGTCTGGAGGAACAGCGAGAACGCGGTCAGCGACAGCCCGGCGACCATCGGCGGGCGCGGCCCGACGCGGTCGGACAGCCGTCCGGCCAGCGGCGCGACGATCACGATCATCAGCGTGGAGGGGAGGAAGCGGATGCCGGCCTCGACGGCCGAGTAGCCGAGGATGTTCTGCATGTAGAGGGCGAGGAAGAAGAACATCGCCAGCATCGAGAACGAGACGATGAAGCCGACCGCGTTCGCGCCCAGGAACGTCTTCGAGCGGAACAGCGAGAAGTCGACCATCGGCTCGCGAACGCGCGGCTCGATCAGCGCGAAGGCGCCGATGCCGACGGCGGCCGTCACGAGCAGCGCCACGATCTCGGTGGAGCCCCAGCCCCACGCGTTGCCCTCGACCAGCGCGAGCACGAGCGCCGTAAGGCCGGCCGAGAGGGCGCCGATGCCGGCCCAGTCGATCGTGTGCCGCTGGCTCTCGTCGCGCGACTCACGCGCGGCGAACAGCGTCACCGCCACGGCGCCAACGGCCACCGGCAGGTTGAGGAAGAAGATCGCGCGCCAGGAGACGTACTCCGCGAGCGCGCCGCCGACCACCGGCCCGATCGCCAGCGCGAGCGCCGACACCCCAGCCCAGGTGCCGATCGCCTTGCCGCGCTCCTCGGGCGGGAAGGTGACCGTGATGATCGACAGCGTCGCGGGCATCATGAACGCGGCGCCGACGCCCTGAACGGCACGGAAGCCGACCAGCCATCCCTCGCCGGGCGCGAAGCCGATCGCCGCGCTCGACAGCGCGAACACGACGACGCCGAAGAGGAACATCCGGCGGCGGCCGAGGATGTCGCCGAGGCGCCCGCCGGTGACCAGCAGCACGGCGAACGTGAGCGTGTAGATGTTGACGGTCCACTCGAGGCCCGAGAGCGAGGCCCCGAGGTCGTCCTGGATGGACGGCAGGGCCACGTTCACGACCGTGTTGTCGAGCATGATCATGAACAGGGCGAAGCACATCGCCCCCAGCGTCCACCAGCGGCGATTGCCCTCGTTGAGCCGGATTCGGTCAGTCATCGGTGAGACTCCTTGCGATCGGGCCGATCCCGGCTGCGAGCGAGGTGAGCTCGTCCTGGGGGAGACCCTCCACGAAGCGCCTGATGCCGGCGAACCTGATCGCCACGAAGCGATCGATGGTGCGCCGGCCGCGGGCGCTGACTGTCAGAAGCTTGGAACGGCGGTCGCGCGGGTCCTCGGTGCGCTTGACCTCGCCGCGCTGCACGAGCCCGTCGACCGCGCGGCTGATCGCGGGGGCGGACAGGCCGAGCCGGTCGGACAGCGCGTTGAGCGCGAGCGGCTCGTCCGAGTCGCCGAGCAGGTGCAGGCACTTGACCTGGGTGAACGTGAGGCCCGCCTCCTCGACCGCCGCGAAGAAGTCACGGCTCGAGGACACCAGCAGGTGCTTCATCAGGACGCCGAGGTCGGTGGCGACGGAGTCGACGGTGGCCTCGGTCCCGGCTCCGGTTGTCGGCGTCAAAGATGCGTGCATGCATGCAAGTATTGCAGACAAGCATGAATTTGCCAAGCGGGCGAGCCGCACCGAGGCGAGCGGGGGAGCCGCGCCGAGCCAAGCGGGGGAGCCCCGCCGAGCCGAGCGGGGGAGCCGCTCCGAGCCGAGCGCGCGGCCGCTCCCGCCGGTTAGGATCGCGCCGTGAAGAAGGCGACCCTCTTCGCCGTTCCCGCTTCGCACCCCTCGCTCGCGGCGGAGCTGATGCTGCGCGCGAAGGGGATCGAGTACAGGCGCGTCGACCTGGTCGCGGTCGTTCATCGCGGCGTGCTGCGTGCGCTCGGCTTCAAGGGAATCACCGTCCCCGCCCTGAGAATCGACGGCCGCCGCGTCCAGGGGACGCGGGCGATCGCGGAGGCGCTCGAAGCGCTCCGGCCCGATCCGCCGCTGTTCCCCTCAGATCCCGAGGAGCGGCGCGCGGTGGACGAGGCGGAGGAGTGGGGCGACCAGGTCTGGCAGCCGGTGCCGCGCCGGCTGGTCTGGGCGGCGCTGAACCGCGACCGCTCGACCCTGCCCACCTACCTGGAGGGCGCCAAGCTCGGCGTTCCGGTGCCGGTGGCGGCGCGGGTGGGCGCGCCGGTGATCAAGGCCGCCGTTCGCGCCAACCACGCGAGCGAGGAGAACGTGCGCAACGACCTCCTGGCGCTGCCGGCGCTGATCAACCACGTCGACTCGCTGCTGCGCCTCGGCACGATCGGCGGCGTGCGCCCGAACGTCGCCGACTTCCAGATCGGCACCTCGACGGCGTTGCTCGCTACGCTCGACGACGCCCGGCCGCTGCTGGCGGGTCACCCGGCCCTCGAGCACGCGCAGCGCATCGCGCCGGACTACCCCGGACAGACCGCCAGGGTCTTTCCGGAGGCCTGGCTGCAACGCTGATCTCATTCCGTCGGGGCCTGGGCCTACGGTGGGTGGTTCGATGGAAGCAGCGACCCCACTCAGGCAGGCACAGGTGCGCACGATCGGCGACCGGGTGGTCGTCGACGGACTCGTGGTCGAGGACGACTGCGCGGTTCGGCTGGTCCGCGAGCGCGAGGAGCACGGCGACGATCCCGTGAAGGTCGTCCGCGACGCCGTGGAGATCGGCGCGCGCGTGCTCGACCGCGAGCAGGCCGGCGCCAACGCGGAGTTCGTCAAGACCGAGTTCGAGAAGGCCTCGAAGGACGTCCAGCAGGAGTTCGCGGAGAAGGCGCGCACGATCGCCGAGTTCTTCGAGTCCCAGTTCGCGGCCGTCTTCGGCGAGGACGACGGTCAGCTAGCCAAGGAGCTGGAGCGCCGGTTCGGGGACGGCAGCGCGGTCTCGGTCCAGAACCGCGTGCGCGAGGCCGTGGCGGAGACGCTGGTCAAGTCGCGCGAGGACCTCGTGCGCCAGTTCTCGGCTGCCGACGAGCGCAACCCGCTCGCGGACTTCAAGAGCGCGGCGGTGCGCGAGATCCAGCAGGCGGCCAGCCGCTCGGACGCGACCCAGCGCGCGCTGCTCCAGAAGCTCGGCGAGCTGCAGAAGGAGCTCCAGGCGCTGCGGGACGAGAAGGACAAGCTCGAGGAGGTCGAGGCCGAGCGCGAGCGCGGCACCGCCAAGGGGCGCACCTTCGAGGAGGCGGTCTTCGAGGCGGTCGACGGGATCGCCGCGGCGCAGGGCGACGACGCGGAGGCGGTCGGCGACGTTCGCGAGGCAACCGGCAAGGTCGGCGACATCGTGGTCGCGCTCGACGCGTGCAACGGTCCCGCCCGCGGGCGGATCGTGATCGAGGCCAAGGATCGGCGCCTGTCGCGGCCGGCCGCGCTGGACGAGCTCGACAAGGCGATGGCCGAGCGCTCGGCCGACTTCGCCGTGCTGGTGGTGCCGACCGAGGAGGAGGTGCCCGCCAAGCTCGAGCCGATGCGCGAGTACAACGGCGACAAGCTGGTCGTGGCGCTCGACCCAGAGTTCGGCACGCTTGCCCTGGAGCTGGGCTACCGGCTCGCGCGGGCGCGCGTGCTGATGAAGCGGTCGGACGCGGACGGCATCGACGCCGGCGAGCTGCGCAGCTCGATTGAGCGCTCCCTGGCAGCGCTGGCCGACGAGCGCAAGATCAAGCAGCAGCTGACCGGCGCCAAGGGCAACATCGAGCGCGCCTACGGCATGGTCGACGTGATGGCCGCGCGCGTGCGCGACCACCTGGCGGAGATCGACTCGCTGGTGCGACCGGCGGGCGCCGAGCCGGCCACAGAGCCGGCCGACGACCAGCTCGAGTTGTAGGGTCGAACGACAGCAACAAGGGGTGCGCAAACGGCTGTGCGGCCACGAAGTTGCACTTAGCCCCCTATGACGTCGTTAACTGCAACTTCGTCGCCGAAGCGGCCGGGGCCGGCCTTGGTTGCCGGCTCTAAGGCTGCATCAGGTCCGAGTTCGAGTCGGCGCGCTCGCTCCCGACGTCGAGCACGGCCGGCTTGATCTCCTTGGGCACTGCTTGCTCGGAGCCGGCCCGTATCTCGTAGCGGCCCGGCTCGAGCGTTTGGCGGAAGGTGAGCGTGTCGGTGGGCTCGATGGAGCCGGCGTCGACCTTGACCCGTTCGCCCTCGAGCGTGACCGTGTGGCGCTGGTCGGTCTGGTTCGAGATCGTGAACTCGAACGGGCCGGCGCCGAGGTCGCGCGTGGGGGAGACCGTCACCGCGTCCTTCTGGATCACCCCGCTGAGCTCGACCCTGACCGGGGCGCGCGCCTTGCGCTCGAAGTCCGCGTCGCCACACCCGGCGACCAGCACCGCGACGACCGCGAACGTGGCCAGGACTCGTCCCCCCATGGCTGCGGCCACCCTAGCCGAACCAGACCGAACGGCGCGACGATCGCAGCTCGTCCAGCTCCAGCTGGATGTCGGTGCGGATGCGCTCGCCGATCTCCTGTACCAGCGCCAGGTCCTCGGCGTCCTCGGGGCCGTAGGCGGACAGGTCGACCGGCTCGAGGAAGCGGATCTTGAACTTGGCCGGCAGGTACATCAGTGCCGCGGCCAGCCCGAACTGCGGGAAGGCGTGGTTGATCGGGAAGTAGATCAGCCCCGTCAGGCGCTGGAGGGCGGGAACGTGGGCGAAGATCGGCATCGCCTCCTCGGCGCCCAGCACGGCGATCGGGACGATCGGGACGCCGGCCCGCATCGCCGTGCGCACAAAGCCGCCACGACCGAAGCGGCGCAGGCGGTAGCGCTGCCAGTAGACCTTCCGCGACGCCTTGGCGCCCTCGGGGAAGACCAGCACGAGCTGGCCCTCGTCGTGCAGGAGGCGCTGCGCGTTGGCGGGGTGACCCGCGACCAGGCCGATCTTCGTGGTGAGCATGCCGACCCCGGGATAGCTTCGGAACCAGTGCTCGGCGAGCATGTGCAGCGGCCGCGGGTGGGGGTGCTCGTGGCGAATCGCCTGCATGATCATCGGGCCATCCGGCGGCAGCGCGCCGGAGTGGTTCGAGACGAGCAGGGCGCCGCCCTCGGACGGGACGTGCTCGACGCCCTCGGTCTCGACGCGGAACCAGTTGCGGTAGTAGAAGTCGAGCACCGGCTCGAGGCGCTCCAGCACGCGCTCTGAGCGGCCCCAGTCGTCGAGCTGGCGGCCCGGTTCGGCGGCGGGGACCAGCTCGCGCAGGTCGCGCAGCTCGACCGGCTGCTCGGGCGCCGTTTCCGCCTCGGCGGGCAGGTCGAGCACGCTCGCGTGCGGGTGGTACCCGCCCAGGAGGGCGCTCTCGGACGACAGGCCGTGGCGGCTCGCGGGGGTGCGGCGCGGATCCTGGTGCTCAGTCACGTTCGAACGGCAGCTCGGCCACGCGCGCCTGCGCGCCGCCGACCAGCACCGTGTCGCCGGGGGCCGCCTCGCGCCGCACCAGCGCGAGCGCGATCGGCCCCAGCCGCGGGGAGACGCAGGCGGACCCGACCCGGCCGACCTCCCTGTCGCCGAGCATGATCTCCGCGCGCCGCTCGGCCGGCTCGGACAGCAGCAGGCCACGCAGGTGGCGGTTGGGCTTGCCCTTGTAGTGCAGCCGGGCCACCGTCTCCTGGCCGACGTAGCAGCCCTTGTCGAAGTCGACGGCCCGCTCGTTGATGCCGGCCTCCTGGGGGATCGTGTCGGCGTCCATGTCGAGGCCGAGCCGGGGGCGGCCCGACTCGATCCGCAGGCACTCCGCGACCTCCTCGGAGATCTCCTCGACGCCGAGCTCGGCGCGCAGGTCGGCGGCGCGCGCGGCCGATACGAGCAGGTCGATGCCGAGGTCGGTGCGGACCCAGAGGCCGGCGCCGGAGTCGACGAACGAGTGCTCCGCGGCGGGCGGCGGCCGGTCGAGCAGTGCGTCGGCGCCGGGGCCGAGCAGCGAGAGCAGGGCGTGGGCGTCCCCGACGTCCTCCCACTGGACGTCGCGACCGAGCGTGTAGGTGTCGAGCATGTGGCGCACGACGGCGTGGCCGATCGGCTCGGTGTCGAGCCAGAAGAAGTCGTCGCCGCGCAGGACGCGCAGGTCGGTGCGCAGCTTGCCCTTGTGGTTGAGGATCGTCGCGTAGCAGCCCTGGCCGGGGCCGAGACCCTCCACGTCGTTGGAGACCTGACCCTGGAGGAAGTCGGCGGCCTCGCCGCCGCGCACCGCGAACATCGCCCGCGGCCGCTCCAACAGCCCAGCCGACTCGGTGACGAGCTCGTACTCGCTCGTGGCGATCACAGACCCATCGTACGCATGGACGAATGCACGATTTTTAGACGTGTCTAAAACATGCTTCAATAGGGACTGATGCGAAAGCTGTGGGATAACAAAGTTTCGCGGCGCAAGCTGATCGGCGGCGCCGCCGCGACGGGTGCGGCCCTGCCCGTGTTGCACGAGCTGATTCCGCACCAGGGGCTTCACGGGGGCACCTCGGCCGCTCAGGCCGCGGTCGAGCACCACCACCAGGCGCACCGCGGCTCCGGCCACCTCGGCGCCGTCGGGCGGGTCAACCACCGGGGCAACGGCTTCGATCCCCACGAGATCCTGCGCGACTTCGACGAGGGCACTCTGATCAACGGCGTGCGCGAGTGGGAGATCGTGGCCGAGGACCGCGAGATCGAGGTCGCGCCGGGCGTCAGGTACGCCGCCTGGACCTACAACGGCCGCGTGCCCGGGCCGACGCTGCGGGCGCGCGAGGGAGAGCGGCTGCGCGTCCGCTTCGTCAACGGCTCCAAGCACCCGCACACGATCCACTTCCACGGCATCCACCGCGACATCAACGACGGCGTGCCCGGCATCGGCGCCGGCAACATCCAGCCGGGCGGCTCGACCACCTACGAGTTCGACGCCACCCCGTTCGGGCTGCACCTCTACCACTGCCACTCCACGCCGCTGGCGGAGCACATCGCCAAGGGCCTCTACGGCGCTTTCATCATCGACCCCAAGGACGGCCGCGCCGACGCCGACGAGCTCGTCATGGTCATGAACGGGTTCGACACGAACTTCGACCGCTCCAACGAGGTCTACGCGGTCAACACCGTCGCGTTCGCCTACATGGACGAGCCGATCCCGGTCAAGCGCGGCGAGCTGGTCCGCATCTACCTCGTCAACGCGCTCGAGTTCGACCCGCTCAACTCGTTCCACATCCACGCCAACTTCTTCGACTACTACCCGACCGGCACGCGCCTCGAGCCGCGCGACTTCACCGACACGGTGATCCAGGGCCAGGGCGAGCGCGGCATCCTCGAGCTGCGCTTCCCGTACACGGGCAAGTACATGTTCCACGCCCACGTGTCGGAGTTCGCCGAGCTCGGCTGGATGGGCTTCTTCGAGGTCAGCGGATGACGCGGATGCCGTCGCATACCGACGTCCTCAGCCCTCGGCTTGGCCCACCAAGCCTTCGGGCCTGCGTCCTTGGTCTGCTTGGCCTCCGCGTCCCCGCTGCCCTCGAAGCAAGCTTCGAGGTGACCGACTGATGGAGGCCGCCGCCGCCGTCCGTCGCCGGCCGGCCTGGCTGACCGGGCTGGTGCCGGTGGTCGTGCTGGCGGCCGCGATCGGGCTGTTCGTCGCGCTCGACGCGCCCGGGCTCGACCGCACCGGCGTGCCGCAGGAGGAGCTCGCGGTCGAGCGCACGGTGATCAAGCCGGGCCAGTTCGAGCTGCACGTTCGCAACGACGGCGCCGACCCGGTCCAGATCAAGCAGGCGATCGTCAACGACGGCTTCGCCTCGTTCACCCAGACCAAGGAGGAGATCGGCCGGCTCGGCGGCGCCGAGGTCAAGATCCAGTACCCCTGGATCGAGGGCGAGAACTACGAGGTGATGCTGCTCACCGCGACCGGGGCGACGATCGACCACGCGATCGAGGCGGCCGTGGAGACCCCCGACGCCGACCTCGGCTTCTACGGCCTGATGGCCCTGATCGGGCTCTACGTCGGGATCATCCCGGTGGCGATCGGGATGCTCTGGCTCCCCTGGCTGCGCAGCGTCGACGCCCGCTGGGTGCGCTTCCTGCTCGCGTTCACGGTCGGTCTGCTCGGCTTCCTCGCGATCGAGGCCCTGCTCGAGGGCTCAGAGCTCGCCGGAGAGGGGCCGGCGGCGCTCGGCGGCGCCGCGCTGGTCTGGCTCGGAGCGGCGGGCGCGTACCTGGCGTTGGCGGGCGTGGACGCGTGGTTGCGCGGGCGGGCGCGTGCGGCGCGGGAAGCGGATGTGGGGGAGAGCGGGCTCGGCGCGCGTGGCGGCGGGTTCGGCGCGGGCGAGAGCGGCGGTGGCGCGCGGTCGCTCGGCGAGCGCGCCGCCCTGCTGGTCGCGCTCGGCATCGGCCTCCACAATCTCGGCGAGGGCCTCGCGATCGGCTCCGCCTACGCGCGCGGGTCGCTCGCGCTCGGCGCGGCACTGGTCGTCGGCTTCGCCCTCCACAACACCACCGAGGGCCTCGCGATCGTCGCTCCGGTCGCCCGTGAGGGCAAGGCGCGCGCCCGCACGCTCGTGCTGCTCGGCCTGCTCGCCGGCGCGCCCGCCGTTCTCGGCGCTTGGATCGGCGCCTCGTTCTTCCACCCGAGCGTCGCCGCCGTCATGTTCGGCATCGGCGCCGGCGCGATCGCCCAGGTGATCGTCCAGATCGCCCCGGCGATCCGCTCGGACGACGGCCGCCTGCTCAACCCGCTCGCCTCGAGCGGCCTGCTGACCGGTCTGGTCGTCATGTACGTCACCGGCCTGATGGTGAGCGTCTGATGGCCGTCCGTCCCGAGATCTCGGACGCCGTCCAGGACTACGCGAAGGCGATCTGGTCGCTTTCGCAGCGCGGCGACGAGCCCGTCTCGACCTCCGCGCTCGCCGAGCGCCTCGAGGTCTCGCCGGCCTCGGCCTCCGCGATGATCAAGCGGCTCGAGTCGATGGGCCTGGTCGAGCACGAGCCCTACCACGGCGTGCAGCTGACCCGGGCGGGCGAGCGGGTTGCGCTCGAGGTCGTGCGTCACCACCGCCTGCTCGAGCTCTACCTCGCCGAGGCGTTGGGCATGTCCTGGGACCGGGTGCACGACGAGGCCGAGGTGCTCGAGCACGCGATCTCGCCGGCCCTGTCGGAGCTGATCGCCGCCAAGCTCGGCAACCCGACCCACGACCCCCACGGCGACCCGATCCCGACCGCCGACGGCGAGATCGACGAGTCGCCGACCCGTCCGTTGTCGGAGCTCGAGCCCGGCACCGAGGGTGTGTTCGTCCGGGTCTCCGACTCCGACCCCGACATGCTGCGCTACCTCGCCGACCGCGGGATCGCTCCCGGGGAACGCTTCGAGGTGCTCGAGCGCGAGCCGTTCGACGGGCCGCTGACGGTCGCCTTCGCCGGCCAGCCCCACGTGCTGGGCGGGGCGTTGCCGAAGGCGATGCGCACGATCGTTCGGTGAGCGAGCCCATCGAAGCCGCACTGCTGCGGGGCGCCCCGGCCACGCCGCCGCCGCTCCAGCTCCTCGAACCGCCCGAGGCGAGCGCGCTCGAGCAGCTGCGCAGTCGCGGCCGCCTGCGCTACGTGCTGGCGCTGCTGGGCCCGGCATTCGTCGCCGCCGTCGCCTACGTCGACCCCGGCAACTTCGCCACGAACGTGGCCGGCGGCTCCAAGTACGGCTACATGCTGCTGTGGGTCGTGCTCGCGGCCAATCTGATGGCGATGCTGATCCAGTACCTGTCGGCAAAGGTCGGCATCGCCACGGGCCGCAACCTGCCCGAGCTGTGCCGCGAGCACTTCCCTCGCCGCGCCTCGATCGGGCTCTGGATCCAGGCCGAGCTGATCGCCATGGCCACCGACCTCGCCGAGTTCGTCGGCGCCGCGATCGCCCTCAACCTGCTGTTCGGCGTGCCGCTGTTCGTGGCCGGGCTGATCACCGCCGTCGTCGCCTTCGCGATCCTCGGCCTCCAGACGCGCGGCTACCGCCGCTTCGAGACCACGATCGCCGGGCTGCTCGGCGTGATCCTGCTCGGCTTCCTGTACGAGGTCCTCCACGCCGGCCCGGACGCCAGCGGCGCCCTGAGCGGCTTCGTGCCGAGCTTCGACGGCACCGAGAGCGTGCTGCTCGCCACCGGCATCCTGGGGGCGACCGTGATGCCGCACGTGATCTACCTGCACTCGGCGCTCACCCAGGGCCGCATCCCGGCCCGCGACGACGAGGAGCGCCGCCAGCTGCTGCGCTTCGAGCGCCTCGACGTCGGCCTCGCGATGGGGATCGCGGGCGTCGTCAACATCTCGATGCTGGTCGTCGCGGCGGCGCTGTTCCACGGCGTCAGCGACGTCGACACGATCGAGGGCGCCTACCACGGCTTCGACGCCCAGCTCGGCGCCGGCGCGGCGCTCGCGTTCGGGCTCGCGCTGCTGGCGTCCGGGCTGTCGAGCTCGAGCGTCGGCACCTACGCCGGCCAGGTCGTGATGCAGGGCTTCATCCGCCGCCAGGTGCCGCTGCTGCTGCGGCGGCTGATCACGATGATGCCCGCGCTGGTCGTGCTGGCGATCGGCGTCAACGCCACCGACGCGCTCGTGATCAGCCAGGTCGTGCTCTCGTTCGGCATCCCGTTCGCGCTGGTGCCGCTGGTGCTGCTGACCCGCCGGGCCGACGTGATGGGCGGCCTGCGCAACGCCCGCGCCACCACGGCGGTGGCGAGCGTCGTCGCGCTGCTGATCATCGCCCTCAACCTGTTCCTGCTCGGCAAGACGTTCTTCGGGTAGCCGCGGGATAAGGTTCCCGGCGATGCCGCTCGCCGACGACTTCCAGACCGTGCTCGACTCGCTGCCGCCGGACTGGACCCACCTCGAGCTCGACATGCGCATCTTCGACGAGGACCGCTACGCCGACGTCGCGGCCCTGATCGCCCAGATCAACGCGATGCCGTACTCGAAGCACGACTGGCACTGGCGCCTGCGAGCGGCCAACAAGTTCGGCCACGCGGCCGCCGCGGAGACCGTGCGCGGCACGCTCGAGCTGCTCGACGCGCAGGGAATCGAGGGCGAGCTGGCGCTGCGCGAGGCGCGCACCGGTCGGGTCGAGGTCACCCAGATGTGGGGCCGGCCGGAGTCGGTGCGCCAGGAGTTCCGCCAGCGCCGCGCCCAGTAGGCCGTGGCCCGCGTCGAGCTGCACTCGCCCGACCTGCTGTTCGGCTCGAAGGTGGAGGGCGCGCTGCGCGCGGCCGGCCACGAGGTCGTGCGGGGGGAGGGCGGAGACGTGGCGGTCGTCGACCTGACCGAGGGCGAGGTCCCCGACCCGCCCGCCGGCGTCCCGACGGTCGCCTACTACCTGCACACCGACCAGGACACACGCCGGCGCGCCGAGGCGGCCGGCTACGACCTGGTCGTCCCGCGCTCGCGCATGAACCGCGAGGCGGCGGCGCTGGTCGAGAGGCTGCTCGCGCGTTGAAGCTCGCGGTGGTGACCGGGGCCTCGTCCGGGATCGGGGCGGCCACCGCGCGGCTGCTGCTCGCCCAGGACTGGCGCGTGATCGCGGTCGCCCGCAGGGCCGACCGGCTCGAGGCGCTCGGCGACGGCGCGATCGCCGTGGCCGTCGACCTGACCGACGCGGACGCCCCCGCGCGCGTGCGCGCGGCCGTCGAGGCCGAGGGCGGCGGCCTCGGGCTGCTCGTCAACAACGCCGGCGCCGAGTGGCGCTCGACGTTCGGCGACGGCGGCTACGCGAACGTGCGCCAGACGATGGACGTGAACTTCGACGCGGTGGTGCGCCTGACCGAGGCGCTGCTGCCACTGCTACGCGAGTCGACACCCAGCTCGATCGTGAACGTGAGCTCCGTGGCGGGCCGCATCGCGCGGCCGAGCAACAGCGCATACGCCGCCTCGAAGTTCGCGCTGGCGGGCTGGACCGAGGCGTTCAGCGTCGAGGAGCAGCGCCACGGCGTGCACGTCGGGCAGGTGCTGCCGGGGTTCGTGTCCACCGAGGGCTTCCCGCACAAGCGGCTCAAGCAGAGCCTCCGCACGCGCTGGCTCGTCTCCGACCCCGACAAGGTGGCGCGCGCGATCCTCGCCGCGGGCCCGGGCGGACGCCACGAGGTGTACGTGTCCCGCCCCTACCTGTTCGTGCCGAAGCTGCGGCACCTGTTCCCGCGGCTGACGCGCAGGGCGCTCGGCGGCTAGAAGCGCGGGAAGGCCTCGTCCACGTCGGGCGGCCGCGCCAGGATGCCGAAGCGGGCGTCGAACCGAGCCCAGCCCTCGAGCGCGGCGCGGTTGAGCCGCATCGGCGGGACCAGCGCGGGGGCGACGGCGGCGAGCTGCGCGCGGACGAGCGCCTCGTCGGCGCCGGAGGCCTTCACCAGCCGGTCGATCGTCGCGTCGCGGTCGCGCAGCGCCGCGCGGGTTCCCGTGGCGAGCCTCGTCAGCGTGTCCGACGCGTCCGCGGCATCGGCGCGCTTCACGGCCAGCACGAGCTCCGGGTAGCGGGGGGCGCCGTAGTCGTCGACGCGAAACTCGCGCGTGCGCACTCCTCGCTGCCGCAGGGCGACGCCCTCGGCGTTCCAGAAGGCGACGACCGCGTCGACCTTGCCCGCGATCAGGCTGGGCACCGCGGTGAAGCCGATCGTCGTGCGCCGGACCTTCGAGTAGTCGCCACCGTCGTGCTCCACGACGGCGCGCAGCACTGCGTCGTCAGAGGGCAACCCGGTCACGCCCACGCGCCTGCCCTCGAGCTCGCGCGGCCGGCGGATGCCCGGCCGCGCGATCACAGCCGCCAGCGGCCGCTGCACTAGAGCGCCGACGCCGACGATGTCGGCGCCGCGCTCGCGCGCGAGGCCGAGGTCGTGGATGTCAACGACCGCCATCTCGGCGCGGCCGCTCGCGAGCAGCTTGAGCGAGTCGGTCGAGGAGGAAGGCACCCGGATGCGAACGTCCTTCGCGGCGTAGATGCCCGCGTGCACCGCGTTCGGTTGGAAGTCCAGTGCCAGCGTGGGTGTCTCCGACGAGTCGCCGCCGCAGCCGGCCAAAACGGCGAGGACCGCAATCAGAAGGGGGATCCGGCGCACGGCGTCGAACCCTAGGGCGAAAGAACCTCACACCCTCGACAGGAGGTCGCAGGTGCAGGAGCGTGGGCTTGCCGCATATATCGCCGAGTTCGTCGGGACTCTGCTGCTCGTCTTCTTCATCACGGCCGCCGTCTCGATCTATGTCGCCGAGCCGACGCGGCTGAATCCGAACCCGTTCATCGACTTCACCGTGATCGGCCTGGTGCACCTGTTCGCGCTTTTCGTGCTGATCCAGACGCTGGCGGTGGTCTCGGGCGCGCACCTGAACCCCGCGGTCACGACCGCGATGACGCTCCTGCGCCAGATCAAGCCCTCGGACGCGGGGGTCTACGTGTTCATGCAGCTGGCCGGCGGCATCGCGGGCGCCTTCCTCACCAAGGCCCTGCTGCTCGACGCGGGCCGGCCGGACAACTACGGCGCGCCGGCCGTCACGGGCGTGATCAACGAGAGCACCCTGGGCGGCATGGTGATCGAGGGCCTGGGCGCGTTCTTCCTGCTCTGGGCGATCATCGGGGTGGCCGTCAACCCGCGCGCGACCAAGGAATGGGCGGCCCTGGCGATCGGCGGCGCGCTCGGCGTGGCGGTGCTGGCCTTCGCGCCGGCCACCGGCGGCAGCTTCAACCCGGCGCGCGCCATCGGCCCGGCGCTGGCCTCCGGCGAGTGGAACGGGTTCGGCAAGTTCATGCTGATCTACGTCCTCGGCCCGCTGATCGGGGCCGCCGTCGCCGTGATCCTCTACCTGCGGATCCTCACGGAGCCGGGCGCCAAGGGGGTCGGCGGCGCCGAGCCGGTCGGTTAGCCCAGCACGCGGCCTCCGTAGACTGCCAGCGGTGCGGCGGGTCACGTTTTCGCGGAACTTCACGCTGTCGCTGTCGCGGACGTGCCAGTGCTACTGCAAGTACTGCGCATTCGCGACGCACCGCGCCCACCTGTACGCGCCTGACGAGGTCGAGAAGCTGCTCGACGACGCGGCCCGGCGCGGCGCCAAGGAGCTGCTCGTCCTGACCGGCGAGAAGCCCGAGGTCAACGCCGAGGTGGCCGCGCTGCTCGCCGAGTACGGGCACGACGACTTCGTCTCCTACGTGGCCTGGGCCTGCGAGCGCGCGCTCGAGCGCGGGATGCTGCCGCACACCAACGTGGGCGTCTGCACGCGCGACGAGCTGGCGCGGCTGCGCCAGGTCACCGCCTCGCAGGGGCTGATGCTCGAATCCGTCAACCCGGACCTGGTCGTGCACCAGGGCTCGCCGACCAAGCACCCGGCCGCGCGACTCGAGACGATCGGCCTGGCAGGCGAGCTGCGCATTCCGTTCACGAGCGGCATCCTGGTCGGGATCGGCGAGTCGCCCGAGGAGCGGATCGGTGCGCTCGAGGCGCTCGCGGAGGTGCACGCCGAGCACGGGCACATCCAGGAGGTGATCCTCCAGAACTTCGTCCCGCACCCGCGCTACTACGGCGCCGAGCCGGCCGAGATCGCCGACGAGGCCCAGCGCTCACAGGAGCACGGCCAGCCCGCGGCGCTGCCGGCCTGGGCCACGCCGATCGGGCTCGACGACATGCGCCTGCTAGTGCGCGAGTGCCGTCGGCTGATGCCCGACGTTGGCGTCCAGATCCCGCCTAACCTGTCCGACTGGTGGCTGCCGCTGGTCGAGGAGGGCGCCACCGACCTCGGCGGCCTGTCCGCCAACGGGGACCACATCTCGCCCGAGCACCCGTTCCCGTCCGTCCACCGGATGCGCAAGCAGCTCGCGCCGCGCGGTTACGCGCTCACCGAGCGGCTCTGCGTCTACCCGCAGTACATGGATCCGGACTGGATGGAGCAGGGCGTGCTCGACGTGGTGAAGCTGAAGTTCTGGTCGTTCATCCCGCGGCGCGGCTCCGGTCGCCGCGAGGAGCGCGCGATCCGGCACGACCTGGTGCCCGGCGCGATAGCGCGTGGCCGCGAGGGCGTCGCGCTGTCCGAGGACGAGCTGACCGCGCTGTTCGCCGAGACGCGCCCCGAGGCGATCGAGGACATGCGCCAGGCCGCCGACGAGTTGCGCGGCGAGCTGGCCGGCGACACCGTCACGTTCGTCGTCAACCGCAACATCAACATCTCGAACGTCTGCGTCGTGGGCTGCGCGTTCTGCGGGTTCGGGCAGGGCCGCCGCTCGCCCGACGCCTACGAGCACTCGGAGACCGAGTTCCGCGCGCGCGTGCGCGAGGCGGTCGCGTTCGGGGCCACCGAGATCTGCATGCAGTCGGGCATCCACCCGGACTGGACGATCGCCGACTACGAGCACTGGCTGCGCGTGGCGAAGGACGAGGCGCCCGAGATGCACCTGCACGCCTACTCGCCGATGGAGGTCGACGCGATGGCCGCCGACCTGCCGCTCGCCGAGGTGTTCGAGCGGCTGCTGGCTGCGGGCCTCGGCTCGACGCCCGGCACCGCGGCGGAGGTGCTCCACGACGGCGTGCGCGAGCGGATCTCCCCGAACAAGCTGCCGGTGAAGCGCTGGGTCGAGGTGATCGAGGCCTGCCACGCGGCCGGCGTGCGCTCGACCGTGACGGTCATGTTCGGCCACATCGAGGAGCCGTGGGAGCTGGCCGAGCACATGCGCGTGGTGCGGACGCTCCAGGAGCGCACCGGCGGGTTCACCGAGTTCGTGCCGCTCTCGTTCATCCCGTTCCACACGATGCTGGGCCGCACGCACGGAATCGACCCGATCTCGCGCGAGGAGAACCTCAAGCACACGGCCGCCTTCCGGCTGGCGCTGGGCAAGACGATCCCGAGCCTTCAGGCGAGCTGGGTGAAGATGGGGCTGGACGCCGCCACCGAGGCGCTGCGCTGGGGTGTGAACGACCTCGGCGGGACGCTGATGGAAGAGTCGATCTCGCGCATGGCCGGCTCCGAGCACGGGGTGCGGCTCGATCCCGAGGATCTGATCGGGGCCGCCTGGAAGGCGGGCCGGCCGGCGGCCGAGCGCGACACGCTCTACGGCATTCGGCGGCGCTACGAGGTGCCGGTCGCGGCCTAGCGCCGCGGTCGGACGGGTCACACACCGTTCACGACTTCTTCGCGCGTTCTTCACGGTCCGCGTCGGGCCGCTTTGCCACCCTGAGATCCGGGATGCGGAGACGCGAGTTCATCGGCCTGGGCGTTGGGGGGGTCGCGGCGGTCTCGTTGGGCGCGGCCTTCTGGGACCAGCTGTTCGGCTCGGCCGAGTCGCGCCCGCTTCGGCGCGGCGGCGGCTACGGGCCGCGCCGGCCGCCCGACGCCAACGGCGTCAGGCTGCCCGAGGGCTTCGAGTCGCGCGTGATCGCGCGCGGTGAGCAGGTCGTGCCCGGCACCAGCTACCGCTGGCACGTCGCCTCCGACGGCATGGCGACCTTCCCGCACCACGACGGCGGCTTCGTGCTCGTCTCGAACTCGGAGACGCTCGACGGCGGCGCCTCGGCGATGCGGATCGGAGCCGACGGCGAGGTCCGCGACGCCTACCGGATTCTGTCCGGCACGACCCAGAACTGCTCCGGCGGCGGCACGCCCTGGGGCACCTGGCTGTCCTGCGAGGAGATCGAGGACGGACGTGTCTGGGAGTGCGACCCGAACGGCCGCAAGCGCGCCGTGGCGCACCCGGCGATGGGGATCTTCAAGCACGAGGCGGCCGCGGTAGACCACCGCGACAAGCGCGTCTACATGACCGAGGACCTGATCGACGGCGGCCTCTACCGCTACACGCCGAAGCGCTGGCCCGATCTGTCCGCCGGCCTGCTCGAGATCGCTCGGGTCGGCAGCGGCGGGGCGGTGGACTGGGTCGAGGTGCCGGATCCGCTGGCCAAGCGCGAGCGGACGAGGCGCCAGGTGCCGGGCAGCACCCGCTTCAAGCGCGGCGAGGGAATCTGGCTCGACGGGCACACGCTGTACGTGTCGACCACCGCCGACGACCGTGTCCACGCCTACGACACCAGGCGCGAGCGCGTGCGGGTCGTCTACGACGGGCTCGCGTCGGCGAGCGCGCCGCTGTTGCGGGTGGATCAGATGACCGGCTCGCGCGCGGGCGAGGTGTTCGTCTGCGAGGACATCGCGACCGAGGAGATCGACATCGGCGTGATCGAGCGCGACGGGCGCGTGTCGCGCTTCCTGTCGGTCACGGGGCCGCAGCACAGGGGCTCCGAGCTGACTGGGGTCACGTTCGACCCGACCGGCAGGCGCATGTACTTCTCGTCGCAGCGCGCGTTCCCGAAGAGCGACCTGCTGCCCGGCCCGGGCGCGATCTACGAGATCACGGGCCCGTTCCGGGGCGCCCGCCGCGCGGCATAGGACCCCTCCAAGCTGGTCTGCCGGGTGGAAGAGATCGCTTCCGTCCCAGGTGCCCTGCTCTTCTGAGAGTGGGAGGTCCGGGACGGCGGAGAAGGGTCGCCCGAGCCGCCGCCGGACAGCTCGTAGAACCTGTCGACCGCCATTAGCGACAGTCGTCCTAGTCGGCTAGCTCGTGCGGGAACGAGTGGTGCTCGTGCCGCACCACCCAGCGCCCACCCTCCTTGGTCAGTCCCAGGGTGAGCCGCAGGCGGTTGTCGGGGTTCTCGGCGAGCTCCTCCGGCGTTCCGCAGCGCAGCAGCGCGTGGACGAAGGCGACGTCGTCGCCCGCCGTGACGTCGAGGGACTCGATCTCGAAGGACGCGCGCCGCTGCCACTCGAAGAACGGCGGCCACGTGTCGCGGTAGGCGTCGATGCCGCGCACCCCCTGGTAGGGCGGAGGCACGTCGAACATCACGATGTCGTCGGAGTGGTCGGCCAGGACTGTGTCGAGGTCGCCGGCGTGGACGGCTGCCGCCCACCGCTCGACGAACCGGCGGATCTCCTGCTCGTCGTCCACGGCCCTACTGCTCGACGAAGTAGGGGCCTGTGCCTTGGCCGCTTGAGTACCAGCGGCTGGTGATGGTCTTCTTGCGGGTGTAGAAGTCGACGGCGTCGGTGCCGTGGGCGTGCAGGTCGCCGAGGAAGCTGTCTTTCCAGCCGGAGAAGGGGAAGAAGGCGACGGGGGCGGCGACGCCGATGTTGACGCCGATCATGCCGGCTTG
>JBQGCL010000205.1:0-17144 GCA_052038485.1 Thermoleophilaceae bacterium | reverse complement strand
CGAACCCCGGGTCAGATACGCAGGTGACGACATGACCGCGCGAGTCGGACTGATCGGCCGCCTCGGCCGCTACACCGCAACCCACTTCCGCGCCGTCGTCGTCGCGTGGGCCGTGGTCGCCGTGGCGCTCGGCTTCTTCGCTCCTCGGGTCGAAACGGCGCTGTCGGGGGCCGGCTGGGAGACCACCGGCTCCCAGTCCGTCGAGGCGCGCAAGCAGATCGATGAGAGTTTCCACGGGCTCGGCGGCTACGGCCTGATGACCGTCGTTCATTCACCGACCAGGACGGCCGGCGATCCTGCCTTCCGCGCTGTCGTCGCCGAAGTCGAGCGCACGCTGCGCGCGGACGATGCGGTGACGACGGTGGTGCCGCCCTCCCCCGGGGTCTCCATCTCTCGCGACGGTCACACCGCCGTCGTGCAGGCAGGCGCCGCCAAGGACTCCAACGGGATGGTGGCGGCCGCCGACGACCTCAAGCACGAGCTCGCGGCGCTCTCGTCCGACGGCGTCGAGGTGAACCTCACCGGCGCGGCCGGCATGTGGTCCGACTTCAACACCGCCAACCGCGAGGCGATGCTCAAGTCCGAGGTCATCTCCTGGCCCGTCACGCTGGCGATCCTGCTCGTCGCGTTCGGCTCGCTGGTTGCGGCCGGGCTCCCGCTGATGCTGACCATGATCGGCCTGCTGGCCGCCGCGGGCTCGCTGTATCTCGGCACCCAGATCCTCCCGATCTCGATCTGGGCGATGAACTTCGCCCTCATGTTCGCCCTCGCGCTGGGCATCGACTACGCGCTCTTCATCGTGCACCGCTTCCGAGGCGCGTTCTTCGGCTCGCGAATCAGCGCCGAGGACGCAGTCGCGGAGACGATGGACACGGCCGGCAAGGCGGTGCTCTTCAGCGGCGTCACCGTGCTGATCTCGCTGAGCGCGGTGATGCTGGTCCCGAGCCCGGCCTTCCGGTCGATGAGCCTCGGCATCATGCTCGCCGTCGTCTTCGTGCTCGCCGCCACGCTGACGCTGCTGCCCGCCGTGCTCGCAAAGCTCGGCCCGCGCGTCGACAAGCTGGCGCTCCCCTGGGTCCACTCGGGTGAGCACCGCTCCGCCCGCTTCGCGGCCTGGGGGGAGCGCCTCTGGCGCCGCCCGGCCGTCCACGGGGCGGTCGCCCTGGCAGTGCTCGTCGGGCTGGCGCTCCCCGTCACCCAACTCGAGACCTCGATGCCCTCGATCAAGGTCGTGCCCAACGGCGATTCGTCCCGCGTCGGCTACCAGCAGGTCCAGGCGGCGTTCGGCCCCGGCGCGACCGGCCCGCTTCAGATCGTCGCCCCAGCGTCGGAGGCGCAGCCCGTTGCCCGGCTCGTCCACCAGGACGAGGGAATCGCCGCGGTGCTCGGAGTGGAGGCCGCCGGCGGCCAGGCGCTCGTGACCGCCATCCCCAAGCAGGATCCGTCAGATCCGGCGGTCGGAGACACGATCGACAGGCTCCGGTCGCAGTTGCCCGCGAGGGCGCTGATCGGCGGCGCGGTCGCCGAGAACCACGACCTCCAGGCAGCGCTGTCGGCAAAGGCGCCGCTCGTCATCGGAGTCGTCCTGGGACTCGGCTTCCTGCTCCTGCTGATCGCGCTCCAGGCTCCGCTGATCGCCGCCGCCGGCGTCGTCACGAACCTGCTGGCCACCGGTGCCGCCTTCGGCGTCGCGAAGTGGATCTTCCAAGACGGCGCGCTGCACTCGCTGCTCGGCTTCCAGCCACAGGGCTTCCTCGACGCGTGGGGACCCGTCTTCTTCTTCGCGATGATCTTCGCCATCTCGATGGACTACACGGTCTTCCTGCTGTCGAGCGCGAAGGAGCACTGGGACCGCACCCACGACCCCCACGAAGCGATGGTCGGCGGCGTGGCCCACTCCGGCCGAGTCATCTTCGCCGCGGGCGCGGTCATGGTCGCCGTGTTCTTCACCTTCGCGCTGTCGGGGCCGCTGCCACCGAAGGAGATGGGGATCATCCTCGGCATCGCCGTCCTCCTGGACGCCGCGCTCGTCCGGCTGTTGCTGATGCCCGTCCTCCTGCGACTGATGGGCCGTTGGGCCTGGTGGCTCCCGCGCTGGGCGCACCGCATGCTCCCCGACGTCAGGTTCGGACACGCCTAGCCGTCGGCTGACTCAGGGATCCAGCTGGTCGCGCACCTCGGTCGAGTAGGCGCCCTTGCCGGCCAGGTTGTCCTGGAGGGCGCCGAAGTTCTGCTCGCGGTCGGCCGTCGTGCCCTGCGGTCGCAGGTCGTGGGCCGCGTAGATCATGAAGTCGCGCAGGCGCGGGCCGATCGTCGGGTCGAAGCGCATCTCGGCGATCGTGTTCTCGAGCGCCGCCGCAGCCTGGGCGTAGGTCATGTTGGTCGGCCAGCCGTAGTTGTCGGTGAGCGCCCTGCCGTTGGATGAGCTGATCCCGTACTCGGTCACGTCGATCGGGATCGACGCCGGCGCGCCATGTGCGGCCGTCGACCAGATCAACCGGTCGAGCTTGGGCTTCCAGCGCGAGCGCGGCCCGTACGGGTGGACGGTCCACCCGTCGACCATCTGGGCGAGGTTCGGCACGGCGCGGAACATGTGGTTGACCCAGTTCGAGGAGCCGGTGCCGCCGTCGTCGGCCTGCGCCAGCAGCCCGACCTGGCGGCCGGTCTTGGCGATCGCGTAGCGCGCCTCGGCGAAGCGCCGCGCGTACTGCTCCGCGCGGTTCGTGTAGGACGCGTCGGACCAGGTGTCGCCGTACTGGTGCCCGTACGAGGTCTCGTTGCCGAACTCGATCTGCTGCACCGCCAGGTGACCGTCGCCGCGGCCCGCCCAGAAGCTTCCGCCCGGCCCGAACTCGGCGGCCCAGCGGCCGAGGTTCTGCGCCTCGGCGGTCGTCGGAAGGCGGCCCTCGAAGCCGGCCAGCAGCAGCGCCCGCGCGCCATGGGCGGCGAGCGCGGCGACGCTCGCGCGCATGGCCGACGGCGGCGTCGAGATGTCGAACTCCACGCGCACGAGGTCGGCACCCAGCGAACCGGCGGCGACGGCCGAGCGGCCGTGGTCGGCGGACGCGACGAGTCCGGGGCTGAACAAGGATGTCCGGAACGCGGTCCCGCTCGAGCCGAACGTCCGCCCGCCCGGCCCGTTCGGATCGGCGACGAGGCGGTACTCGTAGCGGGCTCCGGGACGCAGCCCGGTCACCTGCTTCGAGACGTGCAGCGTGCGGTCGGGCGCCGGGCAGCCGAACGTGCCCTTCGCGCCGCTGACCTGCCACGCCGATCCGGCCTCGCGCAGCTCCCACCAGGCCGTGCCGCGACTGCCGGCGTCGCAGCGCACCGAGGCGTTGAGCGTGGCCGACGTCGAGGTGACGTTGGTGGCCCGCTTGGTGTCGACGGCGCAGCCGGCGGTGAGCACGAGCAGCGCCCCCATGAGGATGAGGAGGCTCCGCATGGAAGCCCGTAGGTATACAGGTGTTACGTCGAGCGGAGCGCAGGTGACGGCACGCCCAGCTCGCCCTGGAGCTCGGTGCCGAGGTCCAGCAGGCGCCACTCGGCGCCGGGCGCGCCGATCAGCGAGACGCCCACGGGCAGGCCGCTGCGGGTGCCCACGCCGGAGGGCAGCGCGACGACCGGGAAGCCCGTCCAGTCCCAGTAGTGCGTGAAGCGGATGTAGTCGACCGCCTCCTCGTTGAAGAAGGCGTCGTACCCGTGCCCGCGCAGCGGGGCGACGATCGGGACGGTCGGCTCGATCACCGCGTCGATGCGACCGTCGGTCAGCCAGTCGACCCACTCGTGGGTCAGCTCGACGCGGCGCAGCTGCGTGTCGCCGTACTCGGCGCCGCTCATCGCACGCTGCTCGGCGTACTCGAGCAGTTCGCGCGTCGACGTGCGCAGCTGCGCCCAGTCCGTCTCGAACCGCCCGTGGTGGCCGAGCATGTCGGTGCTGAGCACGTCGAGGAAGTCGTTGCCGAGGTCGAGCCCGCCCGGGGGCGGTGGCTCGACGACCTCGGCGCCGAGCCCGCGGACCGCCTCGAGCGCGCGCTCGAAGCCCTCGACTACGTCCGGGTCGCTGTCGACGAGCGCAATGCGCGGCGAGGGCGCGATTCGGGTGCCGCGCAGCGACGCGTGCGAAGCCGGGCGCTCGGTACCGCTCAGCACCGCGTAGGCGACGGCGCAGTCCGCCAGCGTGCGCGCCATCGGCCCGGGGTGGTCGAGGCTGCCGCTCAGGGGGAAGACGCCGCGCAGCGGCAGCGAACCGCGTGTCGGCTTGATCGTCGAGGTTCCCGACAGCGCCGACGGGATGCGCAGCGAGCCGGCCGTGTCGGTGCCGGTCGTCAGCGGGATCATCCCGGCCGCCAGCGCCGCCGCCGAGCCGCCGCTCGACCCGCCCGGCGTCCGCTCGAGCGCCCACGGGTTGCCGACCTGGTCGGTCGACCCGCCGGCCGCGCACTCGTGCGTGTGGAGGTGCCCGATGAGCACGGCCCCGGCGTCCCGCAGCCGCACCCAGACGTCGGCATCCGCCCGCGGCTCCATCGCGACCGCGCGGCTCGACGCGGTCAGCGGCTTGCCCGCGACTGCGTACAGGTCCTTCAACCCGATCGGCACGCCGCACAGCGGCGGTGCGGGCTCGGGCCCGGCCAGCAGAGCGTCGGCGCGCTCGGCCGCAGCGACGGCATCCTCCTCGTACAGCCTGGCCCACGCGTTGACCGCATCGGGCCTGCCGTCGAAGCTCGGCGGCCCGTCCGCGGCGATCTCGGCGAGGTGCGCTCGCAGCACCTCGCCGGCCGACAGCTCCCGGCCGGCGAGCGCGTTCGACAGCTCTACCACGCCGAGTGCGGTGGGATCGGTCACTGCGCCGCCGCGGCCTCCGCCTCGCGTTCGGCGAACATCCTCGCCCCCTCCTCCGCGTCCCAGTAGACCTCGTAGCGCTGCACCTGACCGTCGCGCCACAGCGACAGCTCCCAGGACAGCTGCCGGATCTCGAGGTCGCCGCTGCGCGCTCGCCCGTGGTACTCGACCTTCGCGAGGATCCACTCGCCGGCGGGCTCCATCGAGAGCGGCTCGATGCGCATCTCCGACCACGGGCCGCCCCAGCGATCGATCAAGGCGCGGTAGGTCGCCCGGCCCTGGTAGGTCCCCGACTCGAAGTTCGGCGGCGCGACGTAGACCACGACGTCCTCGGCGAACAGCTCCAACATCGCGTCGAAGTCGCCGGCGCCGTACAGCTCGTACGCCTTCCTGCACAGTGCGAGCGAGTCCTGCCCCATCGGAGCAGATCATATGTACGCTGGACCGTCGATCGTGAACCGCCTCCGAACCACCGCACTGGGCGCCCTTGCGCTGCTGCTCGTGACCGCCTCGGCGGCACAGGCGCGCACGTACACGGTCAACACCCGGACCGATCCCAAGCCGAACGGCTGCACGTCCGACGACTGCACCCTGCGCGAGGCGGTGATCGCCGCGAACGCCCACCGGGGCGCCGACACGATCGTCCTGCCGAGCACCAGGCGCTACGTGCTCGATCTCAAGAGCACCGGCGAGAACAAGGCCGCCAACGGCGACCTCGACGTGACCTCGGGCCCGCTCACGATCGTGCATCGCGGACGCGGGACGGCGACGATCGACGCCAAGAAGAAGGACCGCATCCTCGACATCAAGGCCGCCGTCACGCTCGACACCCTGCGGCTGATCGGCGGCTACTCGAACAAGAGCGACGGCAGCGGGGACGGCGGTGCGATCCTCGTCCGCAAGGGCTCCCTGACGGTCCTGCGGTCCGGGATCGCCGGCAACCGCGCGCCCTGGGTGGGCGGCAACGGCGGCGGCATCGACTCCGACAGCTCGGGGCTCGTCAAGGTGATCGACAGCTACGTGTCGAGCAACGACTCGGGCGGCAGCGGCGGCGGCATCGAGGCCTCGCCGAACGGGCAGATGCTGATCCAGCGCTCGATCGTGATCGGCAACAAGGCGGCCCAGGCCGGCGGGGTGATGGTGTTCGGCCCGCCCGTGCGGATCGTCGACAGCACCGTGGCCGAGAACCTGGCGTCGGCGGGTCCCGGCGTCGAGGGCGACGGCGGCGGCATCTTCGTCGGCAACAAGGGTCGCCTCGAGCTGACGAACACGACGGTCGCGAACAACGGCGCGTACACGAGCGGCGGCGGCATCTTCAGCGACGCGGGCAGCCAGGCCTCGATCAGCTACTCGACGATCGCCCGCAACCGGGCCGACGTCGACGCCATGTTCGGCGGCACGACCGGCGGCATCCACCTGCGCACGGCGGGCGTCCAGGTCGCCGCCAACGCCCGGATATCCAACTCGATCCTCGCGCTCAACACCGAGGCGGGCGGCGCGACGGCCGACTGCGGCGGCATCGGCTTCCTCGGAACCGGCGTCAACCTGATCACGAGCACCGGCCAGGGCAAGTGCTCGGAGGGGACGCCGATCGTCGTGGCCGACCCGCGGATCGGGAAGCTGGCCGACAACGGCGGGCCGACCCCGACGATCGCCCTGCTGGCCGGCAGCCCCGCGATCGGAGCGGCCGGGCCCGGCAAGGCGCCCAAGCGCGACCAGCGCGGTGTCAAGCGCAGCGATCCCGACCTCGGGGCGTACGAGCGCCGCTAGGCGGACGACGAGCGAGCGGCCGGCGCCGCTAAGCTCGTCTGTTTGACCTCCGAGCCGCTTCCCACGGACTCACCGCCGCCGCAGGGCCGCGTCTGGCTGCGCGACGAGGATCCCCGCGAGGGTCCCGAGCTGGTCTTCGACTTCCCATTCGACGAGGATCTCAACGAGGCCGTCAAGCGGCTGCCGCGACGCTGGTTCGACTGGCGCCGCAAGCACTGGCGCGTCCCCGCCGACGCTCGCATCGGCAAGCTGGTCACCGAGCTGCTCGGCACCTTCCCCAACCTCGAGGCCGCGCCCGAGGTGCTCGCCTGGCTGCGCGAGTCCGATCGCTGGCGCGCGGCGGTGACGGTCGTCGCCCACGAGGGCGCCGGGGCGTTCCTGCTGCGCACGCTCGCCGGCGACCCGCCGCCGGAGCTCGATGGAGCGCTGCCCGCCGGTGAGAGCAAGCTGCTGCTGCCGTTCGGCACGCCCGCCGCGCGGGCGCTGCCGCACATCGAAGGCGTCCACCTCGACGACCTCGCGCGCGCATGCGCACGTGAGCTGGACGAGGGGCTGTCGCCGGCCCCCGCCGAGCTGAGCCTCGAGGTCGGCGACCACGGCGAGCCGGACATCACCCTGTTCACGCTCTGGGACTCGTCCCTCGCTCAGGAGTTCAGGCGCCTGCCCGAGGCGCGGCTGATTCACCGGCCCGGGCGATTCTTCGGGCGCGACGGGTCGTGGGCGGTCGCGGTGCCGGCCGACCCCGCCCTCGCTCCGAACCTGGCCGAGTTCGTGGCGGCCCGGCCCGCGCTGCGCCTCGACGACCGCGTAGTCGACGTGCTCGACGAGCTGACCGACGAGCACAACCGGGCGTCCGCGACCGTCGCGCTCTCCTACGCCGACGACGCCGAGCTCGACGGCCTCGAGCTGGGCGGCGAGCTGCACCCGTTCCAGCGAGCGGGCGTGCGCTACGCGCTCGAGCGCCGGCGCACGTTCATCGCCGACGAGCAGGGGCTCGGCAAGACCGTCCAGGCGCTCGCGACGCTCGAGGTAGACGAGGCGTTCCCTGCGATCGTCGTCTGCCCGGCGAGCATGAAGCTGATGTGGGAGCGCGAGGCGTCGGTGTGGTTGCCGAAGCGCAAGGTCGCCGTGCTCGACGGGCGCACCGAGGCCACCTGGACCGACGAGGTCACCGAGGCCGAGATAGTCGTGCTCAACTACGACATCCTCGACTCCCACCTCGAACGGCTCGAGTCGCTGGAGGCGAGGGCGCTCGTCCTCGACGAGTCCCACTACGTCAAGAACCCGGGCGCGCGCCGCACCAAGGCCGCGATCCGGCTGGCCGAGGGGCTGCCCGACGGCGCGCTGCGCCTCGCCCTGACCGGCACGCCGATCCTCAACCGAGCCGACGAGCTGATCTCCCAGTTGCGCGCGCTCGGGCGCCTGCGCGAGTTCGGCAGCGGCGCGCGCCTGTCGCGGCGCTTCAGCTCGGCCTCGAGCGACGACCGCCTGCACTGGAACCTGCGCGCGGTCTGCTACGTGCGGCGCACGAAGGAGCAGGTGCTGCCGCAGCTGCCCGCCAAGCGCCACGACACGGTGCCGGTGCTGCTCTCGAACGAGCAGGAGTACCGCCTCGCCGAGCGCGACGTGATCGCCTGGCTCCAGACGCTCCCGCTCGACCTGCGCACGCTCGACGCCAAGGTCGCCGCCGCGCTGCGAGCCGAGCAGCTGGTGCGGCTCAACAACCTGCGCCAGCTCGCCGTGCGCGGCAAGCTGCCGACGGCGCTCGCCTGGATCGCCGACTTCCTCGCCTCGGGCGAGCCGCTGGTCGTGTTCGCCGAGCACGTGGCCACCCAGCACGCCGTACTCGAACGCTTCCCCGACGCGGCGCACATCCTCGGCGCCGACTCCGCGCCCAAACGCCAGGACGCGGTGGACGCCTTCCAGCGCGAGGACGGGCCGCAGGTGATCGTCTGCTCGATGAAGGCCGCATCACAGGGCATCACGCTCACGCGCGCGTCCAACGTCGCGTTTCTGGAGCTCGACTGGACGCCGGCCCGCCACGACCAGGCCGAGGACCGGCTTCACCGGATCGGCCAGGAGAGCGCGGTGTCGGCCTGGTACCTGCTCGCGCCGAACACGATCGACGAGACCATGGCCGAGCTGCTCCAGCGCAAGCGCAGCCTGATCGACGCCGTCACCGACGGGCGCGTCCACGACGAGGAGCGGATGGTCGACGCGGTCATCCGCGAGCTGCGCGGCAAGCCCTACCGCCACCTGCGCGTGGTCGCCTAAGGCTCCAGAGCGCGCCGGGCGTCGTCCACGGTGCGGTGGATCCCCGCGGCGGCGGCCAGGTCAACCAGCGTTATCACCCGCTCGACGAGGCTCCCCTCCGGTACGACGACGGCAAAGCCGAGCTGGCGGTCGCGGAGCTCCTCGGCGACCTCGAACAGCGTGTTCACGCCGGCGCTGTCGAGGTAGGTCGTCGGGCTCAGGTCCACGACCAGGCCGATGTCGTGGTTCGAGACGCTGCGGCGCAGCTCGTCGCGCAGTGCGGGCGCTCTCGCCATGTCGACGTCGCCCTCCACGGCGATCACGCGCAGCTCGCTCATGCGGCGTTCCGCTGCAGCCTCCGGGCGAGGCGGACGGTCGTCCCGCCGTCGCCGGTGTCGATGTCGACCGCGTCCATCAGCCCCTTCATCAGCACCGTCCCGCGGCCGCGGTTCGTGCCACGCGCGTCGCGCCAGCTGCCGAAGTCGCGCACGTGCAGGACCGCCTCGCCGTCGGTCGCCACCGAAGCGTCGAGCTCGAGGGTCGCCGGACCCGGCGCGTAGGCGTGCTCGACGGAGTTGGCGCACGCCTCGGCGCACGCCAGCGAGATGTCCTCGATCTCGGGCCTCGACGCACCGGCCTCCCCGAGCCAGCGGCCCAACACCCGGCGGAGCACGGGTATCGCGTCCATGTCCGCGGGGAACGTCAGATGCAGCGGGTTCGGGAGGACCTCGGCGCGAATCGCAAGCACGGCGGCATCGTCGCGCGCCGCACCCTGCGGAAGCATCGCCTCGACGATCGCCTGACACACGGACGGCGAGTCGTCCGCCACGCTGGCCGCTGCCTCGGAGAGGCGCTCGAATCCCACGTCGAGCGGCTCACCGGGGCGCTCCACGAGCCCGTCCGTGTAGAGGAGCAGCGTGTCCCCTGGGGCGAGTGTCGTCTCGGCGTCCTCGTACCGCGGTTGGCGAACCGCGCCGAGCGGGACCCCCTTGCCGGGCGAGAGGTAATGGCAACGGCCATCGCGGCGGATCGCGATCGGGGGCGGATGCCCCGCGCTCGTCATCGCGATCCGGCCCGTCTCCGGGTCGAGGGTGAGGTAGAGCAACGTGGCGGTGCGGCCGGACTCCAGTTGGCGCAGCAGCCGGCTCAGGCGCTCCGCCGCGGCGGCGGGCGAGTCCTCTCCCATGGCGCATGCGCGCAGGCCGCTCCTCAGTTGGCCCATCAGCGCCGCGGCGTGGAACCCGCGCCCGGACACATCGCCGATCGCGAGGCCCAGCTTCCCGCCCGAGATCAGGAAGGCGTCGTACCAGTCCCCGCCGAGCTTGGCCTCGGCGGCCGGCAGGTACTGCGCCTCGAGCTTGAGACCGGGAAGGGCGGGCAGGCGCGGGATCAGGCTGCGCTGCAGGGCATCGGCGAGGCCGCGCTCCTGTTCGGTCAGGCGGCCGTTGATCGCAAGCGCCGCCCGGTCGCCGGCGCGTTGAAGCAGCTCGACCTCGTCGGGGGTGAACACGCGCTGGGTCAGCGAGCCCACGTGCATCACGCCGATCACCCGCCCCTCGACCATCAGGGCCACGCCGAGCAGCGACCTCAGCCCCTTTTCGCGCAGCAGCGGATTGACCACCTCGGCGTTGTGCAGGTCCTCGATGAACACCGGCTCGCCGGTGGCGGCGATACGTCCCGCAAAGCCCATCCGAACGGGTACCCGCACGCCGCGCCGAACCTCCTCCTCGAGGCCCTTCGCGGCCCGGGCGACGAGCGTGCGGTCGTCGTCGTCGAGCAACAGGATCGCCGAGGTGTCGACCGCCAGGATGTCGACCACGCGGTTGAGCAGCTCCTGCAACAGCTCCTCGAGCGGCAGGGCCGCGAGCGCCGCGTCCGTGACTGCCTGGAGGTCGCGCAGCTTGTCCGCGGCGACGCGATCCGCCACGGTCAGGCCACGCCGGCCAGCTCGAGCGCCCAGCGCGCCACGAAGGCACGGCGCGAGCGCACGCCGGTCTTGTCGAAGATGGCCTTCAGGTGGTCCTGGACGGTCCAGGGCGACAGGTGGAGCGACGCGGCGATCGCGTGCCAGCAGGCACCGACGTAGGGCAACTCGAGCGAGCCCAGCAGCTCCTCGAAGAAGCGGTCGGGGTGCTCCACCGGACGATCATAAGACCCCAGGTTCCTGGGATTGTGCAAATCGGTTCACGCGGCGACGCTGCCCCGCATGATCGAACAACTCGAAATCAGAGGCACGCAGGTCACGATCCAGGTCTCCAGCCGGCGGCTGAGCATCACGGACCACACGGCGCCGCCCGGTTTCCCAGGACCGCCGCTCCACGTCCACCCGGGCTTCGACGAGGCCTTCGTCGTGCTCGACGGCACGCTCAGCGTGCGCGTGGACGGCGAGGTGACCGAGCTCGGCGCCGGCGAGACAGCGTTCGTGGAGGGCTCGGTACCGCACACGTTCGCCAACACCTCGGATGAGCCCGTGCGCTTCATGGCGGCCCTGTCGCCCGGCGGCTTCGAGGACTACTTCCGCGCGCTGGCCGCGGGCGACGACGAGGCGGTCAGCGAGGTGTCCGGCCGCTTCGGCTACCGGCCGGCCTGAGCCGGGAGAGGTCGAGCGTCGCCTTCCAGATGTCGGTCCGGCCCGCGAAGCCGACTATCCAGCTCGCGTCCTCGGCCGGTGGACTCGAGTACCAGGTCGCCAGGAAGCGCGAGCCGCGGATCCGCGCGACCCCCGCGTAGGAGGTGTCGCCCGCGCTGGGGAACACGCCGTGCTCGACGATGCCGATCGGCCCGCCCTCGAGGTCGCCGGTGATCTCGTAGAGCGCGGTGCGCTTGCGCACGCGCTCCCCCTTGAGGTGCTTGCGTGCGATCACGAACAGGCGCCCGTGCCACCAGAACGCGACAGGCCCGTCGAGGCGGACGCCCTTGAGCTCCTGCGGGCAGGAGAAGCGGCGATAGGGCCGGCGCGCCCAGCAGACCTTGGTGCGCAGGCGGCCGCGGTGGCCGAACAGCTCGTAGTCGTTGCCGTCCATGCGCACGAGCGCGAGCATCCGCTTGCCGGACGGACTGAAGGTCAGCTCGGCCTCGAGCGGCGTGTCGGCCGAGACGCCGTAGATCCGCGGCCCAGCGCTCCATCGCTTGCCGTCGCGCGACCGGTACAGCACCACCTGGAGGTCGCCGTCCTCATAGGCGGCGGAGTAGTAGGTGCCGTCCTGCTCGACGACCCGCCAGAACCCCCAGCCGAGCGGACCGATCTCGTGCGGCCGCGTCCACCTGTCGCCGTCCGAGCTCCACATGTCGACCGAGATCGAGCCGGCGCCCTTGTCGCGCAACGCGAACCCCGGCAGCCGTGTGATCGCCTTGATGTGGAGGCGCTTGCCGACCGCGTAGAAGCTCGGGTCGCGGATGTCGCGGTCGGACGGGGCCGGGATGATCGCCCGCAGGTCGAACGTCTTGCCGCCGTCGCGCGAGCGGTACACGCGCAGCGAGCTGTTCGGCCCGAGCACCTGACTGCCGGCGGTGCGGTGCACGAGCCAGATGGCGCCGTGCCAGCGCGTCAGGTCGGTGTTCTCGTTATGGCGGCAGACGCCCGTGCGGCAGTCCTGGTTGGACGGGTTGCCCGGCACCAGTATCGACGCGCCGCGCAGCCAGGCCGGCCGCGCCTCGGCGGTCGCCGGCGCCACCGCGACCAGCGCGAGCACCAGCGCCACGACGCCTCGCCTCGACACAAGCGCGTTGTATCCGCCCCGGGCGGCCATGGTCAAGCGCCGCCCGGGGTGGATGTGCGTACCCCTGCGTCGTCCTACGGGTAAGTCAGCAGCGCTTGCCTCCCGGCACGAGCCTCAACGACAGTCCGCTCGCGAGCGCCATCAGTCCGAGCGCGACCATGCGCGCGACGTCCGCGCCCGTCAGGGGCAGGGAGTCGAGCGCCGCGTCGATCACGCCGGCCTCGCCTCCGGCCGCGCTGCCCCCGTCATCGGGGACGAACGCGATCGCCGGGTCGGGATCCGACCCGTCGAGCAGCCGGTTGAGCTCCTCGGGCGAAGGTGCGCCGGGGCTGTCCGAGCCCGGCGCGGCAGACGCTGGTGCGGCCACCACGTCCCCTCCGCCGGACGGATTGCCCAGCAGCAGGCCCTCGAGCTCCCCGAGCAGGTCCCCGGGGTCAGGCAGCACCGGCTCGTCGCCGGGCGTGGTGCCGCCGCCGGGGATCCCGCCGGTCAGCACGCGCACCGGAGCGAACAGGGCCGGAGAGCCCACCTGGGCCGATCCGGTCGAGTCGCCCACGGTCTGATCGCCGGCCGTGAGGCCCGCGCCGGCGTCGCTGTTGTCGCCGTCGCTGAGCGCCCGCACGGGCGCCGCCGCGTTCGGGGACCCAACCTGGGCCGAGCCAGTCGAGTCGGCGACCGACTGCTCCGGACCGGTCGTCTCGGCACCGGTGTCGGACGCGTTGTCGCCGTCGCTGGCCACGCGCGCCGGCGCGTCCACGTCGGTCGCTCCGACCTGGGCCGAGCCGGTCGAGTCCGCGGTCGTCTCGTCGCCGCCGGCGGACGCGCCGACCTCGGCGTCGTCGCCGTCGCTCAACACCCGCACAGGGGCGTTGACGTCCGCGGACGTGACCTGCGCCCCGCCCGTCGTCTCGGTTGTCGTTTGCGAACCGCCGGCGCTCGCACCGGTCGTCGCGCTGTCGCCGTCGCTGAGTACGCGAACGGGTGCGTCGACCGATACGGCTCCGACCTGGGCCGCCGCCGTGGAGTCGCCCACGGCTTGGCCCACGCCGGCGTCGGCTGCCGCCGGCCCGGCCGTCAGCGCCAGGGCGAGCCCGCTCGCCCCCAGCGCCAGGGCACTGCGTTTCATGTCGATTCTCCTTCGTCGGTTGCTTCGAGCTAGGGACCCGGCGTGGCTAGCCGGGGCGCTCGAGCAGCACTACGAAGGCGACCGGCCGCAGCGCGGCCAGCCTGATCACAAGTCGACGACGCAGGCGCGGCCCGGCCAGGCAGACCGCGGCTGCGAGCAGCGCGAGGCCGCCGCCGAAAGCAAAGCCGGCGGCGGGCGCCGTCGCGCCGGTGCCGCCGGTCACGGGCGGGGCCTGATCGGGTGCGGCGGGAAGAGGCTGGGCACCCGGGCGTTGCGGAGCCGACGAGGTGTCGGTCAGCGCGTGCGCCGGGGTGGACGGGCTCGCGGAGGGCTGGCCGAGTGCGGCGCGCTCCCCTCTGGGCGCCGCACTCGGAGCCATGTGCCCCTGGCCCGGACGGGTGAAGCCGACGGCCCGGTGGTGAGCCGGACGCTGAGCCGCGGCGGACGCGGTCTCGTTCAGCCTTCCGGAACCATCTGAGGAAGACTCGGCGACCGTCGCCGCCGTGGTCCGGGCCTGCTCGACGACGGGCGTGGACAGCTCCTTGGCCGTCCCGACGGTGGGCTTGGTGGCCGGAGCGGCCGTTGTCGTGGCTTGGCTGCGCAGCTCCCTGACGACGGGTTGCGCGGCGTCGGTCACGGTCGTGACCGCGGTGTTGACGGCTGGGGCCTTGGCGAGGGTGGTCGCCGTCGTGGACTCGACGTCCACGCCGAGCACGGCGGCCTGCGCGGACGGGACCGCGGCGAGGCACGCGGTCACGAGCGCAGCGATCACGGCAAACCGGACCATTGCGGGTGCTTGTTCCCCGCCATTTGGGTTACCTGGCGGCGTGCACAAGTACGGGTCATGCTCCCGACGCGAGCCCGTGCGCGGGCGATTAGACTCCCGCCCCGATGCGCCGGGTTCGCCTCTTGCTGGTCGTCGTGTTCTCGCTGGGCTGCCTCGTCGCGCTGCCGAGCTCGGCGAGCGCGAAGACGGTCTGGCTGTGCAAGCCGGGCAAGGCGGGCGACGCCTGCGACGTCAGCCTCAACACGACCCGCTTCTCGCCGCAGGGGAAGCGGCTCGGCGTGGACCGCATCAAGCGCCCGCGCCACCCCAAGTTCGACTGCTTCTACGTCTATCCGACGGTCAGCGACCAGAAGACGCCGACGGCGAACTTCGACATCGATCCCGAGCTGCGCTCGATCGCGCTCTACCAGGCCGCGCGATACTCGAGCGAGTGCCGCGTGTTCGCGCCGGTGTACCGCCAGGTGACGCTGCTCGGCATCCTCGGCGTCGCGCAGCCCACGACGGCCGATCGCGAGCGCGCCTACACGGACGTGCGCAGCGCCTGGCGCGACTACCTGCGCAACTACAACCACGGCCGCGGTGTGGTGCTGATCAGCCACTCCCAGGGCACGTTCGTGCTGCGCCGGCTGGTGCGCGAGGAGATCGACAAGAAGGCGAAGGTCCGCAAGCGGCTGATCTCGGCCGTGCTGCTGGGCGGCAACGTGCTCGTCAGGAAGGGCAAGGCCACCGGCGGCGACTTCAAGAAGATCCCCGCCTGCCGGTCGCGCACCGAGACGGGCTGCGTGATCGCGTTCTCGACCTACAACGAGGTCCCGCCCGCCGACGCGATCTTCGGCCGCACCGCCGACGCCGGCCTCGAGGTGCTCTGCACGAACCCAGCCGCGCTGGGCGGCGGCTGGGCCAAGCTGACCCCGATCCAGCCGACCGAGCCGTTCGCGCCGGGGACGACGATCGCGGGCGCCGTCGGGGCGCTCGGCGTGCCGCAACCGCCGACCTCGACAGCCTGGCGCGCGTTCCCGGGCAGCTACCGCGGGCGCTGCTCGCCGGCCGGCGGCGCCGACGTCCTGTCGATTCGCTCGCTAGGCGGCGCGCCGGTCTTCCGGCCGTCGCCCACGCCGCAGTGGGGCCTGCACCTGGTCGACGCGAACATCGCGCTCGGCCAGCTCGTCAGCGTCGTCCACTCGCAGGGCGCCGCCTGGCTCGCCGCTCACTGACGCCCACAGGTGCATGACGGCGTAGGAGCGCCAGGGGCGCCACGCCTCGGCGATCTCAGCCCCGGCCGCCTCGTGCCCGAGCTTCGCGAGCGCGTGGCGAATGCCGACATCGCCGGCGAGGAACGCGTCGGGGTCGCCGAGCGCGCGCATCGCGACGTAGGAGGTCGTCCATGGCCCGACCCCGGCGATGTCCAGCAGCCTGCTCAACACCGCCGCGGAATCCGCGCCGACATCCAAGCCCAGCCCGTCGTGCTCGACCAACAGCGCCAGCGAGCGCAGCGCCCCGCCGCGTTTGCGCGGGAACGGCAGCTCGGCCGGGTCGGCCTCGGCCAGCGCCGCGGCGGTCGGGAAACGGTGCGTGATCGGCCCGCTCGGCTCGGGGAGTGGCTCGCCGTAGCGCTCGACGAGGCGGCCGAGCACGGTGCGCGCGGCGGGGACCGAGACCTGCTGGCCGACGATCGCCCTGACCGCGAGCTCGAACCCGTCCACGCAGCCGGGCACACGCATGCCCGGGCGGCGGGCGACGAGCTCGCCGAGGATCGGGTCGGCCCCGAGCTGGCTCGAGATCGAGACCGGGTCGGCGTCGAGGTCGAGCAGCCGGCGGCAGCGGGCGACCGCGGCGGTCAGGTCGCGCAGGTCGTCGAGCTGGAGGATGCAGCGGACGGCGTTCGAGTCCGGCGTTAGCGCGACCACGCCGCCGCCGTGATCGAGCGCGAGCGAGCGGCGGTAGGTGCCGTCCTCGGCGTGCTCGACGCCTGGGATCGCGCGGGCGCCGAGGAAGTCCAGCAGCGCGGCGCCGTCGAGCGGGGCGCGCGCGGGCAGGCGCAGGTCGATCGCGCCGGGGGTGGTCGTCCCGCCGCGGCGGCGGGCGCGGCGGCGCAGCTCGCTCGGCGTGCGCGCGTAGATCGCCTGGATCGTGTCGTTGAACTGCCTGATGCTCCCGAAGCCGGATGCGAGCGCGACCTCGGCGAACCGCAGCGTCGTGGACTCGATCAGCGTGCGGGCGGCCTGGGCGCGCTGGGCGCGGGCGAGCTGGATCGGCCCGGCGCCGACCTCGGCGACCAGGATGCGGTTGAGCTGGCGCTCGCTGAAGCCGAGCCGGGCGGCGAGCCCGGAGACGCCCTCGCGGTCGACGATGCCGTCGGCGATCAGGCGGAAGGCGCGGCCGGCGACGTCGGCGCGGCGGTTCCAGGCCGGCGAGCCGGGCGCAGCGTCGGGCTCGCAGCGCTTGCAGGCGCGGAAGCCCTCCGTCTGGGCGGCGGCCGCGGTGGGGAACAGCCTGACGTTGCGGCGGTGCGGGAGCCGGGCGGGGCAGCTGGGACGGCAGTAGATACCGGTCGAGGTGACGCCGACGAAGAAGAAGCCGTCGTAGCGCGGGTCGCGGCTGCGCATGAAGCGGTAGCAGGTCTCGAAGTCGTCGGTCATGCAGCAAC
>JBQGCL010000204.1:0-2620 GCA_052038485.1 Thermoleophilaceae bacterium | reverse complement strand
CCGCCGCCGACCTGGTCGGGCCTGCGGCCCCGCTTCACCCGCACAGGGTGATTTCGGGTCACCCGGGCCCGGCGCAGAATCGCGCCATGTCGACTCAACCGCAGTACGAAGCTCCACGCGACCCGCTCGGCGACGACGACGTCTCCGGGTGGGCCGTCGGGGGCACCGTTTTCGCAGCGACGATCCTGATGCTGGTCGGCATCTTCCAGGCGATCGCCGGTCTCGTGGCGATCTTCGACGACGACTTCTACGTCGTCACGCGCAACTACACGTTCGACCTGGACGTGAGTGCCTGGGGCTGGATCCACCTGCTGGTCGGGATCCTGCTGGTGATCGTCGCCTACGGCCTGTTCGCGCGCAGCGCCTGGGCCGGGGTGACCGCGATCATGCTCGCGTCGCTGAGCGCGATCGTGAACTTCTTCTTCATCCCCTACTACCCGTTCTGGTCGATCCTCGTGATCGCGCTGGACGTCTGGGTGATCTGGTCGCTCACGCGGCCGGGGGTGATCCGGACCTGATCAGCTGACTCCCGACAGCCCCGCCGCGACCGCGAACCCGAGGGTGGTGACCAGCCCCGTCGTGCGACCCGCCTGCCTGGTGGCATCGGGGATCATCGAGTCGACCAGCATCACCAGCAGCGCGCCGGCGGCGAAGCCGTTGATGCCTCCCTGGAGCGAGTCCGAGCTGGCATCGGCGACCAGGAACCCGACCAGGCTGGCGAGCGCGCAGACCGCGGCGACGGCGGCCCAGAGGCGGAGCACCTCGTGACGCTCGGCGCCGCCGGCCCGCATCGCCGAGGCCGAGCCGATCGCCTCGGGCAGGTTCGACACGAAGATCGCCGCCAGCAGCCCCACGCTGACGCCGTCGCCGAGCGCGATCCCGAGGCCGAGCACGAGCTGCTCCGGGATCCCGTCGAGGCAGGCGCCGAGCGCGAGCGCGGCGCCGGCGCCGGACCTGCCCGGGCGCTCGATCAGCCCGTCGCAGACGAAGTAGGTCAGCGCCCCCAGGCCCAGCCCGATCGCGACCGCGCCCGCGCCGCCGATCGCGACGCCGTCCTCCGCGAGCTCGAAGGTCACCGCGCTGATCAGCGCGCCCGCGCCGAAGCCGAGCACGAGCCCCACCAACCGGCCGGGCCACGGACGCGCCACCCCGACCAGCGCGCCGAGCAGCAGCGAGGAGGCCGCCAGCGCGCCCCAGCCGATCGCCTCGGTCGCGGATGCCGACATGGCCGTCTCATCATCGCGGGTTCGCCGGAGGCCTCCCCGCGATGATCCGGGAGATCGTCACCGGCACGGCACGCGCGGTTGGGCGCCGCGCCGAGGACGCCACGTTGGCGGCGCTCGACGTGGTGCTCAGGTCGAGGCTCGGCGCCGAGGCCGTCGATCGGGTGCTGGACAGCGAGCTGGCCGAGCGCGCGATCGCCCGTGCGGTCGAGCGGGTCGCCGACGAGATGGGCACCGGCCCGGCGCTCGACAGCCCAGCCATGGACCGCCTGGTCGCCCGGCTGCTCGAGAGCGAGGAGCTGTGGCTGGTCGTCGACGAGATCGCTCAGAGCCCCGCGGTCACGGAGGCGATCACGCGCCAGAGCGTCGGCTTCGCCGACCAGGTGGCGGGGCAGGTGCGCAACCGCTCGCGCAAGGCCGACGCCCGGCTCGAGCGTGCGGCCCGGCGCGCGCTCAGGCGCCCCCCGAACGGCCCGACCGCCCCGTGACCGACTACCAGGGGCTGGTGACGCGCGCGATCGCGTTCGCGATCGACGCGGGCATCATCAACCTGATCGCGCTGATCGTAGGTGTCGGGGTCGGACTGGCGCTGTCGATCCTGAGCATCGACGACTCGCTCGAGGTGGTACTGCTCGCGTGCGCGGGCGCGGCGTTCGTCCTCTGGTCGATCGCCTACTTCGTCACCTTCTGGTCGACGACCGGGCAGACGCCGGGGAACCGCCTCATGCAGATCCGCGTCTGCCGCGAGGACGGCGAGCCGATCAAGCCGCGCAAGGCCTTGCTGCGCTTCGGCGCGATGCTCCTCGCCGCCCTGCCGCTGGTCGCCGGGTTCCTCCCGGTGCTCGTCGACGACCGCCGCCGCGGCGTGCACGACATGGTGGCCGGCACCGTCGTGGTCGGCGTCAGCGAAGAGCCGCGAAGTACTCGAGCGCCAAGCGCGTCTTCGTCGCCTGTTCACCCGTGAGGCTGACCCCGGCGCCCTCGAGGTAGTCGCGCGACTCCGTGGTCGCCGCGAACCAGTCGGCCGGTGCGCACTTGGTCGACAGCTCGAGGATGCGCGAGCCGTCGGGGTACATCCACAGCTCCACCGCCAGCTTGCGGTTGAGGCCGGCGGGCAGCAGCTTGAGCTTGAACGCGATCACCGGCCCGAGCATGGCCAGGTCGTCGAGCTCGATGCCGGGCGGGGCGTGCTCGTGGAAGAACGCGCGCTGCGCCTTGCTGAACAGCTTGCGCAGCGGCTGGCGCCCGGACACGGTGTCCATCACGCCGCCGTTCTTCGCACGGCCCTTGAACGAGGCGGAGCAGACGAACTTGCCGGGCATCGCGTCGACCTCGACGACGAAGTCCTTGAGCGCGCGCAGCTCAGCCGGGAGCTCCGTCGGGACCACCGGCCGCAG
>JBQGCL010000203.1:0-7971 GCA_052038485.1 Thermoleophilaceae bacterium | reverse complement strand
CAACGAGGGTGGCCGGATCGGGTCCGTTCTTCACGAAGTTGTCATTAGCCCCCTATGACGTCGTTAACGTCAACCTCGTGACTGAGCGGGCGCGTTTGGTGGGTGTCAACCACGTCGTCTTGGAGGTCGGGGATCTCGAGGAGGCGCTCGAGTGGTACGGGCGGATCTTCGAGTTCGAGCTGCGCGGGCGGGTGCGGGGGATGGCCTTCCTCGACATGGGCGATCAGTTCCTGGTGCTCGCCGAGGGGCGCTCGCAGGAGCCGGACGGGGCCCGGCATTTCGGCTTGGTCGTCGACGACCTGGCCAAGGTCCCGCGCAAGGACTTCCACGATCCCTGGGGCAATCACGTGCAGGTCGTCCAGTACTCCGAGATCCAGTTCTCGAAGGTTCCCTCGGTGCTCGCCGGGATGGGTCTGGACGAGCTCGAGAAGTCGCCGTCGGCCCTGGAGGAGCTTCGCGAGAAGGGCCTGCTCTAGGTCCGTTCCAGCGTGGCGGCCGCGTGCTTCAGGGTCGGGGCCACGATCGGCCAGGACTGGTCGATCGCCTTCGGATTGCCTGGGAAGTTCACGATCAGCGTCCGTCCGCGCACCCCGGAGACGCCGCGGCTGAGCAGGCCCAGTGGCGTGTGGTCGCGCGAGTCGGCCCGGATCGCCTCGGCGTAGCCGGGCGCCTCGCGGTCGATCACGTCGCGGGTGGCCTCGGGGGTCACGTCGTCGACCGTCAGGCCGGTGCCGCCGGTGGTGAACACGAAGCGCACCTCCTCGTCGTCGGCCAGCCGCTTGAGCAGGGCCGCGATCGTCTCGCGATCGTCGGAGACGGTCTCCAGCGACACGTCCAGGCCCGCCTCGGCGCACAGGTCAGCCAGTCGCGGTCCCGAGACGTCCTGTCCGTTGCCACGGGCGAGCGAGCTCGACACGACGACCACGGCGGCCCTCATCGGCGCCAGTCGTGCCGGCCGCCCGACTTCTCGAGCAGCACGACCTCCGCGATCTCGACCCCGCGCTCGAGGCCCTTGACCATGTCGTACACGGTCAGCGCCGCCGCGGTCGCGGCCGTCATCGCCTCCATCTCGACGCCGGTCTGGCCGGTCGTGCGCGCCTCGGCGGTGAGCACGACCTCGGTCTCGCCCAGCTCGGCCTCCACGTCCACGAACGACAGCGGCAGCGGGTGGCAGAGCGGGATCAACTCGGCGGTCCGCTTGGCGGCCTGGATGCCGGCGATCCGGGCCGTTCCGATCACGTCGCCCTTGGGGGCGTCGCCGCGCCCGATCGCGGCGGCGGTGTCGGCCGACATGCGCACGGTCGCCCGCGCTCGCGCTCGCCGCTCGGTGACCGGCTTGTCACCCACGTCCACCATCCGGGCGCGCCCGGCGGCGTCGAGATGTGTGAGCTCGTCAGACAGGCTGGTGGGACTGTCGGGCGGCCGCGATCAGGTCGCGGACCGCTGCCTCGTCGCCGCGCCGCAGCAGCTCGACCGGGTCAGGCTCTCCGTTCACGATCGACTCGAAGAACTGCTTTCGGTCCTGGTAGGTCGGCAGGGTAGCCTTGGCCCAGCCGCGTGTCTCGTTGAGCAGCACGGCCAGCCGGGCGTAGGGCTCGCCGTACTCGTCGGCGATCTCGTCGCGGATGCGCTTGGCGAGCGCGGGCGACGCGCCCGCCGTGGAGATCGCGATCGCCAGCGGCCCTGTGCGGATGATCGCCGGCAGGATGAAGTTGCAGAGCGGCGGCACGTCGACCACGTTGACGAGCATCGCGCGCCGCTCGGCGTCCTCGAAGACCGCGATGTTCGCGTCGGTGTCGCTCGTCGCGGCGATCACCATGAACACGCCCTCGAGGTCCGCCGCGCCGGCGTACTCGCGCCGCTCCCAGCGGATCGAGCCCTCGTCGGCGAGCTGGCGCAGCGGCTCGATCGCCTCGGGCGCGATCAGCGTGACCTCGCCGTCGCAGGCGAGCAGGCCGTCGACCTTCTCGAGCCCGACTTCGCCGCCGCCGACCACCACGCAGCGCCTTCCGGACAGCCGCAGGCAGGCGATGTAGAACGGGGTCTCGAGCATCCCCTGCACGCAGGACTGGTCGCAGATCCCCTTGCGGAGCTGGCAGACGCACTCCTTGCCGGCGTAGGCCTGAGCGGGCATGCCCAGAGTCTAGGCCGCGCTAGCCCCGGGTCCGGTAGAGATGCGCTGTGAGAGGCGCGAAGATCGCCGTGAGCAGGGCCGCCGTGCCCAGCACGACCGCCACGTCGCCCCCGTCGAGGGTGCCCGCCATCAGCTGCCGCGAGCAGTCGGCGAGGATGGATATCGGGTTGACGTTCACGAACGCCTCGAGGCCCGCCGGGAGCGTGTCAGGCTCCACGAAGACGTTCGACAGAAACGTCACCGGGAAGATGGCCATGAAGCCGGCGTTCATGACGGCCTGCGGCGAGCGCAGCAGCAAGCCGAGCGTCGTGAAGATCCACGACATGCCGAAGGCGAAGACGATCACGAGCGCCATCGCCGCGAGCACGCCCGGCACCCCGTTGTCGGGGCGGTAGCCCAGGATCACCCCGAGCACGACGATCACGGTGCCGCCGACGAGGTACCGGACACTGTCGCCCAGCAGCGCCCCGACCAGCGGTGCGGACGGCCAGATCGGCAGCGACCGGAAGCGATCGACCACGCCCTTGGTCAGGTCCGTGTTCAGCGCGACGCCCGAGTAGACGGTGTTGAAGATCACCGACATGACCAGGATGCCGGGCAGGATGTAGTCGAGGTACTCCCCCGTCGACCCGGCGATTGCGCCGCCGAACAGGTACGTGAACAGCAGCACGAACATCACCGGCGTGATCGTCACGTCGAGCAGCTGCTCGGGGACGTGCTTGACCTTCAGCATGCCTCGCCAGCCGAACATCAGCGCGTTCGACACGGCGCTGGCCCGCTTGGGGCGCGGCGCGTTGGCGAGCGCCTTGCGGACGGCCGCCTCGTCGGGCATCGCGGCGGTTGACGCCTGGCCGGCACTCATGCCGCCTGCTCCTGTTCGCCGTTGCCGGTCTGGTCCTCGGCCGTGTGTCCCGTCAGCGCCAGGAAGACCTCGTCGAGGCTCGGCTGCCCCAGCGTGAAGGACGCCACACCGATGCCCGCGCGCGTCAGCGCGGCGACGGCCTCGGCGGCCTTGTCGGCGTCCGCGCAGGTCGCCGTGAGAGCCGCCGGATCCGGCTCCAGGCGCACGCCGCCCAGCTCGCGGATGAGCAGCTGCTCGGCCTCGGGACGGTGGTCGGGGTCGAGCAACCGCACGTGCAGCGCGCCGGAGCCGACGGAGGCCTTCAGCTGTCCGGGCGTGCCCTCGGCGATCACCTTGCCGTGGTCGATCACCGCGATGCCGTCCGCCAGCTGGTCGGCCTCCTCCAGGTACTGCGTGCAGAGCAGGATCGTCGCACCCTCGGCGCGCAGTGCCCGGATGATGCCCCACACCTGATTGCGCGAGCGGGGATCCAACCCGGTGGTTGGCTCGTCCAGGAACATCAGCTTCGGGATCACGACGATGCTGGCCGAGATGTCGAGGCGCCGGCGCATGCCGCCCGAGTAGTTCTTGACCAGCTTCCCGGCGGCCTCGGCTAGTCCGAACGCGTCGAGCAGCTCGTCTGCGCGCGCCTTGGCGACGCTGCGATCGAGACCCAGCAGCCGGCCGAGCAGGATCAGGTTCTCGCGGCCGGTCAGGTCCTCATCCACGGAGGCGAGCTGCCCGGTCAGGCTGACCTCGCTGCGTACGGCGTCGGCCTCCTTGAGGATGTCGTGGCCGAGCACGCGGGCCTCGCCCGCGTCCGGGCGCAGCAGGGTGGCGAGCATGCGGATCGTCGTCGTCTTGCCCGCGCCGTTGGGGCCGAGCACTCCATAGACCGAGCCGGAGCGCACAGCCAGGTCGACGCCGTCGACGGCCTTGGTGTCGCCGAATGACTTCTCGAGCCCGCTGGCTTCGATGGCAAGTGAGGTCATTGGGGGTTGGCTTCGACCTTATCGAGAGGCGCCGGGGGTGCCCCCGCCGCCTGGCGCTGGAGGGATGGAGCGCCTAGGCGGCGAGGGCACGGCGCGGGCGGTGCAGCACCGAGAACACCGGCCAGCGGCGCTCCGGGAGCTGCTCCCGCGACGTGTGGTCGCGGTTCCCGGCGGCCGCGCGCAGATCGTGGAGGTGCTCGGTGGCGGCCGCTTGTGTCAGGGGTCCAGTCATGCCGCTCAAACTACGGCTAAGGAGGACCCCTTACATCGGCAATTCGCCTCTACTTGGGCCTTAGTGGGCCTTATGCGTCCAGGCCCAGCTTGTGGGCGACCGCGCCGGCCTCGCCGCGGGTGCCCACGTCGAGCTTGGCCAGGATCCGCGACACGTGCACGCTCGCGGTCTTCTCGCTCATGAACAGCTCCTCGCCGATCTGGCGATTCGTGCGCCCGGCGGCGACCAGCACCAACACCTCACGTTCGCGCGCGGTCAGCCCGAACGGGTCCTCGGTGCGAGGCTGCTCGGGCTCGTCGCCCAGCCGCATCCGGGCTCGCCGGGCGAGCCGCTCGCACGCCTCACGCAGCGGCAGCACCCCCGTGTCCGTGGCGATCGCATGCGCTTCCAGCAGGGCGCCGGCCGCATCGCCGCCGAGGTCGAGGATCGCCTCGGCTTCGCGCAGGCGCGCGTAGGCCACCGCCACCCGATTGCCGAGTCGCTCATTACTCGCGGCTGAGGCCTGCCACAGCGCAGGGTCGGCACGACCCTCTGTGCGAGCGAACTCCGCCTCCACGGTCGCCTGGTCGGCGACGACCTGCGGCGGGGGAGATCCGTTGACTCCGGCGGCCACGGCCAGATCGTGCACGCGCGCGCGCAGCACGGCACAGGACTCGCGCGCCTCGCGCTCGGCGTCGTCGTCGTGCGAGGCCCGGGCCCGCTCGGCGGCGTCGCCCTCGGCGCGCACCGCGGGCAGGTAGAGGTCGCGTGCGTAGAAGGCGTATTCGTCCTCTCCTGCCATGCGGCGGTGCGCCTCCTCGACGGCGCGTCGCACGCGGGCGATGTCGCCCTCGTGCTCAGCCAGCAGCACCTCGCAGCCGTACAGCGGCGCGATCCACATCGACCCAGCGGCCCGGCTCAGCAGCCGGCGCGCCTCGGCGAGCTGTCCGGTCGCCTCGTCCCAGCGCCCGAGCATCGCGGCGAGCTCGCTTGCCGCGAGGTGCACGTTGCCTCCCGAGACGCCCTCGGCGCCCCAGTCGACCGCCTGCTCGATGAGTCGCTCCGCCTCCTCCAAGCGGCCGAGGCGCCAGCACCGCTTTGCCGCCTCGCCATACAGGAACCCCGCCCAGCTGCGGGTGGTGCCGGTCTTGCGGGCCATGTCCACGCCCTCGTGCGCCATTTCGATCGACTCTTCGAGCCGGCCGTCCTGGTCGAGCAGGTCACCGAGGTTCGTGTAGGCGCGGTGCAGGGCGTCGGGGTCTCCCTGCTCCAACGCGATGCCAAGCGACTCCCTGAGTGACGCGATGCCTCGCGTCCGCTCGCCGAGTGCGCCGATGTCGACGCCGAGCGTGTTGAGCGCGTGCGCCTCGACGTCCCGGTCTCCGACGGCACGGGCGATTCGGATCGCCTCCTCGGCCAGCCCGCGGGAGTTCTCGATCTGCCCGACCAGCATGCGCGCCTGCGCCAGTCCCGCGAGCACGAGGGCACGCTCGGCGCTTGCCGGCTCGACCGGCATCAGTTCCGCGGCCCGCGTGTACTGCTCCATGGACTCGCTGTGGTGACCGCTCGTCCACAGGTAGCGAGCCAGCCGCTCGCCCGCGACCACGGTCGCAGTGACGTCCTCTTCGTCGATCCGCTCGAGCACCTGGCGCGCGAGGCCGACGGCTCGGTCGTGCTCACCCGCGACGAAGCTGAGCGCGGCTGCGCGTCGTAGCAGCTCCACAAGCGTCGTGCCGCTCGCAGCCTCAGGGTCTCCGACCCGATCCCACAGATCGATCGCGTTCTCGAGGTGGCGCGCGGCGTCGGCCGGCGCGTGCATCTTCTCGGCTTGGGCGCCCGCGTCGATCGACGCGCGCAGCGCGTGCGGAAGCTCGTGCGCCTGGTGCCAGTGCCAGGCCAGCTCAGCGGCGGGGCCGGCGATGTCAGCCGACAGCGAGGAGTCCTTGGCGATCGCCTCGGCCAGCCGGACGTGCAGATCGCCGCGCTCACCCGGCAGCAGGTCCTCGTAGACGGCCTCGCGCATCAGCGCGTGGCGGAAGGCGTAGCTGTCGTCGCCATGGCGCTGCACCAGCACGTGGTGGGCGACGGCCTCGCGCAGGGCGTCGTTCAGCTCGCTGCCGTTGGCGGGCGTGACCTCGGCGAGCAGCCCGTGCGTCACGCCACGACCGGAGGCGGCGATCACCCGCAGTAGCTGCTGCGTACCGGCGGGGAGCGCCTCGACGCGCACCATCAGGACGTCGCGCAGGGTCTCGGGCAGGCGCTGGCCGTCGCCGTTCTCGGTTGCCGCCAGCAGCTCCTCGGCGAAGAACGGGTTGCCGCCGGAGCGCTCGAACAGCGCGTTCACGACGCCGGGGTCGGGGTGGGAGCCGAGGATCCCGGTCAGCTGCGCTGCCAGCTCCAGGCGGGAGAACGGCTCGAGCTCGATCCGCTCGATCTGCTTGAGGCGCTCGATCTCGATCAGGAAGGGACGCAGCGGATGGCGCCGGTGCAGCTCGTCGGAGCGGTAGGTCGCGACCAGCACCAGCCGTTCGCGCCGGGTGGCGCGCACGAGGAAGCGCAGGAAGTCGCGCGTCGAGCGGTCGGCCCAGTGCAGGTCCTCGATCACGAGCACGAGCGGGGCCTGCTCGCCGAGGCGGCTGAACAGCGACAGCAGCACCTCGAACAGGCGCGACTGCGCGAACTCCTGATCGGCCGGCGTGGCGGGCGCCTCGCCCGCCTCGGGCAGCAGCCGGCCGAGCTCGGCCCCACCGGCGCCGGTCAGCTCCGCGAGCGCGTCGGCCCCGACCTCGCGCTGGAGGTCGCGCAGCACGCCCACGATCGGCGCGTAGGGCAGCTCGCCCTCGCCGAGCTCGACGCAGTCGCCGGTCAGCACGCGCGCCCCGGCGGCGCGAGCGCGCTCGCCGTACTCCGCCACCAGCCGGCTCTTGCCCACACCGGACTCGCCGGCCACCAACAGGCCGGCCGGGTCTCCATCGGCCGCGCGGGCGAGCGCCTGGTCGAAGCTCGCGAGCTGCTCGGCCCGGCCTACGAAAGTCGGGCTCGATACACGGCGCACGCGGCCATTATCCACCGCGCGCAGGGCCAGCTCAGGCGTAGGCACGGCGCGCGCGTCGCGGACGCGACAGGCCGGGCAGGCTGCGCTTGCGGCGCGGCTTGCCGGGCACGCGCCGGCTGCGCTCGGCCGCCGCGTGCAGCTCGGCCTGGTGCACCGCGGCGGCGAAATATGTGAGGGCTCCGTTCATGGAGCCGAAAGTACGGCTAAGGCGGGGTCCCTCACATCGGGAATCCGCCCTCAGTTGAGCCTTAGCGCTTGAACACGTCGCGCAGCGTCTTCCCGCCGACCTTGATCAGCGGGAACAGGCCGCGCCGCAGAGCCGCGGGCTTGTCGGAGTCGCGGCCGTACAGCAGCCTGGCCGAGGCGCTCATCGCCTTGCCGAGCGACTGGTCGTACGGGTGCCACCAGAAGTCGCGCGTGCGCGACGGCTCCCAGGTGACGAGCTTGATGTTCACGCACTCCCAGAGCCCGAACTTCGAGTGGGAACGGCCCAGGCCGGACTGCTTGACGCCGCCCCACGAGCAGGAGCAGGCGCCGTGGCTGAACATGTGATCGTTGATCCAGACCATCCCGGACTGGATCCGCTCCGCGATCCGTTCGCCCTTGGCGCGGTTCATCGTCCAGACCGAGGCGCCGAGGCCGAACTCCGAGTCGTTCGCCAGCGCGATCGCCTCGTCCTCGGACGCCACCGTCACGATCGGGATAACCGGCCCGAAGATCTCCTCGCGCATGATGCGC
>JBQGCL010000202.1:0-4154 GCA_052038485.1 Thermoleophilaceae bacterium | reverse complement strand
CGACCGCCCGCTGAGACTGCCCTGAGGCCGTTACTGGAGCGCCGGCTCGGCCGGCTCAGGGACCGGCAGGCCGAACGACACGCGCAGCAGCGCCCCGCCGCCGGGCGCGTTGGCGGCGGTGGCGAACCCGCCGTGGGCCTCCGCCGCCTGGCGCACGATCGCGAGCCCGAGTCCCGACCCGGGCAGCCCGCGCGCGGCCTCGGCCCGGAAGAAGCGCTCGAACACGTGCGGGATGTCCGCGTCGGCGAAGCCGGGACCGTGGTCGCGCACGCTCAGCTCGCCGTCCCTCAGCTCGAGCTCGACCGAGCCGCCGGGCGGGCTCCACTTGACCGCGTTGTCGACCAGGTTGGCGACCGCCCGCTGGATCCGCTGCGGTTCGCCCCGCACCACCGTCGGCTCGACCTCCACGCGGAACGTGACCCGCTCGCCGGCGCGGACCTGCGCGCGCTCGGCCACGGCCTCGCCGATGCGGTCGAGCCGCACGTCGTCGGCCAGCTCGTCGGGCTTGGACCCGCGCGCGAGCTCGACGACGTCACCCACCAGCGCCGTCAGCTCGTCGAGCTCCTCGACGATGTCGGCCCGCAGCGACTCGACCTCGCCGGCAGGCAGGCGATCGGCCTCCTGGAGCGTCTGGATGTTCGCGCGCAGGCTGGCGATCGGGGTGCGCAGCTCGTGGCTGGCGTCGGCGACCAGGTGGCGCTGGGCCTCGACCGAGCGCTCGAGCGCGTCGAGCGTCGAGTTGAAGCTGTGCGCCAGGCGGGTCAGCTCGTCGCGCCCGGTCACCTCCATGCGCTCGGACGGGTCGGGGTCGGCGGCCAGCTCCTCCGTGCGCCTCGTGAAGCTCGCGATCGGCGAAAGCGCGGTGCGCGCCACCAGCGCGCCGAGCCCCACGCCCAGCGCGACACCCGCCGCGCCGACGAACAGCAGCACGAGCAGGATCCGGTCGAGCTGGCGGTCGACCTCGTCGAGCGGTCGCGCCACCTGGATCGCGCCGCCGCCGTCGCCGAGGCCCCGCGTCAGCACGCGCAGGTGCAATCCGTCGATGGTCCTGTCGACGAGCTCCTCCCCCGAACCGCTGCGAGCGATCGCGTGGGCGCGCGCGTCGAGCGGAAGCGTCTCGCCGGAGGACGACCGCCGCAGCAGCCGGCCGCTCGGCCGCACCACCTGCACGTAGCCCTCGGGCCCGCCGAACGGCTCGCGCGGGAGGTCGGGTGCACGCTCGGCGTTGCGGCGCGCGAAGTCGGCCAGCGCGTCGGCGCGGCTGTGCAGCGAGGCGTCGACCTCGTCGCGCAGCTCGTTGCGGACGCCCAGATAGACCGCGACGGAGACGGCGATCACGGCGAGCGCGACGGCCAGCCCGGCCGCGCCTGCTATGCGCGTGCGCAAGGTCATGGCTCGCGCAGGACGTAGCCCACGCCGCGCACGGTGTGCAGCAGCTGGGGCGCGCCGGCGTCCTGGAGCTTGCGGCGCAGGTAGCCGACGTAGACGCGCAGGGCGTTCGAGGCCGGGCCGAAGTCGTAGCCCCAGACGCGCTCGTAGATCATGCTGTGCGGCAGCACGCGCCGCGGGTTGCGCATCAGCAGCTCGAGCAGCTGGTACTCGGTGCGGGTCAGCTCGACGAACTCCTCCCCGACGATCACGCCGTGGCGCACGGGGTCCAGCCGGAGCTCGTCGAACGAGAGCGCGTCGGGCACCTCCTCGCCGCCGCCGCGGCGCAGCAGGGCCCGCAACCTCGCCTTCAGCTCGCCTACGTCGAACGGCTTCACGAGGTAGTCATCGGCACCCGCGTCCAGACCGTCAATTCGGTCCTCGATCGCGTCGCGCGCGGTGAGCATCAGAACGGGGACCCGGTTGCCGGCCTGGCGGAGCCGGCGGCACACCTCGAGCCCGTCCAGGTCGGGTAGGCCGACGTCGAGCACGAGGGCGTCCGGGCCGGCGTCCGCGACTTGGGCGAGCGCCTCCTCGCCGCTTCCCGCCGAGACGGTCTCGTAGCCACCCAGCGTCAGGGTGCGCCGCAGCGCCTCCCGGAGCGACCGGTCGTCGTCGACGATCAGCACTCTCATCTCAGGGGGATTGTGGCGAGCGCCGAGGCGGACTCAGCGAACTCTCAGTCTCGGCCCAGCGTCCTCTGGCGGCCGAGCCGGAAGGTGGCCCGCATGAATGCCGTCATCGCACCGGCCGCCACCGCGACCGTCGACGTGGTCGTGCCTGTCCACAACGAGCAGGGCGTGCTGCCGGCGTCGATCCGGCGGCTCCACGACTACCTGAGCGCCTCGCTCCCGCTGCGCTGGCGCATCGTGATCGCCGACAACGCCAGCACCGACGAGACGCTGCGGATAGCGATGGCGCTGGCGGAGGACCTGCCGAACGTGTCGCTGCTCGCGCTGCGTGAGAAGGGCCGCGGCCGCGCGCTGCGCGCCGCCTGGGAGCGCAGCGAGGCGGACGTCGTCTGCTACATGGACGCGGACCTGTCGACCGACCTGCGCGCGCTGCCGCCGCTGCTGGCGCCGCTGCTGTCGGGTCACAGCGACGTCGCGATCGGTACGCGCCTCTCCCCCGGTTCGCGTGTGGTGCGCGGGCGCAAGCGCGAGCTCATCTCGCGCTCCTACAACCGGCTGCTGCACACCGTGCTGGGCGCGCGCTTCTCCGACGCCCAGTGCGGCTTCAAGGCCGTGCGCCGCGACTCGCTGCAGCGCCTGCTGCCGGCCGTCCGCGACGAAGGCTGGTTCTTCGACACCGAGCTGCTCGTGGTGGCCCAGCGCGAGGGGATGCGCATCCACGAGGTCCCGGTCGACTGGATCGACGACCCCGACTCGCGCGTGGACATCGTGCGCACCGCGCTCGAGGACCTGCGCGGGATCGCGCGGCTTCTCGGCGAGGCCCGGCTGATCCGCTTCATGTGCGTGGGCGTCGTCTCGACGATCGCGTACGCGCTGCTCTTCCTCGCACTGCGGGCGCCGCTCGGCGCCGAGAGCGCCAACGCGCTCGCGCTCGCCCTGACGGCCGTGGCCAACACGCACGCCAACCGGCGCCTCACCTTCGGCATCTCCGGCCGGCGCGACCTGGTCCGCCAGCACGCGATGGGGGCGTTCGTCTACGTGCTCACGCTCGGCCTGACGAGCGGTGCGCTGGCGGTTCTGCACGGGCTCGATCCCGGGGCGGGCCGCGTGCTCGAGCTGACCGTCCTGGTCACCGCCGGGATCTGCGCGACGGTCACCCGCTACATGGCCCTGCGCAGCTGGGTGTTCGCCCCTCGTGTCCTCCTTCAAGCGAAAGGAACCGCATGACCACGTCGTCCGTCTCCCTGCCGCGCGCGGCCCGCCTGTCGCGCGTGCGCGCCCTGACCTGGCCGCCGCCCGAGCTGGCGGCGCTGCTGGGGCTCGCGGCGGTGCTCTATCTGTGGTCGCTCGACACGAACGGCTACGCGAACGAGTACTACAGCGCGGCCATCCGGTCGATGACCGGGAGCTGGCACGCGTTCCTGTTCGGCTCGTTCGACAGCGGTGGTGTGATGACGGTCGACAAGCCGCCGCTTGCGCTCTGGATCCAGGCGCTGTCGGCGCGCGCCTTCGGCTTCAGCTCGTGGAGCATGCTCGTGCCGCAGGCGCTGATGGGAGTCGCGAGCGTGGCGCTCGTCTACGACCTGACGCGGCGCCGGTTCGGCCGGGCGGCGGGCTTCGCCGCCGGGCTGGCGCTGACGCTGACGCCGGTCACGGTCGCGATCTCGCGCCACAACAACCCGGACGCCCTGCTTGTGCTGTGCGTGACCGCGGCGGTGTGGTTGCTGGTGCGGGCGCTCGAGGACGGGCGGACCCGCTGGGTGGTGCTGTCGGGCGTGGCCGTCGGGCTCGGCTTCGAGGCCAAGATGGGCGCGGCGCTGATGGTCGTGCCGGCCTTGGCGGCGGCGTGGCTGTGGGTGGCGCCGCGCGGCCGGCTCGCCGCGCTGCGCCAGCTCGGCCTGGGCGGCTTGGCGATGGCGGCCGTGGGGCTGGCGTGGCCAATGCTGGTGTGGGTGACACCGGCGTCGGACCGGCCCTGGATCTCCGGCACGAGCGACAACAGCATCTGGTCGCTGATCTTCGGTTACAACGGGCTGGGCCGGCTGACAGGGCAGCAGGGTGCGCCCGGTGGCGGCGGGCCCGGCGGTGGCGGCG
>JBQGCL010000201.1:0-3119 GCA_052038485.1 Thermoleophilaceae bacterium | reverse complement strand
ATGCAAACCGGGTTGCAGACCTCTCGTCGCTGAAGGAATCGGCCGTAGGATGACGACGCGCCCGGGCTCCCCGCGCGATCTGGATCATGGACACTGCACGACGCGGCAATTACGAGTCCGGCTCCGACTACGTCTTGGAGTACGGCGAGCTCCGGTTCACGTTCAACGAGCGTGACTTCACCGAGCGCGTCGAGCAGGCTGCCGCGAAGCTCGGCTTCGTCGACGGGCTGCTCGGCGACCACGAGCGCGAGGACCTCGTCAACCTCGCCGTCAACGGCGAGGTGCCCGAGCCGCAGTCCGACCTCGGCGAGCACATCAACTACCGCTGGGGCGACCTGAACGGGCCATCCGAGCGCTCGCTCGTCCACTGGATCCGTCGGCTCGTCTTCCGCGGCGCCTGGCTCGACCAGCGCGTGATGGAGGGCGAGCTCGAGGTCGTCTTCGACGAGCACACGCACTCCTTCGGCTACGCCCAGCCCGATCGCAACTTCGAGCTGATCGAGCTCTCGCCCGAGCCGAGCTGGCGCGCGGTCGCCTATCGGCGCTAGTCTTCTCGCAGTCGCGCTGCAACTTCTGAGGAGGAGAGGATGCGCAAGCTGCTGACGGCCGCGCTCGCCGTCGTGTCGATCGGACTCGTGGCCGCCCCCGCCGCCGGTGCCAAGGAGCGTCTGCTCACGCTCTACTCGCCGAAGATCGACTCGCTGCCCTATGTGCACGACACGCACCAGGTCACGCTGAAGGCGGGTGTCGGCGCGCCGAAGCAGCCCGGCTACATCCTCGGCTTCAAGGAGATGGCGCTTGTCGACTCCAAGAACCCGAAGGCCAAGCCGCTGCCGATCGCGAAGATGATGGTCCACCACTTCCTCTACTTCGCCCCCGGCCGAGTGGACCAGGGCTCGGGCAGCTGCTGGCCCGGCGTCGGCTTCATCGGCGGCCGCGGCGAGGAGCACCCGCTCGGCCGCCCGCAGATGACGCTGCCGCCCAGCTCGCGCAAGACCTACGGCATCAACAACCGCAGGGCCGACGGAACGGCGCCCGACTGGTCGCTCACCGCGATGGTGATGAACCACTACAAGCGCCCGAAGAGCTTCTACGTGCGCACGAAGGTCTGGTACACCACCGAGCCGCGCAAGTCGATCATTCCGATCGTGATCGGCAACTGCGCGCAGCTGGCCAACGGGATGTCCTACGACGTCCCCGGGGGCGGCCGCAAGGGCTCCAACTACGTCAACTCGAGCGACTGGGTCGCACCGTTCAGCGGGCGCATGCTGGTCGCCTCCTCGCACCAGCACGGCGGCGGCAAGTACCAGACGCTGGAGAGCCGCACGTGCAAGCGGACGATCTTCAAGGCGCCCGTCTACCACGGGGTGCCGAGCCATCCCTACAACGCGATCCGGCCGATCCTGCACGAGCCCGGCCCGGTCGGGACCGGCGCCTACGCGACGGCCAAGGGAATCCCGGTCTCGCAGGGAGAGGTGCTGCGCCGCACCGCGGTGCACGACAACCACAACCTGCACGTGGCCGCGATGGGCTTCTGGGCCACCTGGTTCGTGGAGGACGACTCGGTCAAGCGCTGCGGCAAGCTCCCGAACGACATCGTCGAGATCAACAAGCCGCCGCGCTACGACCGCACGCCCGACTACGACCTGGTCGTGCCCCAGCTGGCCAAGCCGAGGGGCGTGTTCAGCTCCTTCGACGGGACCGCCCTCGAGATCGGCGACGACTTCTTCCGGCCCGGGAAGATCACCGCGAAGGTCGGCGAGACCGTGACCTGGAACTTCACCGGGTCACGCCCGCACAGCGTCACAGTCGCGAACGGGCCGCGCGGGTTCTCGTCGGTCTACTGGGGCAGGACGAGCGGCAGCTACAGCGTCACGCCGAAGGTCAAGGGGACCTACCGGCTCGTCTGTCTGGTGCACCCGACGACGATGGCGGAGACGCTGGTCGTCAAGTAGCGGGCGGAAGCTCCACGCGGGCGGTGGCCCAGCGCAGCAGCTCACGGTCGTCGCCGCCGGCGGCGAGGACCGTCAGCGTGCCGCCCTCCTCGGTGGCGCGGCCGGCCCCGAAGACGCGCCGGCGCGTGCCCGGCGGCAGCGCGTAGAGGGAGTCGACGACGAGCACGGCGTGGCCGCCGCGCTCGACCTGGCGCTTGGCGCGCTCGACGGCCAGCTCGGCGGCCTGCGCCTGCGCCTCGGGCGAGCGCTCGAAGCTGCCGCCCACGACGGGCGGGCCGAGCTCGCGCCAGGCGGCGACCTCCTCGGGGCGGACCCCGGCCAGCGCGATCTGGACGAACAGGTCGTCGCCGAGGGCGCCGACCGCCTCGCGCAGCAGCGTGGTGGCGCCGGCACCGGGCGGGCCGACGACCGCGACTCGCGCGCCCTTGCCGTAGGACACGCCGCGCAGCTCGCCGAGCGTCTCCGTCGGGAAGATCGGGGTCAGCTCGCCGAACCAGGGACGCTGCTCGGGTGGCTCGGCGTCGGCGCCGTTGACGCTCTCGACGCGCACCAGCGACGGGTGGCGCTCGTTGCGCCGCGGCGGGCGCACGGGGCCGCTGATCTCGTCGCCCGAGCGAAGCTCACAGCGGCGGATCTGGGCGGGCGAGACGTACACGTCGCCGCGCGACTGGCCGGCCGGGTCGAGCCGCAAGAAGCCGGACCCGTTGGCGAGGATGTCGAGCGGGCCGGTGAGGATCTCCTCGTCGGAGGCCTCCTCCTCCTGAACCTCGGGCTCCTCCTCGACGACGTCGAGCTCGCCCTCGGGAGCCTCCGCCTCGACCTCGTCCTCGTCCTCGTCGGCGGGCGGGCCCTCGAGCGACTCCTCCGAGGGGACCTCGTCGGGCTCGCCCTCGTCGGGAGCGGCTTCCTCGGGAGTGGCCTCCTCGGGAGTGGCCTCGCCGTCCTCCTCCCCACCCTGCGCGTCGAGGATCGCGCCGATCAGGTCGGCCTTGCGCTTGGACCGGAATCCCTCCAGGCCGAGCTCGGACGCGATCGCGTGCAGGTCGGCGAGCGGGCTTTGCTCGAGCTCTTCGCGCTGTAGGACGGTCATTGGGCGGGGACCCTAGCGAGCCAGTCGGCCGCGGCGCGCTCAGCTGTCCTCGCGCACGGCGTCCAGCACGAGCT
>JBQGCL010000200.1:0-3284 GCA_052038485.1 Thermoleophilaceae bacterium | reverse complement strand
CGGCCCGACCGGCTGCGGCAAGACGCTGCTCGCGCAGACGCTCGCCAAGATCCTCAACGTGCCGTTCGCGATCGCGGACGCGACCGCGCTGACCGAGGCCGGCTACGTGGGCGAGGACGTCGAGAACATCCTGCTCAAGCTGATCCAGGCCGCCGACTTCGATGTCAAGAAGGCCGAGACCGGGATCATCTACATCGACGAGGTCGACAAGATCGCGCGCAAGGCGGACAACCCGTCGATCACGCGCGACGTGTCGGGTGAGGGTGTCCAGCAGGCGCTCCTGAAGATCCTCGAGGGCACGGTGGCGTCGGTGCCGCCGCAGGGCGGGCGCAAGCACCCGCACCAGGAGTTCCTCACGATCGACACGACGAACATCCTGTTCATCTGCGGTGGGGCGTTCGCCGACCTCGACCGGGTGGTCGAGCGGCGCATCGGGCACAAGGGCGTCGGCTTCGGCGCCTCGGTCGCGTCCAAGCACAACAAGGACACCGGCGAGCTGTTCGAGCAGGTGCTGCCGGAGGACCTCGTCGAGTACGGGCTCATCCCCGAGTTCATCGGGCGGCTGCCGGTGGCGTCGGTGATCCACCAGCTCACGCGCGACGACCTCGTCACGATCCTGACCGAGCCGCGCAACGCGCTCGTCAAGCAGTTCCAGCGCTTCTTCCAGTTCGACGGGATCGAGCTCGTCTTCGCCGACGACTCGCTCCAGGCGATCGCGGACCGCGCGCTGGATCGCGAGACCGGCGCTCGCGGGCTGCGCTCGATCCTCGAGGAGACGCTGCTCGACGTGCAGTTCGAGCTGCCCTCGCGGCGCGACGTGAAGAAGTGCGTGGTCACCAAGGAGACGATCGAGAAGGGCCTCAAGCCCACCCTGGTGACCGAGGCCGCGCCCGAGGAGGACACGGGCTCGCAGGCCGCCGAGTCGGCCTAGGTTTCGATGGCGTTCGAGGTCACCGCGTCGGCTGTCGTCCCGGCTCCCCAGGGACCCGTCTTCGAGCTCTTGTCCGACACGGCGCGGTACTCCGAATGGGTGACGGGCACGGACGAGGTCACGCGCACCGACGGACGCGCCGCCGAGGGGTCGACCTACGACGAGGTGAACCCGATACTCGGGCCCTGGAAGGCGCGTACCCATTGGCGCGTCGTGGAGCACACGGTGCCCTCGCGATCGGTCCACGAGACGGGGGACATCCCGCTGTCCTCGCACTTCGAGGTGATCCAGGAAGTGGCGCCTGAGGGCGGCGAGGCGAGTCGGGTCACGATGACGCTTCGCGGGACGCCCGCTTTCGGTCCGCTGGGGTCGGTCTTCGCCGCCCTGATGAAAGGCCAGGTCGACCGCGACAACCGGCGCTCGGTCGAGGCGTTCGCGGAGCTCGCGACGCGCGAGCTCGGCGCACAGCTGAAGCGCGCGTAACGGCGGCCGTGCGACCGCGCGTGTTGGAGCGCGTAGGGCGGATGCTCCGGTTCTCGCCGGAGGGCCGCGAGGTGCGCGTCTGGGTGCGCGGGATGCCGGGGGCGGACGAGACCGAAGTGGTGGCGGGTGTGCTCACCGATGTGACCGACTCCCGCGCGCGGCTCACGGTGCGCCCTCCTGACGCCGGTGAGCGCGCGCTCTGGGTCGCCCCGCACGAGCGCGGCTGGGGCTTCCACGCGCTCTGGTTCAGCTTCATCGCGGTGGACGTGTTCGAGCTCGATCCCGCGTCCGGGGGCGATCCGATCGCCCGTTGGTTCATTCGCCTCGGGTCCCCCTAGCGGCAGCCGGGATTCCCCGATCCGGGTACAGCTTTGCCGCTTGGGTTGAGGCGCGTTTGCCGGCCGCTGACCCTCGACCCCGGCTCGAGGGCTGGGGGTCAACCGTCGCGAGCGGGCCGATTGGGGTACGAAAAAGCTCGCAAATAGCGGCAAAAAAGCGTTGAGCGGTTGACGAGGTCGATCGGTTCTGGGTACGCGCCTCTGCACAGGGTTGGGGCAACTTCGAGTTCGGAGAGTTGCGCGGAATGCGGGAGACAGGGGCAAGTTGGAGCTGAGGGGGAGACGGCCGATCGGCGTTGTGCACGCCGTTCGCTGTGCGCTCCTCGGCGTGCTCTTCCTCCTGCTCACGCTTCCCGGCGACGCCTTTGCACAGCTGCCCGTACCTGATGCCACGGCGCTGTTGCCGGACACCGGCACGGTGACGACGACGGCGACCGAGCCCGCTGCCACGGAGCCCGCTGCCACGGAGCCCGCGCCCGCCCCGGCCGAGCCCGCCCCGGCTCCCGCGCCGGCCGAGCCCGCTCCCACCACGACGGACGCCACGCAGATCGCCCCCGAGCCGGTTGCGCCTGAGCCCCCTGCTCCGGCGGACGCCGCTCCCACCGCCACGACGGATGCCACGCAGGTTGCCCCCGAGCCGGTTGCGCCTGAGCCTCCCGCTCCGGCGGACGCCGCGCCCACCGCCACGACGGATGCCACGCAGGTCGCCCCCGAGCCGGCTGCGCCCGAGCCTCCCGCTCCGGCGGACGCCGCTCCCGCCGACACCGCTCCGACGACGACGACGACGGATGCCCCGCAGGTCGATGTCACGCAGGTCGCCCCCGAGTCGTTCGCGCCCGAGCCTCCCGCTCCGGCCGACGCGGCTCCGAGCACGACGACGAACGATGCCCCGCTGCCCGCCCCCGAGCTCGCCGCGCCCGAGCCGCCTGCTCCGGCCGACGCCGCTCCCGCCGACACCCTCGACGTGCGGGCTCCGCTGCCCGCCGACACCGGTGCGCCGACCGACCCAACGCCGCCGACGCCGTCGATCGGCGACGTACCCGAATTGGGGACAAGCGAAATCACCGCCCCGACCGCCCCGGAAATCACCCCGAGGACACCCGACGCACCCACCGCCGACACCACCCCGATCGGCGACTCCCGGACCCCGCCGACGACCGGCGACGACACCGCGGCCCCGGTGACCACCCTCCTGGCCGCGCCGACGACCGGCGGCGGCGACGACCCGCTCGCGCCGGTGACCGATCCGCTCGCCGCGCCGGCGACCGGCGGCGACCCGCTCGCGCCGGTCACCGATCTGCTGGCCGCGCCGACGACCGGCGACGACCCGCTCGCGCCGGTCACCGACCTGCTCGCTCCCGCGACCGGCGGCGGCGAGCCGCTCGCGCCGGCCACCGACCTGCTCACCCCGGTGACCGACGTCCTGGCGCCGGCGGCCGGCGGCGGCGCTGACCCGCTCGCGCCGACCACCGGTCTGCTGGCGCCGGTGACGGATGTCCTGACACCGCCGGCGAACGGCGACGGCGACAGCG